>NZ_JAVDUS010000018.1:0-204830 GCF_031456485.1 Bacillus sp. 3255
GCTAAGCACCGAAGTGCTCCGCTCGACTTGCATGTATTAGGCACGCCGCCAGCGTTCGTCCTGAGCCAGGATCAAACTCTCCATAATAGTTGAACGATTGCTCGCTCATTTATTGAAAGCTGAATAGCTCAATTGACTTGCTAGCGAGATTATTAATCTCATGTTTGAACGATTGCTCGTTCTGTTTACTCACTCGTTGTTCAGTTTTCAAAGATCAATGTCTTCCTTATTAATCCATCGCCTTCAAAAGCGACTTGATCAATATACCACATCGGCCTACTCGATTGCAAGAACTTTTTTTAATTTCTTTCGTTCTTGTGTTCGGCCGCCGAAGCGACAAGGAGTAATATATCAAATCTAGAAACAGAATGCAAGCATAAATTCATTTTTTCTCAAAAAAAGAAAAAGCCCCTTCACAGGGGCATTCCATACCAACACACACTTTTTACACATGGCCAATAACATCTTCTATAAACAAGCTTCTTTCTGTTGCCAGGTTGACGATCGTTCCGTTCACATTCACCCATGGCCTCGTTGGATACGAGCGGTCCGAGAAGACAATTTCTCCTACACGGTTGTCACTAAGCTTCACAAGAGTACCGTTGCTGATTTGCGTTGATTTATGAATAAAGACTTGCACTAGGGTAGGATCCACTTTCCCAAATGACTCTGTGAACAATTGCTCTAATACCAGATAAGGGGACATCGCGGTTTTGTGAAAGCGTTCATTCGTCATTGCGTTATAAATATCAGCGATCGCCACAATCTTGGCGTAGATATGAATCTTGTCCCCTTTGACACCTAGCGGGTACCCGGAACCGTCTTCCCGTTCGTGATGCTGCACGGCCGTTAGCTTCACACCTTCGTTGATGCCTGAAATATTTTTGAGAATTTGATATCCCGCCAGCGTGTGCTGTTTAATCTCATCCATCTCTTCTTGAGAGAGACGCCCTTTCTTCTCCAGGATAGCGGGGTCCGTCTTAGCTACGCCAATATCATGCAGCAGACCGGCCAGAGCAATCTGCATCAAATCTTTCTGCGGCATGCCATGCCATCTTGCTAACGAATAGGCGGTTAAGCTGACCATAATACTTTTGTGATAAATATAGTCTTGCAAATTGCGGTTCTTGGGGGTGAAAGTGAGCACCTTATATGTCTCGATATGCTGAATAAGCGCCTCGAGCCCATTCCGAAGATCCATGATGGGCAGCGGTTGCCCGCCATTCGCCAACAGAAATACGCGCTTGAGCAGCTTTAGCATATTCTGATACTCGATATAAAAAGGAGGTACCGATGCTGCCGATGCCGTCACCGCCTCTTTTACCTTCGTTTCTTCTGCTGCAGCTTCCGGCTCCGCACCGTTCTTGGATTCGATATAAACCGATGGTATGAGGAAGGCCTTCAAAATTTCAATATCTCGCTCGTTAATGACCCTTCCTTTATGAAAAAGAACGTTCCCTAGCTTCGTGATGACTGGATCTCCCAGCTTCTCACCGTATTTCAATTGAGAGACGGCTATAGTTGGCACACTACTCACTCACCTTACGTTTATCATATAGTTCCTATTGTAAAATAAAAGGGATGGGTTTGTAAGCCCCATCCCTGTCATTTATTTTATTCGGTATCGGTCGATTCCGTACTTTCCGTTTCGTCGTCGCCGTCTTCCTCATTATCCGCCTGCTCTTCGTTCTTCTGAACGCGGGCCAGCGTGCCAACTTCGTCGTCTTCCCGGATATTGATGAGGCGCACCCCTTGCGTATTCCGGCCCATAACGGAAATGCCAGCCATACTTGTACGAATGACAGTTCCCGATGCCGTAATAATCATGAGATCCTCATCTTCCTGAACGACTTTCAGGCCGACAACCGGACCGTTCTTCTCGGTGACGTTCAAGGTTTTGATCCCTTTACCGCCGCGGGATTGAATACGGTATTCCGACACAGGCGTTCTCTTGCCGAAGCCCTTGGACGTTACGATCAAGACGCTGTTATCTTCGTGCACGACATCCATATCGATGACAGCATCGTCCTCATCCAACTGAATCCCTTTGACTCCTGTAGCCGATCTTCCCATCGAACGCACGTCTTGTTCCGGGAAATGAATGGACATACCGAGTTTGGTCCCCATTATGATGCCTTGGTTGCCGTCCGTCAGTTTGACGCCGATAAGATCGTCATCATCGCGCAAGTTGATGGCGATCAAGCCGCCCTTGCGAATGTTCGAGTAATCGTCGATCGGCGTTTTCTTCACAACCCCTTGCTTCGTTGCGAAGAACAAGTATTGATCGGTCTCGAAGCTCTCAACCGGGATCACGGCATTGACCGTCTCGCCTTGCTCGATCTGGATCAAGTTGATGATCGGCGTACCGCGCGCAGTTCGGCTCAAATCCGGAATCTCGTAAGCTTTCAACCGGTATACTTTTCCTTTGTTCGTAAAGAACATCAAATAGTGATGCGTGTTAGTCACGAACAAATGTTCCACGAAGTCGTCGTCTTTCGTATCCATACCGACAATACCGCGGCCTCCGCGCTTCTGGTTCTTGTAAGTCGTAACCGGAAGACGCTTGATGTAGCCCGTATGGGTAATCGTAATGACAACATCCTCGCGAGGGATGAGATCTTCGTCCTCGATGCTTTCTTCACCGACGGTGATCTCGGAACGGCGATCGTCGCCGAACTTCTCTTTGATTTCATTGAGCTCTTCGCTAATGATCGCTAGAATCAGCTGCTCATCGGCAAGAATCGCTTTCAGTTCAGCGATTTTCTTCATCAGCTCGGCATACTCGGCTTCGATTTTCTCCCGCTCTAAACCGGTCAGGCGCTGCAAGCGCATATCCAGAATCGCTTGAGCCTGATCGAAGCTCAAATTAAATGTATTCATGAGGCCGTCTCTGGCCTCTTCCGTCGTCCGGGAGGCTCGGATCAAAGCGATGACCTGATCCAGGTGGTCAAGCGCGATGCGCAGACCTTCCAAGATGTGCGCGCGCGCTTCCGCCTTGCGCAAATCATATTCCGTTCTGCGGCGGATAACTTCCTGCTGGTGCATCAGGTAGTACTGCAGCATATCGCGAAGATTCAAAACCTTCGGTTGGCCGTTGACGAGCGCCAGCATAATGATCCCGAAGTTCGACTGCATAGCCGTCTGTTTGAACAAGTTGTTCAATACGACATTCGGGTTCACGTCGCGGCGAAGCTCGATTACGACACGCATCCCGTTACGGTCAGACTCATCGCGAAGATCCGTGATACCATCGATCTTCTTCTCACGCACAAGCTCGGCGATCTTCTCAACCAATCTTGCTTTATTCACTTGATAAGGCAGCTCGCTTACGATGATCTTAGCCTTATTGTTGTTCTCTTCAATGGTCGTTCTTGCCCGCATCGTCACAGAGCCTCTGCCTGTGGTGTAGGCTTGTCTGATCCCTTCGCGGCCCAGAATGAAACCGGCCGTCGGGAAATCCGGACCCTTGATGGCCGACATCAAATCCATCGGCGTAACGTCCGGATTCTCGATCAGCATCTGGATGCCGTCAATGACTTCCCGAAGATTGTGAGGAGGAATGTTCGTCGCCATCCCTACCGCAATACCCGAGCTGCCGTTGACCAGCAAGTTCGGGAAGCGCGATGGAAGCACAACTGGCTCTTGCTCTTCCCCGTCATAGTTGGGTGCGTAATCGATAGTTTCTTTGTTAATATCGCGAAGGAGCTCCATCGCAATCTTGGATAGACGTGCCTCCGTATAACGCATGGCAGCCGCCATATCGCCGTCAATCGAACCGAAGTTACCATGACCGTCAACAAGCATATAGCGCAGGGAGAAATCTTGGGCCATCCGCACCATCGTCTCATACACGGCGGAATCGCCGTGCGGATGGTATTTACCGATAACTTCACCGACGATTCTCGCTGATTTCTTATACGGTTTATCCGGAGACATGCCCAGCTCGGACATCGCATACAGGATACGACGATGAACGGGCTTCAGTCCGTCTCTTACATCTGGCAAAGCACGACTGACAATGATACTCATCGCATAGTCTAAGAAGGATGTACGCATTTCGGTAGAAATGTCAATTTCTCTGACTTGCGAATGTAATTCTTCGCTCATGAATGTTCCTCCTGAAAGCTTACATCGTTAACAACGTTTAAATCGTTTAGATATCAAGATTTTTCACGTAAATTGCGTGTTCCTCGATGAAATCTCTTCTAGGTTCTACGTTATCGCCCATCAAAGAGTCAAAGAGCGTATCCGCTTCAATCGCATCTTCGATCGTCACCTGCAGCAGTGTCCGGCTCTCCGGATCCATCGTCGTTTCCCACAGCTGTTCCGGATTCATCTCGCCCAGTCCTTTGTAACGTTGAACGTTCACTTTGGCGCCTTCGCCGAATTCTTGCATGATGATTTCTCTTTGCTTCTCGTTGTAAGCATAACGAACGGTTTTATTTCTCTCCAATTTGAACAGAGGAGGTTGTGCAATATACACAAAGCCGGATTCGATCAGCTTTTTCATGTATCTGTAGAAGAACGTAAGCAGAAGCGTACGAATATGCGCTCCGTCGACATCGGCATCCGTCATAATAATAATTTTGTGATAACGCGCTTTGTTGATATCGAAATCATCGCTGATTCCGGTACCGAAGGCTGTAATCATCGCGCGGATTTCCGTATTCGACAAAATCCGGTCCAATCTGGCTTTCTCAACGTTCAAAATTTTACCGCGCAGCGGCAAAATCGCTTGGAAATGGCGATCGCGCCCTTGTTTGGCCGATCCGCCCGCAGAGTCACCCTCTACGATGTAGATCTCGCTGATGGACGCATCCTTAGACGAGCAATCCGCCAGTTTACCCGGCAGGGCGCTCACTTCCAGCGCACTCTTACGACGAGTAAGCTCTCTGGCTTTGCGCGCGGCTTCTCTGGCTCTGGCCGCCTGAATGCCTTTTTCAAGGATTTTCTTCGCAGTAGCAGGATTCTCTTCCATGAATTCTTGCAGCTTCTCGGCGAAGAGCGATTCCACAATTCCGCGGACTTCGCTGTTGCCAAGCTTCGTTTTGGTCTGCCCTTCGAATTGCGGCTCTGGAATTTTCACGGAAATAATCGCAGCCAAACCTTCGCGCACATCGTCGCCCGACAAGTTCGAGTCGCTTTCTTTCAGTGAATTCGTTTTACGGGCATATTCGTTCAGAATCCGCGTTAAGGCGCTCTTGAAGCCGGACTCGTGCGTCCCGCCCTCATGCGTATTGATATTGTTCGCGAAGGAGTAAATATTTTCCGTATAGCTGTCGTTGTATTGAAGTGCAATCTCGATGGAGATATTATCTTTGCTGCCTTCGACGTAGATCGGCGTCTCGTTGACAACTTCGCGGTTGCGGTTCAAATGCTGCACGAACGAAATAATACCGCCCTCGTACATATGGGTTGTCGCCATATCCGTACGCTCGTCAATGAGATTGATCTCGATGCCTTTATTCAGGAATGCGAGCTCGCGAATCCGGGATTGCAGGATATCGTAATCGTATTCTATCGTTTCTTTGAAAATTTCCGGATCCGGCTGGAACGTGACCGTCGTGCCCGTTTCTTCCGTCTCCCCGACCACTTTCACATCATATTGCGGTGTTCCGCGGCGGTATTCTTGTTGATGAATTTGGCCTTTATTCTTTACTCTCACAGTCAAGTGCTCAGACAACGCATTCACTACGGAAATACCTACACCGTGCAGACCCCCGGATACTTTGTAACCGGAATCCTCGCCACCGAATTTACCGCCCGCATGCAATACGGTGAGTACGACTTCAAGCGTCGGACGTTTGAGCTTCGCATTTTCCCCGACCGGAATCCCGCGTCCGTTATCAATGACGGTAATACTATTATTTTTATGAACAATTACATCGATTTTCGTACAGAACCCGGCTAACGCCTCGTCAATACTGTTATCGACAACTTCCCAAACGAGATGGTGAAGTCCACGGGCACTGGTTGAACCAATATACATACCCGGTCTTTTGCGAACGGCTTCTAACCCTTCCAGAACCTGAATCTGACTGTCATCGTACGCATTTTGATTCACAGACATGTTAATCTCCACCTGCTTTTTTATAGTGAGATAAACCTCTTATACTCTCTTATGTGAACAAAAAAGTTAGTTCGTTAACAAAAGATGCGCTCTTTTTTTGAGCGTCGTAGAGGAAATCGGGGAATAATACACTTTACTCTTCGTAACAACGAGTGACTTGCATTCTTCATCGCCGATTTTTTCTGTTTTTTTATCCTTTATAGCTTGTTGAATGAATTGTTTCGATATTTTTGAAGATTTCTCTATCGAGATATCGAAAATAGCAATCAGTTCGGAAGCTCTTATAATTTTCTCTCCACCCAAATGTATAAACATGCTCCTCAGCTCCTGCCACTTACATTTCCTTTCAAAACATGAAACACGGAAGCATGGTTCAGTTGGTCCAAATGGACACTCTCGAGACCCGTTGTTGTTATGAACGTCTGGACCTTCTCCTGGAACGTGCGGATCAACTGCGTCTGCCTATATTCATCAAGCTCTGAAAGCACATCATCAAGCAATAAAAGGGGATATTCGCCGACTTCCTCCTGGATGAGTTCAATCTCAGCCAGCTTGAGGGATAGCGCTGTGGTCCGCTGCTGCCCTTGAGAACCGTAGGTTTGCACTTCTTTGTCGTTAATGTAAAAAAGAAGATCGTCACGATGAGGACCCACTAACGTAACGCCTCTTCGGAATTCCTGCTCTCTAACCAATGATAACTTTATCATAAATTGGTTTAATAAAACAGATTCATCTTCAAACGACTCCATGTCAAAAGAAGGGGAGTACCGGATGAGAAGCTCTTCGCTGTCATTCGTAATTCCTCGATGAATGGTTTCCGCCCATTGTTGCAGCTTCTTAATAAAGTTTTGACGCTTTTTCATAATTTTAACACCATACTGTGCTAATTGTTCGTTCCAGATGTCCAACATGGCGTCCGGTGTGCTTTTACCAGGGTAATTTTGCTTTAAATAATTGTTCCGCTGCTGCAAAATTTTCTGGTATTGCGATAAATCGTAGAGATAGGAGGGCTGGACCTGGCCGATCTCCATGTCGAGGAACCGGCGCCTAACGCCGGGTGTCCCTTTCACGATCTCCAGATCCTCGGGAGCGAACATGACGACGTTGAGCGCACCGATAAAATTGCTTAGCTTCTTTTGCTCGAGGCCGTTGATTTTCGCTTTTTTGCCTTTGGGGGAAATCGAGAGATCCAATTGGCAGGTGCCGTAACGCTTTTGAATTTGGGCGTGCAGCTGCGTAGTCTCGCCGTTCCATCCAATCAACTCTTTGTCCTGGTGAGTCCGGTGTGACTTGGTCATGGCCAAAACATAGATCGATTCCAGCAGATTCGTCTTGCCTTGAGCATTAGGTCCGACGAATATATTCACATTGCGATCGGTGGTCAGCTCGATCTGTTCGTAATTCCGGTAAGATTTGAGCGCAAGTCTATTAAGAAACATAGGTGGTCATCCTCCTGGCAACACGCGGTCTCAGGAGCTAACGACTTCGAATTGTCCGAAACCCTCCACGGTCACAATATCCTTCGGAACGAGTTTCCGTCCTCTGCGATTTTCCGCTTGCCCGTTTACTTCAATTTTGGTATCCACAACGAAAAATTTGGCTTGTCCACCTGTGGATATACAATCCGACAGCTTTAGAAACTGGCCAAGCGTAATGTATTCCGTGTTAATAGCGATTTGTTTCATGCTGGAGCCCCCTTAGTTGGTTGTTCGATAAGGCAAGATCAGCTGTAAAATGTTCGTCGAATCTTGCGGTTTCATGATGATAGGCTGCATGGCTCCAGTAAATCCGATGTGAATGAACTCGGAATCGAGCACTTTAAGCGCATCAAGCATATATTTGGAGTTAAACGAAATTTTGAGCAGTTCGCCGGCAATATGCTGCAGGTTAATTTGCTCCGTGACTTTACCGAGCTCGGAGGAGCTGGAGGAGATCTCGATCGTTTGATCTTCCAACATGATCATTTTGACGATATTGGTCTTCTCTTCCTTGGACAACAGGTAGGCGCGATCGATCGCTTCCGCCAATTCCTTGGTCGGAACGACCATCTCGGTTTGGAAGGATTGCGGAATCAGCTTCGACGTATCCGGGTAAGTACCGTCCAAAATGCGGGAATAAAATAAAATCGAATGAATCTTGAATAAAACCTGATTGTCCGAAATAACTATATCTATAAGGGAGTTCTGATCAGGCAAAATTTTGCTCAACTCATTCAGCGTACGGCCGGAAATAACAATGTTCGGCAAATTATGCGCATTGTCATTATCGACGGTAACTTCTCTGCTGGCAAGGCGATGACGGTCGCAGGCGATGAATTTGAGCTTGTCTCCGTTAATGTTCCAAAGAACCCCGGTAAGAATCGGTGTCGATTCATTGGTCGAAACGGCATAAGACGTCTGTTTAATCATCGTTTTCAAGAGATCGCTCGGCAGACGAAGCATCTTGCTTTCTTCGATTTCCGGCAGCAGCGGATATTCGTCGGGATCGAGCCCCATGATTTGAATTTCCGAAGAACCTGAACGAATAACGGTTTGGAAATTGTGGCTTACCTCGATCTCAATAAGTTGAGCTGGCAATTTACGAATAATTTCAACGAAAAATTTAGCTGGAAGCACCACGCTGCCGGCTTGATATAACTGAATGATTTTGTTTGTTCCATTTTCACTAGGTGTGAAGCTTTGAATGGAAATGTCGGTATCGCTGGCTGTAAGGGTAACGCCGCTTACGGTTGCATCTATTTTGATCCCAGTCAGAATGGGGATGGTTGTACGGGATGAGATTGCTTTGGAAACGTGACCAATGGATTCAATTAAATGGTCTTTAAGAATCGTTAATTTCATGACTTCACTCCTGCGGTTCTTTTTTGAGATTCGTTGGCATATCTTTATATAATATCATTCTTTATTAGTAATAGCAGTAGGGCCTCTGGATATGTGGATATGTGGATGAAGCTTATATAAAGCAAGCCTATCCACATGTGCATAGTTTGTGCATAGGCTTATCATAAATCAAAGGTTATTAAGAGGGGTTCTTGATGCGCTCCGTCAGGTTATGGATCACCTTGTAGAGCTCCTGGTCCTCTTGCAGCAGTTGCGATATTTTCTCATGGGCGTGTATGACCGTCGTATGGTCGCGGCCACCAAAATTATCTCCGATTTTCGGCAAAGAGAAGTCCGTCAGCTCCCGTGCCAGGTACATCGCGACCTGCCTAGGGAAGGCTACGGCTTTTGTTCGTTTGCGCGCCTTGAAATCCTCGAGCTTCAATCCATAGAATTCACCAACGCGCTGCTGAATATCCTGAATCGTAATGACTTTGGGCCGGTTCGACGGAATGATATCCTTCAAGGCTTCTGCGGTCAAATGAACGCTGATGTCCTGATTGATCAGAGAGGAGTAGGCCACTACGCGGATCAGCGCACCTTCAAGCTCACGAATATTCGTATCGATTTGGTTCGCGATATAGATCATCGCTTCGTTCGGAATCTCCAAATTCTCGGCTTTCGCCTTTTTCCGCAAGATGGCGATGCGTGTCTCCAGGTCCGGAGGCTGAATATCCGTTATCAATCCCCATTCGAATCTGGAGCGCAGGCGGTCTTCCAAGGTTGGAATCTCCTTAGGCGGCCGGTCGCTGGAGATAATAATTTGTTTGCCTTCCTCATGAAGCGCGTTAAATGTATGGAAAAACTCCTCCTGCGTACCTTCTTTACCCGCGAGGAATTGAATATCGTCAATTAATAGCACGTCGATCGTTCGATATTTGTTGCGGAACCCTTCGCCGCGGTTATCCCGGACGGCATTAATGAATTCATTCGTAAACTTCTCGGATGAAATATACAGAACGCGAGCTCCTGGATTATGCTCCAGCACATAATGGCCGATGGCGTGCATCAGATGCGTTTTGCCCAGACCTACGCCTCCATATAGAAAGAGCGGGTTATAAGCTTTGGCCGGCGCTTCGGCTACGGCGAGCGATGCCGCGTGCGCGAAACGATTCCCGGATCCGATAACGAATGTATCGAAGGTGTACCTGGAATTCATCATGTTGGTGAAATTCTCTTCACCCGCGACGATGGCCGGTCCCTTCGGAGGCAGCACGGTCGGCTGAACGGCAGCTGATTGCGCTTTCTGCTCCTCGGTTTCGATAACGAATTTGACGGATACATGCTTGCCGGTGAAATCGTAAATGGTGCCTTCGATCAGCTTGGTATAGCGGCTTTCCAACCATTCCTGCGCGAAATTGTTAGGCGCACAAATAACGACAGTGGAATCATTGAAGACTGTCGCTTTCGTTGATTTGAGCCAGGTATCGAAGCTCGGCTTACTGAGTTTTGTTTGGATGATCGATAAGATTTGCTGCCATAAGTCCGTAGAATGGCCTTCCACAATAATTCACTCCTTTGAAATCAAACATGTGGCTTAGGGCCAGTTAAATAGAAAAAAGCATCTGTGCATAAATCATTATGTTGAACTCAAACGGAGCGTTCCGCGAGATTTAGCAGCTCAAACGCAATCAGAGTATAGTCTGCACGTTTAACGGCAAAAAGAACCTTAATGTCTGATGGGCTCAATAAAGGACGGATTTTGTCGTTTTATCCACATTATTAAGATTCGGCTAAAATGACTTATTCTTATAGAGGGAATTTTGTTCACAATGTTATCCACAGACTGTTGATAAATCGGAGAAGGATTAGGTTATATCCACAACAGAAACATAATCATCTTATCAAAAGATGGCTTGTTAATCAACGGATTGTTTGGTATTATCCACAATTACAACAAGTTGTGCATAGAAATTGTTCACAACACAAGATATTGTTGATATTGTGTTAATTTTCGACAGAGTTCTGTTTCGCTCGTCTAAATTTTATACACAGGTTATTCTTTTGGGGCTGCGGCTGCCGATTTTGGCAGATCCTTCTGCACGCTCATGTAGGTTGACTTTCTTGCTTGATTTGTGATTTAATGAGTAGTAGAAATTTTGTAGGATGGATATCCTCAGGTAGGGAGGTGCTATAGATGGGTCCGACGTTTAACCCGAATACGAGAAAGCGTAAGAAAAACCATGGTTTCCGTAAAAGAATGAGCACGAAGAACGGTCGTAAAGTTCTGCAAGCTCGTCGTCTTAAGGGAAGAAAAGTTCTTAGCGCGTAAAAAGAGGCTCCGGAAGGGGCTTTTTTTTTTGCATTTGAATGGTCTGGTTTATCTCCGTCCAAATCGGTCAAAAATAGATGGGATATCTATTGCTGATCTAACCTATCTTGAAAGCTAACAGTCTGGAGCGTACATGTCTGTGGAAAAAGAATATAGATTAGCGAAACGGGAAGATTTCAATAAGATATATCGATACGGCAAATCGATGGCCAACCATCAGTTTGTTCTATATTATTTGCCTCAGCCCAAACTGGATCATTTCCGCCTTGGCATTTCGGTGAGCAAAAAAGTCGGCAATGCGGTCGTTCGGAACCGGTTAAGACGTATGATCAAGGAAATTGTTCGTTTGAAAAAGGAGAATATGGCGCCGCATTACGACTATATTCTTCTGGTGCGGAAACCCGCGGCCGATATGGAATATGTGGAGCTTGAGAAGAGCATTTGGCATGTCGTGCGAAAAGCTTCTTTATTAAAAAGGAACGAACCAATAAAAAAATGAAGCTATATTTCCTTGCAGGCTGAAGATGTGATATAGTTTATGTTGGAAAAGATATTTAGGAGGATCTCATTTTGACTCGTCGAATTTATATGCTAGCCGCAATCTCTGCGATGATCTTGTTACTGTCAGGGTGTAGTCCGTCCAGCTCAGCCATGGCACCAATTGATCTAAATACCGCAAATTTTTTCACGAAATATTTTGTGTACCCGCTTTCTGAAACGCTGGATTGGTTTGCCGATCATTTGTGGGGTCAATATGGGCTGTCGATTCTGGTTGTTACCATTATCATTCGTCTCATTATCTTGCCGCTGACGCTGAAACAGTACAAGAGCTCCAAACGGATGCAAGAACTGCAGCCAGAGATGAAGAAGCTGAAAGAGAAGTATAAAGATGACGCAAAGAAACAGCAGGAAGAAACGATGAAGCTGTTTCAACAAAATGGTGTGAATCCATTGGCGGGATGTTTCCCGATCATTGTACAAATGCCAATCTTGATTGCCTTGTACCAAGCGATCATGCGCAACCAAGAAATTCATGGACATAATTTTTTATGGATGAATCTTGGACAACCCGACCATTATTACATTCTTCCATTGATCGCCGCGGCGACAACATTCGTTCAACAAATGTTCATGTCGTCCCAAATGAATCAACAAATGAAAAGCTTGCTATATATTTTCCCGGTTATGATTTTCGTGATGTCCATGAATTTCGCAGCCGCTCTGCCGCTTTACTGGATCTACGGTAACATCTTCACCATTGTTCAGTCTTACTTCATTTATGGTTCTCCTGGAAAACAAAAAAATCCTGGATCTCAAAATAATAAGGGTGGCCTGTCCAAATGAAAAAAATCGTGGTGACTGGAAAAACCATTGAGTTAGCGGTGAAAGCCGGCCTTTCTCAATGGCAAGTTTCGGAAGATCGTGTAAAGATTCATATTTTGGAACAGCCCACCAAAGGGTTGTTCGGGTTTATTGGTTCCAAAGAAGCTAAAGTTGAGCTTGAATTGATACCAGATCCACTTGAGGAAGCCATTGCTTTCTTACAAGATATGTTCGAAGCGATGAAAATTTCCATCACCATAGATACGACTAAGGATCGCGAAGGCTACCTCTTGAATTTGAGTGGTTCGGAGTTAGGGATTTTGATTGGCAAAAGGGGACAAACGCTTGATGCGCTGCAGTATTTAGTTAATATTGTCGCAAATCGGTATGCGAACTCGCATTTTCGCATTGTCTTAGATGCGGAGAATTTCCGTGAAAGACGGAAGAGAACACTGGAAGAGCTGGCTTCGAGGCTGGCTAACCGTGTCATCAAGTCCAAAAAAGAAGTTATTTTGGAGCCGATGAACTCGCAAGAACGCAAGATTATTCATGCCGAGTTGCAAGGGCATCCAGTTGTCAAAACATACAGCAAAGGCGAAGAACCGAATCGTCGGGTCGTCATCGCCGTCAAATAATCGTGGAATCGCAATGACTTAGGATCATGTCATTGCTTTTTCTTTAAGATGAGGTAAATTCGAGGTGCAACTACTATGCTAAACGATACGATTGCTGCTATTTCTACGCCGCTCGGCGAGGGCGGAATAGCGGTTATTCGTGTGAGCGGGGATGAAGCCGTTCCACTTGTGGACCGCGTGTTCCGTTCCAAAACGAAATTATCAGATGCAGCTACGCATACGGTACATTATGGATTCATTGTAGAACCTGCTTCCGCCGAAAAGGTGGAGGAGGTTCTCGTTACGTTAATGAAAGCTCCGCGTTCCTTTACGATGGAGGATGTGGTGGAGGTCAGCTGTCACGGAGGGATCGTATCCGTGAAGAAAGTGCTTGATCTGCTGCTGCTGCAAGGGATTCGACTGGCTGAGCCGGGTGAATTCACGAAGCGCGCATTCTTGAACGGTCGAATTGATTTGACACAAGCGGAGGCGGTAATCGACCTGATTCGAGCCAAATCGGATCGGGCTTTCAAGGTCGCCTTGAAGCAGGTTGAAGGAAATTTGTCGAAGCAAATCAAACATTTGCGGCATGTACTGGTTGAATTGATGGCTCATGTCGAAGTGAATATCGACTATCCCGAGCATGACGTTGAAGAGATGACGAATGCTTTCATAAAGAGTAAATGTGACACGGTTATGCACGAAATTGACCGTCTTTTGGTGACCGCAGAGCAAGGGAAGATTTTGCGTGAAGGGATCGAGACGGCTATTGTCGGCAGACCGAATGTGGGGAAATCGTCGCTGCTCAATGAATTGGCTCAGGAGAATCGAGCGATTGTGACGGATATTCCGGGTACGACCCGCGATGTCATTGAGGAGTTCGTGAATATTGGCGGAATTCCGCTGAAGCTGTTGGATACGGCGGGGATCCGGGAGACCAGCGATATTGTCGAACAGATCGGGGTTGAACGTTCGAAGACTGCGCTAGCGGAAGCGGACTTGATTCTCCTGGTGCTCAATAGCAATGAAGAGCTCCAATTGGATGAGATTGCAATGATGAAGCAATTGGCTGATCGGCAAACGATCGTTATTTTGAATAAAACAGACTTGAGTCGAAGAATAGATGTCGAAGTAGTTCGGAACTATTTCCCTGAAGAGCGTATTGTCGAGTTGTCTCTGATTGAGAATAAAGGTATAGAGAACTTGGAAAAGGCGATTGCCGGCATTTTCTTTGAGGGTAAACTAGAATCGAGCGATTTGACGTATGTGAGCAATGTTCGACATATATCTTTATTGAAGCAAGCGAAGCGTTCCTTGTCGGATGCGCTTGATGCCAATGAGCAATATGTACCGATCGATATGATCCAAATTGATATTCGGGCTGCTTGGGAGCAGCTTGGCGAAATTATTGGGGATTCCGTAGGCGAGTCGTTGATTGATCAGATTTTTACACAATTCTGCTTAGGTAAATGAAAACCGACAGCATTTTCGTTTTCACAAAAGAGGGAGGAATGACTACGATGGGATATCATGCAGGCGAGTATGATGTTATCGTCATCGGTGCCGGACACGCTGGCTGTGAATCAGCTTTGGCATCTGCCCGAATGGGCTGCAATACATTGTTACTTACGATCAATTTGGATATGGTGGCTTTCATGCCTTGCAACCCTTCTATTGGAGGTCCAGCTAAGGGCCATGTCGTTCGAGAGATCGACGCACTTGGCGGTGAGATGGGACGCAACATCGACAAAACGTATATTCAACTCCGTATGTTGAATACAGGTAAGGGGCCGGCCGTGCACGCACTTCGCGCGCAAGCCGACAAATTTTCTTATCAGCACAAAATGAAAGAAACGATTGAAGCGACACCAAACTTGACGCTTCGTCAAGGGATGGCTGAAGATCTCATCGTGGAGAACGGAGAGGTCAAAGGGGTTGTGACAAAAACAGGCGCTGAATATTATGCCAAGGCCGTTGTTCTAACAACCGGGACTTATCTAAGAGGCAAAGTGATCATGGGTGAGCTCATGTACGAGAGCGGACCGAATAATCAACAGCCATCTGTGAAGCTGTCCGAATCCTTGCGCAATCTCGGTTTTGAACTTGTTCGTTTCAAAACCGGTACGCCGCCGCGTGTGCACAAAGACACGATCGATTTCAGCAAAACTGAAATTCAACCCGGCGACGACCAGCCGAAATTTTTCTCCTACGAGACAAAAACGGGATCCAATGAGCAGCTGCCTTGCTGGTTAACCTATACATCTGAAGAAACGCACCATATTATCAATTCCAATCTTCACCGCGCTCCGATGTTTTCTGGCGCTATTGAAGGTACGGGTCCAAGATATTGCCCTTCGATTGAAGATAAAATCGTACGTTTTGCCGATAAGCCAAAGCATCAAATATTCTTAGAGCCGGAAGGCCGCAATACTTCCGAATACTACGTTCAAGGGCTGTCGACGAGCATGCCGGAGGATGTGCAGTTAGGGATTTTGCGTTCCATTCCAGGTTTGGAGAAAGTAGAGATGATGCGCACCGGTTATGCGATCGAGTATGATGCTGTCGTTCCTACTCAACTTAAGCCATCGCTAGAAACGAAGCTCATTAGCGGCTTGTTCACGGCAGGTCAAATTAACGGAACTTCCGGTTACGAAGAAGCTGCAGGGCAAGGGGTCATGGCCGGTATTAATGCGGCCCGCAAAGTGCAAGGGAAAGAAGCTGTTGTTCTGGATCGCTCCGAAGGATACATCGGCGTCCTGATCGACGATTTGGTTACCAAAGGAACGAATGAGCCCTATCGTTTGTTAACTTCTCGTGCTGAATATCGCTTGCTCCTTCGCCATGACAACGCGGATATGCGCTTGACGCCGATCGGGTATGAAATTGGCTTGATTTCTGAAGAGCGATACGCGGCGTTTTTGAATAAGAAAGCTTTGGTCGAGCAAGAGATTGAGCGGTTGAATACGGATAAAGTCAGACCGGAGCCTCATGTTCAGCAACTGTTGGAAAGCTTGGAAAGCGTTCAGTTGAATAATTCCGTTCCCGCAATTGGCTTGCTGCGCCGTCCGGAGATTGAGTATAAGCATATCGAAATCATGTGTCCATCCCCGCTTGAACTGGATGAAGAGATGAAGGAACAAGTCGAAATCCAAGTGAAATATGCGGGATACATTGAGAAGCAGAGCAATCAAGTTGATCGCCTGCGCAAGATGGAGAAGAAAAAGATACCTGATGATATCGAATATAGTGACATCCATGGGATCGCAACGGAAGCTAAGCAGAAGCTGGCCAAAATTCGTCCGATATCGATCGGGCAAGCATCGCGTATTGCCGGTGTGACGCCTTCCGACATTTCCATCTTACTTGTTTATTTGGAACACTATAACAGAGTCACAGCGGCAAGAGGTTAACGGATGGACGCTATTCAACAACAATTTGTACGTATGCTTGAAGAACACGACATAACGCTGAACGATAGGCAATTAGAACAATTCGAGCAATATTATAAGACACTTGTCGAGTGGAATGAGCGAATGAATTTGACAGGAATTACAGAGAGAGATCAAGTTTACTTGAAGCATTTCTATGATTCTCTTTCCGTCGCTTTCCACTTTAATATGAAATCGGTAAACTCCGTCGCAGACATTGGTTCTGGGGCGGGGTTTCCGAGTATCCCTTTGAAGATTGCTTTTCCTCATTTGAAAGTTACGATTGTCGACTCTTTGAATAAACGCATCTTATTTTTGAAAGAGATCGTTTCCCAACTAGGGCTAACCGACACAGATTGTGTACACGGAAGGGCAGAGGATATTGCTAGAATGCCCAAGTACCGCGATCAATACGATCTTGTTACGGCTAGAGCGGTTGCTAGACTTCAAGTTTTGAATGAGTTCTGCCTGCCTTTCGTTAGGAAGGATGGAACTTTCATTGCGATGAAGGGGGCGGAGATCGACGAGGAGCTGCATGCTGCTGACTACAGCTTGAACGAGCTCAGGGGGAAGGTACTGCGGGTGATCCCTATGCAGCTGCCTATCGAGGAATCTATGCGGCATTTTGTAGAAATCAAAAAGCTAGCTCCTACGCCCGCGAAGTACCCGAGGAAAGCCGGTCTACCTTTGAAAGAGCCGCTAGAAAAGCGCTAAGAATGTTCCACGTGAAACACTCAATGAGAATGGTTCATCGAAGTTTCACAATCATGAAAAGCAGGAAATTTTGCTTTCATGGAGAATTATTATTAAGTAGGATGTATTCGAAATCATGTGATTGCACTTGTCATACTTCGCCGTAATCTTGACAAGCGTTTTCGTTCGTTGATCGGAAAGTAGGATCAGGTACTGCTGGTGCTTTCCATGTCAACTTTGACAAACGCGCCCGCCCCCAAAGGACGACGAAGTCGTTGCCCTTGAGTAGAACGAAGAGGTCGTCTATCTTTGGATCGTTATGGTCGCTTAAACTACGGGAAGAGTTGGTGGTAGGTTTTCCTATGAAAGAGCAAATATCAAAGCTATTTGGACTGGCTGATCGTTCATCGTTGGATGAAGTCAAAAACATACCTGTTAATAATATTATTCCAAGTCCATATCAACCTCGAACTTTATTTGACGATGATCGTATCGATGAATTGTGCCAAACGATTCGAACGCACGGGGTCATTCAACCTATCGTAGTCAGGGTCAAAAACAATACATTTGAGCTTATTGCCGGTGAGCGTCGGTTAAGAGCGGTGAAGAAGCTGGGGCTTGATACGATCCCGGCCATCGTCCGCGATTTTAACGATTCGCAGGCGGCTTCCATTGCACTTATTGAAAATTTGCAGCGCGAAGGTTTGACTGCTATAGAAGAGGCAGCCGCCTATCAACAATTGATCGAGATGCACGATTTGACACAAGAGAGCTTGGCGCAACGACTGGGCAAAAGCCAGTCGACGATTGCGAACAAAATTCGTTTACTTCATTTAAGTGAGCCAGTGAAAATGGCCTTAATGGAGCGGAAAATTACGGAACGCCATGCTCGTGCTCTGTTGGCTTTGGATCAAGAAGATTTGCAGGTGAAAATCCTTGAAGAAGTGATCGCCAAGGAATTGAATGTTAAGCAAACGGAGATTAAGATCAATTTCTTAAAGGAAGCAACGAAGATTAAGAAGGCGCGTCGCGTGTCATTTTCGAAGGATGTTCGTTTAGCTTTAAACACCATTCGGCAATCTGTTGAGATGGTGACCAGCTCCGGTTTGAATATTAATACCCAAGAGCAAGATCATGAAGATCATTATGAAATCGTAATTAAAATTCCTAAACGATAATCCAGCATTTATTGCTACCTTAAACGGCGCAAGCCGTTTTTTTGCATCTTATGAGATATCATGAACAAAAGTAGATAAGGTAACTGGTTGATAGATATGTTAAGATAGAGTTATTGCTGTAGATTGGCATTTGGAACATAAGTGATTGAGGTGAAATAGTTTTGTCTAAAATAATAGCAATAACAAATCAGAAGGGTGGCGTCGGCAAGACGACAACTTCTGTTAATTTGGGTGCTTCCCTGGCCTCTCTAGGGAAGAGAGTGCTTCTTGTTGACATTGATCCGCAAGGTAATACGACAAGTGGGATTGGTGTTAATAAAGCAGACGTTGTGAATTGCATCTATGATGTGCTAATTAACGACGTTCACCCAAAAGATGCAACAGTAGATACGAATGTTCCAAATCTAAAAATCGTGCCGGCTACGATTCAGCTTGCCGGTGCCGAGATTGAACTTGTCCCAACGATTTCTAGAGAAGTGCGTCTGAAGAAGTCTTTGCAACTCGTAAAACATTTGTACGATTATATTCTTATTGATTGTCCTCCATCTTTAGGTCTTCTTACGATTAATTCATTAACGGCTGCAGACTCTGTCATTATCCCAATTCAATGTGAATACTATGCGCTTGAAGGGCTGAGCCAACTGCTGAATACAGTTCGCTTGGTTCAAAAGCATCTCAATACAGGGCTTCAAATTGAAGGCGTTCTGCTGACGATGTTTGATGCAAGGACGAACCTCGGCATTCAAGTTATTGAGGAAGTGAAGAAATACTTCCAAACGAAAGTGTACCAAACGATTATTCCGCGGAACGTTCGCTTAAGCGAAGCACCCAGCCACGGACAATCGATTATTACTTATGATCCTAGATCAAAAGGCGCGGAAGTGTATTTAGAGCTTGCGAAGGAAGTGATCTCGATATGACCAAAGGTCTGTCCAAGGGGTTAGGTAAGGGATTGGACGCTTTAATTACTTCTTTGCATATTGATGAAAGTGATAAAGTTGTTCAAATTCCTTTGGCCCAACTGAGAGCAAACCCTTATCAACCTAGGAAACATTTCAACGAAGATAGCATCAAAGAGTTATCGGACTCGATTAAAGAGCATGGCGTTATTCAACCGATTATTGTGCGTAAAGTCCTTAAAGGCTATGAGATCATTGCCGGCGAGCGCAGATTTCGGGCTTCGCAAATGTCAGGACTTGCTACAATTCCAGCTGTTGAAAGATCTTTCACCGATCAGCAGGTTATGGAGATTGCCCTTATCGAGAATGTGCAGCGGGAAGACTTGAATGCGATGGAGATTGCTTTTGCTTATCAAGGTATTATTGATCAGTTTTCTCTTACGCAAGAAGAGCTCTCCGCCAAGGTAGGGAAAAGCCGTTCGCATATCGCGAACTTCCTTCGACTGCTGCAGCTGCCGGAGTCAATCAAGCAATATGTTTCACGTGGAACATTATCCATGGGACATGCGAGAGCCATTGTCGGTGTCAAAGATGACAAAGTGAAGAAAGAGCTTGCCGAAGCGACAATCTCCAAGCAGTGGAGTGTCCGTGAGCTAGAAGAAGCAGTGAAAATGCTGGAGGAAGCGCCAGGGCAGGAAAAAGAAAAACCGAAGCAAAAAGAAAAGAATAGAGACCCCTATATTAATCAAGCTGAGGATCAACTGAGGGATATTTACCGTACAACGGTGAAAATCAAGCATCAGCAGGATAAAGGGAAAATCGAACTGCTCTATTATTCGAAGGACGATTTGAACCGTCTGCTAGAATTACTTCAAGGCAAAATCTCTTAAAATTAGATAGCATACCGATGGTTTTCTTTCGAGCAGAAAGATCAAACTAAGGTATGCTATATTTATGAGTGGAACTTCGATTTCGTAGGAGAGGGTGATCGTAGTATGGAGGGAATTATGTATTTCGATCAAGCGGCAACCTCCTGGCCGAAGCCGCCAGCCGTCATGGAAGCCATGATGAATTGCATGCAGGAATACGCGGCCAATCCAGGTCGGGGAAGCCATCAGATGGCGGTCAAATCGAGCAGGGTGCTTTTTGATACAAGGAAAAACCTCGCTAAGCTATTCAGTATTAAAAATCCGAACGACATATCGTTTGCCTTGAACACAACACAAGCGCTTAATCAAGCGATTAAAGGGTTTGTTAAACCTGGAGATCATGTGATTTGCACGAATATCGAACATAATTCGGTTCGAAGACCGCTTGAACATCTGAGAGCCTCTGGTCAAGTTGAGCTTACATATATTCGCAATGACGTGCAGGGAAATATCCGGTTAGATGAGCTGAAACAGGCTTTGCGTTCGAATACATCACTTGTTGTCGTCAATCATAGCTCTAATTTGTTAGGCACGATTATGCCTGTTGCTGAGATCGGTGAAATATGCCGTATGCATGGCGCTAAGCTGCTCGTAGACGCCGCTCAGAGCGCCGGAATTCTGCCCATTCATGTAGGGAATATGAATATCGATATGTTGGC
Organism: Bacillus sp. 3255; assembly: GCF_031456485.1. Classification (NCBI taxonomy): domain Bacteria; kingdom Bacillati; phylum Bacillota; class Bacilli; order Caryophanales; family Bacillaceae; genus Bacillus; species Bacillus sp. 3255. The sequence continues at coordinate 20,945 of NZ_JAVDUS010000018.1, forward strand.
TTTCCCGGGACACAAGGGGCTTCTAGGGCCTCAGGGAACGGGCGGGTTGTATGTTCATCCGAATATCGATTTGGAGCCTCTCCTTCATGGGGGGACGGGGAGTCAATCAGAAGCTATTCACCAGCCAACCGTACGACCTGACCGGTATGAGGCGGGGACGCAAAACACGGTAGGGATCGCGGGCTTGAATGAAGGCGTGAAATTCATACTCTCAGAGACGATTGAGAAAATCCATGAGAAAGAGTGGAATCTAACTCAAAGGCTAATGGAAGGTTTACTGGGAATTAAAGGGGTCACGATTCTTGGACCTGCACTTGGACAAAATAAGACAGGGATTGTTTCCTTTAATATTCATGATGCGGATTCTTCGGAAGTAGCCTTTATTTTGGACCAGTCATTTCAAATCGCCGTTCGTTCCGGCTATCATTGCTCACCGCTGGCCCATGAGTCAGCAGGCACGCTAGCCAGTGGCGCGGTTCGAGCCAGTATCGGATATTTCACAACGAATGAAGAAGTGGATGCTCTTATTCAGGCAGTCAAAGAGATCCAAACGCAGTATGCTAAGTAGAAAGAGGGATCAACCATGGGGGAACTGTATGGCTTGGATGGCGGCATTGTTGTGCTGTCCAGTTATGTGCTTATCTTGATATTATTTATTTACGTCATTGTGCTTTCCACGAAATTATCATCCTTGCGGAAGCAGTACGTGCGAATGATGAACGGCTCACAAGCAGAAAATATGGAGCAGCTCGTCATTGATATGCAAAGCGAAATCAACGCGCAAAAGGCCGAATCCGCAATGACTTCAGCCCATGTAGAAACGATTCGCCAATCCTTAACGAAGATGAAATCGAAAGTCGCCATTCATCGCTATAATGCTTTTCAAGATGGCGGAAGCAACTTAAGCTTTACTGTGGCAATTCTGGATGATTATCAAGATGGCGTAGTGTTAACAGGTATACATAGCAGGGAGCAGATGTATCTATACGCTAAGCCGATTCAAAATGGTCAATCCACATTTACACTAAGTCCGGAAGAAAAAGAAGCCATTAGTCAAACTTTAAAGCCGTCTTAATGCTTGGCGAATAAGCTTGCGTACGACGCAATGCGGAGTGAAGCGCATCGCCAATTACGTTGGCCATATTCATGACTAAGCTAAGCCTTGTATTTTGCAGCACGAAATATTCCATGAATCCTCCGACGTTGACAATGCCCGTGACGTGAATGTTGCCAACCGGAGGAAGGTCTTTATTCACACCGGCACCAGGCTTGAGGGGGCCATCCGCAACTTGGATGCAGCCGACACTTGAGACTTGACCTAAGCAAGCATCGACGGCTACGATGAACGGGTTATCGAACTGACGATTTATCTTCTCAACCGTATCCGCCAGATTCATGGCGTGAACAGGTTCATCCAGAGTGCCGAACAAATGAAGGTTCCGAAGATTGGTTGTACGATTAAGATGAGAGCCGACTAACGGACCGAGCGAGTCGCCAGTAGAGCGATCGGTTCCAACACAGATGATAACAATAGGTTGATAGGATGGTAGCTTGCTAAAGATGGCTTGCAAATGCTTAGAGAGAAGAAAAGGGGTATCGGCATCTGTATGCTGGATTTTGAGTGGGGCTAGATCCGTATCTTTCATTCCGTCGAAACCAAATTGGAATTTCATTTTATCCCTCCAAGTACTTCTTCTTTTTTTACTAGTATATGGATAGATAGAGACATTTATACGTAGGAGAGGAGGGTTTTTCCTTGAATATTTCGATCATGCTGTTGGCCTTCGATTCGACCCAGCAAGCCCTCCGTGCCGAGATGCTGCTAGAGTACGCGGATATCGAAATCGACATAAGGCCGACGCCTAAGGAGGTCACAGCGGGCTGTGCTTTGTCTATTGAATTCCCGGGGGAGAATCTAGCGGAAGTCAAAGAGATTATAGAGTCTGAGAAGGTAGAAATCAGAGGCATCTATTTTAAAATAGAAGATAAATATGTTACGATGGAATGAAAAAGGAGGTCTAAACCTTGGCCTTTATTACCAAGTATTTTACTGATCTGATGAACTGGATTCGCGAGCATGTCATGAAACCTGAGATGCTGGCATCGCTATTCTGGATTCTAGTGAAAATTATTGTTATTTATATAGCTGCTAGAATATGTATTAAAATAGCGGACAAAACAATAGCACATATGATGGCTGCTAGAGATAGGTCGCCACTGAAGTTTGATAGGCGAAGGACGAATACGATTGGTAGTCTCATACATAATTTAATAGCATATACGGTTAATTTAATATGTATTATGCTAATCTTAGGGCAAATAGGTTTTAATCTGGGGCCGCTGCTTGCCGGTGCGGGGGTTCTTGGATTGGCGATAGGTTTCGGAGCGCAGAGTTTGGTGAAGGATGTTATTACAGGTTTCTTCATTATTTTCGAGGATCAATTCGGGGTTGGAGATGTCATCCAAATTGATTCCTATAAAGGAACGGTAGAAGAAATCGGCATTCGCGTGACGAGAATCAAAAGCTGGACCGGGGAAGTGCATATCATCCCGAACGGAAATATTAAGCAAGTGACGAATTTCTCAACTTACAATTCATTGGCTGTTGTCGATGTGACCATCCCGCATCATATGGATATTGATGAAGCTACGAAAGTGCTGAAAGAAACGGCCAAGCATGTACATGAGTTAACAGACGACGTTGTCAAAGAGCCGGAGGTGCTTGGCGTTCAAGTTGTAGGCTCCACGGATTTGAAAATCCGGATCATTGCCGAATGTAAACCGACTAGGCAGTTTAATGTGACCAGACTTTTGAATATTGAAATTAAGAAAAGGTTGGATACGGTGCAAATCGAGAATAGCTAACTTGAAGTGGAAGGCGGTGGCGGACGAATGGAGAAAAAGCAGTATCAGCTTGGCGATATTGTGCAAATGAAAAAGCCCCATCCGTGTGGCACCAATGAGATGGAAATCATACGGATGGGAATGGACATTCGGATCAAATGTGTGGGATGTAAACATAGTGTCCTGGTACCCCGAACGAAGTTTGAGAGCAAGTTGAAGAAAGTGCTTCGCTCCAACGCAGCGGCGGTTGAAGGAGACGAAGAAACGTCCTCATGAAAAAATGGGACAGGTACTTGCGAGAACACGGATTGTTTGTTATAATAAATCCTGTTCTCACTTTTCGTGGAAAGGTACCCAAGAGGCCCAAGGGGGCTGACTCGAAATCAGCTAGGCGTCGCGAGGCGTGCGTGGGTTCGAATCCCACTCTTTCCGTACTGATCTGAATAGTGATTAGAGAGTCTCCTGTAATCGCAGGAGGCTTCTTTTATTTTCAAATAGCTATGTATAAAATCGTTCCACGTGAAACAATTTCGACGCCAATTCCGTTTAGAATAAAACTGTTTAAAAACAAGCAAAATAGTTTATATCTATGTGTATGGGCATCACGAAGGAGGAGTAACATATGAAGAAATGGTTGATCTTGATGGTGACGCTAGCAGCCGTCGTAGCAGCCGCAGGCTGCGCTAAGAAGAATGAAGAGGCAGCATCGCCTAGCCCGACGGTAAGCGCAGGAGCGACCGTACAGCCGTCCGCAGGGGCATCTGCAACGCCAAGCGGGACAAGCGGTGGTACAGGAGGAACAGCGACAGCAACGCCGGCAGCAGGCGGCACTAACACGACGAAGGAAGAGCCTCTTCCGCAGTTGACGCGGGAACAGGCTGATAAAATAAGCATGACAAGCACCTATGACGAAATGGTGAAAGCGACAGGAGTCAAAGGGAAGTTGGTTAAAGAAGAGAACGGCAAGAGGACGTACGAATTTGCGATTTCGAACCAACCCGGCTATTACATGAGAATTGTCTACTTCGCGGACGGGAAGATATCGGAGAAGAATGTATATCAGAAGTGAGGATGAGGCCGTGCAGCTGAGAGATGCTGTACGGCCTTTCCTATCTTGCCCAGAGTTTATACTTTGTTAATATTCCATTTAGAAGGATGCAATAAGCATGTTTTACAATAGAGATAAGGAAACGTTTCCCCCTAATTCGTGTTATTAAAGGAGAACCGAAATGAAACTTAGTAAAAAAGGAATTACGGTACTTTCATTTACGATCGGAGCGTGCTTGTTCGTATCTACCGCTTTCGCCGATACGCTGCTCGGGTCTGGGTATGACCGCTTGAAAGGCTCTGCCAAAACGACGGCAGCCATGATGGAGAAAGGTTTGAATAACTATACGGTTGAGGCTCTGTATTCGTTGAAAGACAATGGCCAAGTTTTGATGCAAGCATCCGAAACTCAGAAGATGGACACGGTCAACCAATTGACCGAGACCAATAGAGTAACTACGACAGATGGCATAACAACGACTAACTATTCCTACGCCGACGCAAAACTAACGGTACGGAAAAACGGTACGGACGATAAGTACTATGTAAGTGAGCACCCGGCTAATATCAAACAACGCGGTCCGGCAGATTTCGATAATCCTTTCAATGAAAAGGGAGCTCCGGAGATTGAGAAGATTGTTGACGCTGTTGTCGGTAACCTCAAAGATTACGTACAAGTCGAAGAGGGGGCTAACGGTAGCAAAGTGTACTCCGGAAGCTTGTCTGAAGCACAAGTACCTGCTATCGCAAACGCCGTATCTTCCTTCGGTTTCAAACAGATGTTGAATGATGGGCAAAGTCTACCGAGAATCGAAAACGATATTTTCGTGAAAAAGGTTGTGGGATCTGCCCTAGAGAATAAAGCCGGCTATCTGGAAAATGTGACTGGCGACATCATCTTGTCGGGGAAAGATGCGAATGGCGTTCAACACGATTTAACGCTGAATGTTGTTATGAAGCTTTCCGATGTAGGGAACACGAAGATCGTCACGCCTGATCTAACCGGTGCGAATGTTGAGAAAGTCAGCTACTCAAGCGGTTTCAGCAGCAAGTATGTAGGAACATACAAAAACAACATCATCATGGAGAAAGACGGCAAGTTTGTGAAGATCGGTGAGAGAACCATTGAAATCACAAATGTTGACGGCGATAAAGTGACTGGGAAATTCACTGAAACCGTGAAGCCTGGTTACGAGAAGGAATATCCGGATAAGGATGTCTTCAACTTCGAATACAATCTGGCAGCCTCTTCGACCTTCACGTATACCGATGCGAAAGGTGAGCAGAAGAACGGTATGATCCATCCGAACGGCTCCGGCAAGATCTATTTCGATATGAATTTGGAAGTTAGCAACAAAGACACATACAGATCAGATTCGAAACCATTCTATGACGGTCAGTTCGATCGCGTATTCGAATAAAAACAAGAAGTTCAGGAGGCTGCGCTCATGCAGCTTCCTGAGCATGTTTATGAGGGGGATATCCATTGACAGTCAAAGCTATTGAAATCAGCGGGCTAACCAAGTCATTCAAGAATGGCCGGGGTATCAGCGAGCTGAATTTGGATGTAGATCAAGGAGATGTGTTCGGATTTCTGGGTCCGAATGGGGCCGGGAAGACGACGGCGATGAAAATGATGACGGGTCTTATGAAACCGGATCACGGAGATGTGAAGATTTTTGGCGCGAGCATTACGGAGGACTATGTTAACGCCATGAAACATGTAGGCTGTATGATTGAAACAGCGGAGTCGTATCCGTATTTGACGGCTAATGAGAACTTGAAGCTGTTTGCCAGATATTATCCGGAAGTCGACCAACGAAGAATAGACGAGTGCCTGGAGACTACGGGCATGTTGAAATATAAAAATGAGAAAGCACAAAAGTTCTCGCTTGGCATGAAGCAAAGGTTAGGTATAGCGGCGGCAATCCTGTCCAAGCCTAAGCTGCTTATTCTGGACGAGCCCTTGAATGGACTGGATGTAGAAGGAATGCTGGAGATGAGGAAGCTGATCAAGCAGCTGTCGCAGGAAGGTACGACGTTCTTCATCTCCAGTCACTTGATTCACGATGTGGAATTAACTTGCACAAGAATTGGGATCGTATACGGGGGTAAGCTGGTCAATGTCGAGTACACGCAGCAAATCCTTTCATATTATTCTTCTCTTGAAAATTATTTCGTTAGCGAGGTGGACAGGAATGGCAGGATTTAAGGCTGCATTTGTGAATGAATCCGTGAAGCTGCTCAAAAAGAAAAAATTGATGGCAGCCGCCATTTTATCCACGCTTGCTGTAATCATCGGACAAATTGCCGTCACGACGATTAAGCACGGTCTTGGATTGCGGGTAGTAGGCAGTGTTGAGTTTCCGATTGTCGTACTGTCATTCTTTACGTATACGATATTACCGCTGTTTGCCATCTTCGTGGCTATCGATATGTTTAACGGCGAATCTTCATCGAATACAATGAAAATTACGCTTTTAAGACCGGTCTCCAGATTTGGCGTATTTAGCGCGAAGGTTTTGAATTTGGCTTTATTCATCGCGGGAAATCTGCTTTTTGTTATGATCTTATCCCTGCTCGCCGGTTTCATCTTTAATCCGTCGTCCGCCAGTTTGGTGGGTGTATTCAAAGTGATCGTATCCTATGGGTTAACCTTCTTTCCTGTATTCGTATTTGCCCTTATCGTCGTGCTGTTGGCGAATGTCATTCAGGGCGGGTTAGCTGTTTTCTTCCTAGCCATCCTCGTTTTTATTGCTTTTAATTTCTTTGGTATTATGTTTTCTTCGTATTCCAGCTTTTTTATTACATCGATGTTTGATTGGTACATTCTCTGGATCTCGGAAACGATCAACTGGTTGAAAATAGTCCGTCAAGTTCTAATCATCTCGGGATGTGGTATCATGTTATTTACAACAGGTTATTATTTGTTTGACAGGAAAGATATCTAGAGAGGAATCTGTATGAATTTCACTAAACGCTTTTTCACGATGAATGCGCTGGCTGTGCTGGCTTCGATCGGTTTGACCGTCCTGGCGGCCATTATTTTCATAGCTTCCTATACAAAAGTTTTCGGCCGTGAAGTCCAGATGAAGGAGTTTCAGCAGTTTATCGAGGTGAGGGCGGCAATCAGCGAACTCCGAAGTGAAGCTCAGACATACAAATTCGAGCAGCTCATGGATACCAAGTTTCAGAAAGAGCTTGCCGGACGGGCAAACGCAGTGGGAGCTCATGTCATTGTGATTAAAAATAGGGAAGTTCTATACGCTACCAAAAGCTTCGCGAAGATCGATATCGAGAAAAGCCTGATCCTGTCGGACGGCTCCTCCGGCTCGGACACGCTGGAGCTCGATGGCAGTATGTATATGTATGCCCGGGCCGACTATGCGCTGTCAAGCGGAGATACGGGCGTTCTCCTGCTGCTCGCTCCGACCAAGCTGAAATACGGCATTTACTGGAGTTTCGCCATATTCACTTTAAGCTTCTTCACAGTGATATTCCTTCTTATGAATTTATGGGTTTCTTATAGATTCTCACGCGGGATCGTTTCGCCTATTGCCAGGCTGAAGAAAGCGGCGATAGCCATCAGCGAAGGGGATTTGAGCCGCGGCATCCCTGAGGAGGGCGAAGACGAAATTCGCGAACTATGCCGGACTTTGGAGCTCATGAGGATCAAACTGAAAGAATCGGTCTATTTACAGCAAAAGTATGACGATAACCGCAAGTTCCTCGTTTCCAGCATTTCTCATGATTTGAAAACACCGGTTACTTCCATAAAAGGGTATATAGAAGGCATCATAGACGGGGTGGCGAAGACCCCTGAGAAGCTGGAAGAATACCTGGAGACAGCACGCTCCAAAGCTATTTTGGTGAATGCGATGATCGATGATCTGCTTCTATATTCCAAGCTGGATCTGAACCAGCTCCCGTACCATTTCGAGAGGAGCGATCTACAGGCGTATTTCGAGGATTGTGTCGGGGATTACAATTATGAATTTCAGAAGGCAAATGTTACGATTGAATTAATAAGTGAATTACAAGCCCCTGTTCAAGTATTAATCGACGTCGAAAGATTAAAGAGGGTCATTCAGAACATTTTGGATAATGCCTTGACTTATGTCGAGAAGGGGACTGGGCGGGTTGCCATTATATTAAGAGAAACGCGAACATCGGCGATTATAGAGATAAGAGATAATGGTAAAGGCATACCAGAGAATAAGCTTCCACACATTTTCGATCGGTTTTATCAGGCGGACCCCTCCAGGAAGATCGGCAGCGGACTAGGTCTGGCGATCGCCAAGCAGATTGTGGAAGGTCATGAAGGGAAGATCTGGGCGACCAGTCAGGTAGGGGAAGGGACCCGGATTATGATTTCGTTGAAGAAGTTCTAGGTGTTTGGGAGGATAGGATGAAGAAGATTCTTATTGTCGAGGACGATCAAAGTATTGCCAATCTGCAGAGGGACTATCTGGAGCTGAGCGGGTACTCGGTAACCATCGTAAACAGCGGATCGGCAGGCTTGAAGGCGCTGAAGGAAGAACAGTTTGAGCTTATCATCTTAGATATCATGCTTCCGGATATCGATGGATTCGAAGTGCTGAGAACCGTGCGCGAAAACGATGATATTCCGGTTCTGTTGGTTTCGGCCAGAGCGGAAGAAATTTATAAAATCAACGGCTTAGGCCTCGGAGCGGACGATTACATCACGAAGCCGTTCAGTTCCGGAGAGCTGGTGGCCCGGGTTAGCGCGCATTTGAAGAAATTTGAGCGAATGAAAGAGCGGTTCGGCAAAGGCAACGAAGGCAGCAAGCTTCAAGTGAGAGGACTTGAAGTGCACAAGGACGCACGAAGAGTGTTCGTGAATGGGAATGAAGTGACACTGGCACAAAAAGAATTTGATCTGCTGCTGTTTCTTCTGCAAAATGCCAACCGGGTGTTCGGCAAGGAAGAATTGTTCGAGCGAATTTGGGGGCTGGATTCATTGGGCGACGCTTCGACGGTAACCGTCCATATCGCCAGAATCCGTGAGAAAATCGAGGAAACCCCGTCCAAACCCCAGTATATAGGTACCGTATGGGGATCCGGGTATAGGTTTATCGTATGAACGTTCCAATACAAAGAACTGGCCCTTAAGTAGAACTCCTACAGAAGGGCCAGTTGTTGTGTGATGGCAGCCATGCTGCTAATAGTTTCTGTCCCGGTTGCGGTAGCTGACCGAGAACCTGTCGATGACATAGCCGACAAGCGCCCAAGTGGCGATCGTCAGTACATAAATGATCAACATCCGGAACATGGAGATTTCATAGACGTTCGTGAACGTAGATGCGAACCAAGCCGGAACGCTCAGCGCATAGAAAATCATGTAGAAAGCATCATGATCGTGAAATAAATAATGCATCAAACAGAGTGCTGCGCCAATGAAGGTAAACAGCCAGGTAAAGGTGGAAGTTCTCATACCTGCAGTCTCCTCGTCATGGCTTTTTGCGATGCCATTTCCGATTGTGATTGCTGTTCTCCGGGAAGCGGTCGCCTTTTTTTAATGTGACGATTTTCGGGTTCTCAATTCCCATGTGGACGGCATCTTCGCCCATCTCGATGTATACGCCGTCGTTAGGAACATGGTCGCCTTCATTGAATACTGTCCATTCACCCATATTGATCACCTCATCAGAAGATTTTCAATCATGTTTAGATTGTCCCAAGACAGGGGAACCATGTACGATAGGGATTGCCATGTTCATCCTTGCCCCATTAGCGATGGACGACAGATCAATTCCTCAAGATAAAAACTTGTAATCCGCCGCGCAATTTGATATAGTATTCAGGTGCGAGTTTTGAAAAAGAATCCTCGCTCCTTGCTCCTTCGCTTGTACAAGCAAGCTTGAAGGGAGCCGCTAAGTCCATAAGGAGGTGACATACATGCGCAAATATGAACTGATGTACATCATTCGTACTGACGTTGAGCAAGAAGTTGTTCAATCTACAGTAGAAAAGTTCCAAGGCATCATCACGAACGGTGGAGGCGAAGTCTCCAAACAAGACCTGATGGGCAAACGCCGTCTTGCGTATGAGATCAATAAGTTCCGTGACGGGCACTACGTGCTGGTACACTTCAACGCAGAGCCTGCTGTTGTAACTGAACTTGATCGCGTACTTAAGATCACGGATGAAGTTATCCGTCACTTAATCACAAACGACGTAGCTTAATTCATGCCAGTATTTTTCGTCAGGGGGAATGTTCGATGTTGAACCGTGTCATTCTTATCGGTAGATTGACCAGAGATCCGGAACTACGTTATACGCCAGCAGGCGTAGCCGTAACGCAATTTACACTTGCGGTAGACCGCCCTTTCACGAATGCAGGTTCGAAAGAACGTGAAGCGGACTTTATCAATATCGTAACATGGCGGCAGCTTGCCGAAACATGCGCGAATTATTTGCGTAAAGGCCGTTTGACAGCAGTGGAAGGACGCATTCAAGTACGGAATTACGACAATAACGAGGGCAAGAGAGTTTATGTGACCGAAGTCATTGCCGATAATGTACGTTTCCTTGAGTCCAGCAACGGTGCGAATCGCGAAGACGGCGGCGGATCGAATGCGAACGCCAACTATGGCGCAAGCAGCGGCAATCGCGGCGGTGGGTCACGCGGACAGCAGGATCCTTTCATCGATGACGGAAAACCGATCGATATTTCCGATGATGACTTGCCATTCTAAAGTAGAAAGGACTGAACAAACTAATGGCTTTCCAAAAAAGAGATAACAATAGTGAAGATCGCGGCGATCGCAAATTTGCTCCTCGTGGCAAAGGCGGTAAAGGCAAACGTCGTAAAGTTTGTTACTTCACAGTTAACAAAATCAAGCACATTGACTATAAAGACATTGAAACTCTTAAAAAGTTCATCAGTGAGCGCGGGAAGATCCTTCCTCGCCGTGTAACTGGTACTTCCGCTAAGTACCAACGTGCATTGACGATCGCTATCAAGCGTGCTCGTACAATCGCATTGTTGCCTTACACAACGGAATAAGTTAGATTAGAAAGACAGCTGATAACCGGCTGTCTTTTTTTATTTGAAATGTGGAGGAGCTGTCGATCAATAATGAAAATTCACAAGGATCAGGCTGACCATTACATATGGGGCGACAGCTGCGATGGCTGGTTTCTGGAGCGGGATGCAGACAGAACGATTATCCAGGAGCGCATGCCTGCAGGAACGAGCGAGATCAAGCATGTGCACGAGAGGGCGAAGCAATTTTTCTTCATTATAAAAGGCGAAGCGGTCATGTGGGTGGACGGTCAGGAAACGACGTTAACCATGCAGGAAGGTTGTACGATTATGCCGGGCGTTCCGCATCAAATACGCAATGACTCCGGGGAGGATGTCGAGTTCCTGGTCATCTCTACACCGACCACCGCGGGGGATCGGAAAGCGCTGTAGAGGCTTTCTTTTCTTACCCCTTTTTTGTGGTATAATTAACATAATAGTCTTTTGGGGATAGGGAGAGATGACGGTTGCTGAATAGGGAGAAAGAAGTTGACCTAGCCAGACGGGCCAAAGTCATTGAGTGGCTCAAGACGGAAGTCGTGGATCATGTCGCACACCTGCTCAAAGGCATATGGGAAGGCAGCCATGTCAAAATTGTAGACGGGTTAGCCAGTTTGATCTCCAGCGGGTACATATTGGGGAGAAGGCTCGGCATATCGTATCGAGATTTGGACGAAGCCATGACAGAGAAAATGAAAAAACACCGCCAAGAGGGCCATCAACTTGAGGACTGGTACGGCGACATTTCATCGCTCGAAGAACATTTACGTAAGAGGTGAGCCCGGTTGGGGAATCGAAGTTGGCATAGCATCATCTGGAGCGCGGTGACCGTTGTTTCATTGCTGTCTCTAATGACGCCTTTTATTATTTTCACATTCAGTTTTCTTATGATTCCTGTACTGATGCTATATGTGAAATCAAGCACCAAACGTTTCGTCATCAGCTATGTGCTTAGCTTGCTAGTCGTCTATTTGCTGACACAGTGGCATGGCATATCCCTGATATCGGTATCGCTGTTCATGCTGCCGCCGGTGCTGGTCATGGGCAACTTGTATAAGCGGAAGGCGCCGGCGCGGTCCGTTCTGACGGCAGGGATCGTCACGATCTTGGCTGAGGCGCTGCTGAGCTTGCTTATCGGATATATGCTTGGGTTCGATCCGGTAGCGAAGTTCAAGGGCTTCATGATCGACAGCATCGCCAGCATGCCTCCGGGCATTCGCGAGGTGCTGCCGAAGGATCAAGACTGGTACGTGAACTTCATCGTGCAAGTGATCCCATTGTACTTGATTTTCGTAGCATTGTTCTTCACCTTCGTAACCCACGGGATCAGCCGCTGGCTGCTGAATAAGACAGGGGAAGGCATCCCGGGCCTGCGGCCGATGCGGGAATGGATGCTGCAGAAATCCCTCGTCTGGATTTATCTGGTCGTGTTCGTATTGGATATGTTCATGAACCCGGCATCCACGGCGCTAATCCCTACGCTGCTGATGAACGCCATGCCGCTATTGATGCTGGCATTCGCGATTCAAGCCATAGGCTTTCTATTCTTTATTGCCCATACCAACAGGTGGAAGCCGGTACTCCCGATTCTGGCGATCATTCTCGTCTGCTTCATGCCTCCACTTTTTATCGTTTACAGCTTACTAGGGGTATTTGATGTTGCGTTTCCAATCCGTGAACGATTCAAGAAAAATTTATAGGATTAGGAGCTAGTTCGAATGCCGAAGTTCCTTTTAAAGCGGTGGCATGGTCAACACATTGTGTGGATTTTCGTCCTGCTCATCCTGATGACCGCAACGATTTATATGTTCAAATGGTGGCTGGGCGTTACGGCCTTCCTGATCTGCGGGTTGTTGGCGTATTTCACCCTGCAGGCGGAAGCGGCTTTCCGCAGAGAGCTGAATACGTACTTAGGGACGATCTCCCATCGTGTCAAGAAGGCAGGCAATGAAGTCATGAGCGGCCTTCCGATCGGGATCATCCTGTACAATGAAGAGAAGCGAATCGAATGGCATAACCCTTTTGTGGCGAAAATGTTGGGGCAGGATTCCGTCATTGGGGAACCGCTCTACGAGTGCTTGCCGGATTTGAAAAGCCGGAAGGACAAGAACGAGAAGGTGGACCTGACGATCGGCAAGCTGATCTATCAAGTGTGGATTCGCCCGGAGGAGCGGCTGCTGTATTTCCGCGAAATCACGGAGCAGGCCAACCTGGCGAAGAAATATGAAGATGAGAAGACGGCGATCGGAATCGTTATGATGGATAATCTCGAAGAGTCGACGCAGGGGCTGGACGATCAGACGCGCAGCATTATGCTGGCCAAGGTAACGGGCGAGATTACGGAGTGGGCGCAGAAGCATCAGCTGTACTTGCGCCGGACGTCATCGGACCGCTTCCTGATTCTGATGGACCAGAAGGCGCTGCGTCAGCTGGAACAGACGCGCTTCGAGATCTTGGACGACGTGCGGGATTTGACGATCGAGAACAAGCTCCCGATGACGCTCTCCATCGGGATCGCATCGGGAGCCGAGCAGCTAACGGAGATCGGCCAACAGGCGCAGATGAGTCTGGATATGTCCTTGGGCCGCGGCGGCGATCAGGTCACCGTTAAGGTCGGCCAGCGGTTATCCTTCTACGGAGGGAGAACGAATGCCGTAGAGAAGCGCACCCGGGTCAGAGCCAGAGTCATCTCGCATGCGCTGCGCGATCTGATGAAGGATAGCGACAAGGTCATGATCATGGGGCACCGCTTCCCCGATATGGACTGCATCGGCGCGTCGATCGGCGTGCTGAAGGCGGTGCAGGTCGTCGGCAAGGAAGGCTACATCGTGCTGGAAGGCATTAACCCATCGATCCAGAAGGTGATGGAAACGATCGCCGGCGATGAGCGGCTGCACCGCTGGTTCATTACGCCGGAGCAAGCGATGCAGATTACGACCCAGCGGTCCCTGGCCGTGGTGCTGGACACGCACAAGGCGTCCATGGTCGCCGAGCCTAAGCTGCTGCAGCAGACCCACAGGGTCGTGGTGGTCGATCACCACCGCCGCAGCGAGGAATTCATCCACGATGCGACGCTCGTCTATATGGAGCCGTACGCGTCCTCTACGTGCGAGCTCGTGACGGAGCTGCTCCAGTACATCAATGAGAAGCTGACGATGGAGGTGCTGGAGGCGACGACGCTGCTCGCGGGCATCGTGGTCGACACGAAGAGCTTCAGCTTGCGAACCGGAGCGCGAACCTTCGAGGCCGCGTCTTACTTGCGCCGTAACGGTGCCGATTCCGCATTGATTCAGAGCTTGCTGAAGGAGGATCTCGGCTCCTACATCGAACGCGCGGAAGTGATCAAGCATACGGAAACGATCCACGAGCACGTCGCATTGGCAGTTGCTGAGCCTAATCGCAAATATTCTCAGTTGATGATTGCGCAAGTTGCTGATACATTGTTGAATATGACGAATATTATGGCTTCCTTTGTCATCGCGGAGCGGCCGGACGGATTGATCGGGATCAGCGCGAGATCGCTGGGGCAGATGAACGTCCAGATCGTGATGGAGCGGCTGGGCGGCGGCGGACATTTGACCAACGCGGCAACGCAGCTTGATGGCGTGACCTTAGAGGAAGCAACGACCCGTTTGAAGAAAGTATTAGATGAAATACAGGAAGAGGAGGGACTTTTCGAATGAAAGTAATCTTTTTGAAAGACGTAAAGGGCCAAGGGAAAAAAGGCGAAGTGAAAGAAGTATCGGAAGGCTACGCACAGAACTTCCTGATTGCGCAGGGGCTGGCAGCTCCCGCGACGGCAGGATCGGTGAAAGTGCTTGATAATCAGAAGAAGGCTGAACAGCGCCGCAAGGAGCAAGAGAAGGCTGAAGCGCAGGCGCTGGGCGAGAAGCTGAGCGAAATGACCGTACAAATTAAAGCGAAAGCCGGAGAAGGCGGACGGTTGTTCGGAGCGATTCCGAGCAAGCAGATCGCTGAAGTGCTGGAGAAGCAGTACAAGATTGCCATCGACAAACGTAAAATTGTTCTGGATGAGCCGATTCGTACGCTGGGCGTAACGAAAGTGCCTGTGAAGCTTCACACGGAGGTTACAACAAGTTTGAACGTGCAAGTATTGGAAGAGAAGTAAGTGACAGAGAAAGACCGATGAGAGTCCCTAGGAGGGGCTCTTCTCTATTGTCGGGTGACATTGCCTCACAATCTATTAAACTACGAAAAGAAAGGCGGGTACTGTAGCATGAGCGGAGATAATATGTTTATGGATCGCATACCCCCACAAAATATAGAAGCCGAGCAGGCGGTGCTCGGCGCAATTCTGATCAATAGCGAAGCATTGATTACCGCTATGGAACGAATCACGAGCGACGACTTCTACCGGGGGTCACATCAGCGCATCTTCGAGTCGATCGTCGAGCTGGCGGAAGAGCAGGAGCCGGTCGACCTGGTCACGCTGACGGCGCGCCTGCAGAACAAGCAATTGCTGGAGGAGATCGGCGGGGTCACCTACCTGTCCGAGCTCGCCAACGCGGTGCCGACGGCGGCGAACATCGATTACTACGCGGCGATCGTCGAAGAGAAATCGATGCTCCGCCGCTTGATCCGCACTGCAACCCAGATCGTCACCAACGGCTACGCCAACGAGGACGATGTCGGGTCCATGTTGAGCGAGGCCGAGGCGAAAATTCTAGAGATTTCGCAGCGCCGCAGCTCCAGCGGGTTCGTCGTCATTCGCGACGTGCTCATGGAAGTATTCGAGAAGGTCGAGTCGCTCTACTCGAATAAAGGAAGCTCCACAGGCATCCCGTCAGGATTCATCGACTTGGACAAGATGACGTCGGGCTTCCAGCGCTCCGACCTTATCATTCTGGCGGCGCGTCCTTCCGTAGGGAAGACCGCCTTCTCGCTGAACGTGGCGCAGAACGTCGGCGTGCGCGCCAAGGAAACCGTCGCGATCTTCTCGCTCGAGATGGGCGCCGCGCAGCTCGTACAACGTATGGTCTGCGCGGAGGCGAACGTCGATGCGAACCGCATGCGGACGGGGAACCTGGAAGGGGACGACTGGGAGAAGCTGACGATGGCGATCGGCGCCTTGTCGGAGGCGAATATCTTCATTGACGATTCCGCGCAAATTACCGTCGCCGATATCCGCGCGAAGTGCCGCCGTCTCCAGCAGGAGAGGGGCCTCGGGATGATCCTGATCGATTACTTGCAGCTCATCGCGGGCCGCGGCAAAGGCGACAACCGTCAACAGGAGGTCTCCGAGATCTCCCGTACGTTGAAGCAGATCGCCCGTGAGCTGAACGTGCCGGTTATCGCGCTCTCACAGCTGAGCCGGGGTGTCGAGCAGCGGCAGGACAAGCGTCCGATGATGTCGGACCTTAGGGAATCCGGCTCCATCGAGCAGGATGCCGACATCGTCGCGTTCTTGTACCGTGACGATTACTATGACAAAGAATCCGAGAAGAAGAACATTATCGAGATCATTATCGCCAAACAGCGTAACGGTCCGGTAGGCACGGTCGAGCTGGCGTTCTTGAAGCAGTTCAACAAGTTCGTTAATATGGATCGAACCCATCAGGAAGCAGCCGGGCATTGACGCCCTGCTGCTTTTTTTTATGCCAACTTCATAGTATGTACAATTTCCGAACGATTATACAGGTGCATTAATAATTGTTCGTTTTTCATTGACTTTGCGAAAGGGGACTGCTACACTAGAGACGGTGAAAAAAACCTTGTTCGACTGCCTGTACAACTGCATCACGCAGGGCAGCTGCGAGTTAAGGTCGTTTTTCATGCCGATGGGTAGGTCCCCTTCCTGCAGATGGCTGCCGAAGAGACCGAATTGATCCTTCGGTGAACCGTGGACGCTTCGCGCTTTAGCGCTTTAATGAGGTCCACCTTAATCTGTGGTACGAAAGCCAAATCGGCTCATTATGGGTGACTCGTCACCGTACGGAGGTAAGTGCATATGTCAACGGTTGTTGTTGTCGGAACACAATGGGGAGATGAAGGAAAAGGTAAGATCACGGATTTCCTGGCGGAATCCGCTGAGGTTGTCGCTCGTTACCAAGGTGGTAACAATGCAGGCCATACGATCATTATCAGCGGCAAGAAGTACAAGCTGACGATGATTCCTTCCGGTATTTTTTATCAAGAGAAAGCTTGTGTGATCGGGAACGGTATGGTCATTAATCCCGCAGCACTTATTGAAGAAATTAACTACATTCATGATAATGGTTTTTCCACCAAAAATTTGCATATCAGTGACCGCGCGCATGTCATTATGCCGTATCACTTGGTGCTGGACGGTCTGGAAGAAGACCGCAAAGGCGACAGCAAGATCGGTACGACACGCAAAGGGATCGGACCTTGCTATATGGATAAAGCGGCGCGCAACGGGATTCGGATTGCCGATCTGATGGATGCGCAAGAGTTCGAATTGAAGCTCAGACGCATCGTCGCGGAGAAAAACGTGCTGATCGAGCAAGTGTACGGCTCCAAAGGGCTGGATGTCGAGCCGATTCTGAAGGAGTACCTCGCCTATGCAGAGATCATTCGTCCTTATGTGACAGATACATCCGTCGTATTGAACGAATACATCGACCAAGGCCGCAGAGTGCTATTCGAGGGCGCGCAGGGCGTGATGCTGGACATCGACCAAGGGACATACCCTTACGTGACGTCCTCCAACCCGACGGCCGGCGGCGTATGTATCGGTTCCGGCGTAGGTCCGACGAAGATTCACAACATCATCGGCGTAGCCAAAGCCTACACGACTCGCGTCGGCGACGGTCCATTCCCTACGGAATTGGACAATGAAGTGGGCGCTTGGATCCGGGAGAAAGGCTTCGAGTACGGTACGGTAACAGGCCGTCCGCGCCGTGTCGGCTGGTTCGACAGCGTCGTTGTCCGCCACGCCAGACGCGTTAGCGGCATCACAGGCTTGTCCTTGAACTCGATCGACGTTCTGACAGGTCTGGATACGGTAAAAATTTGCACAGGCTACATGTACCGCGGCCAACTCATCGAGCATTACCCGGCGAGCTTGAAAGCTATTTCCGAATGCGAAGCTGTGTATGAAGAGCTGCCAGGCTGGTCCGAAGATGTGTCCGGCGCGCGTACGCTCAGCGATCTGCCTGAGAATGCGAGACACTACGTGGAGCGCATTTCCCAGCTGACAGGCATCCCGATCGCCATCTTCTCCGTTGGCCGCAACCGCGAGCAAACGAACCTGGTTCGTCCAATTTACGCATAAGCGACAAAATGAATGAAAATCCTCTAGGCGCAATCGCAGCTTAGAGGATTTCTTTTTTTGCCCGGAAGGGATTTAATGGTGCTCAATTCGTCAATACTGGGAAGGAGGAAGCGGTTTATGAGAGGCATTTGATTCAAACGGCAGGAGTGATCAGAAGAATGAAAGTATTGACATGGCTCGGCAAAATTATCATCAGTTCGGTGCTTATTACATCCATCACAATGTTTACGACATGGTATGTGGTGAACATGTATGTTGAAGATATATTTCGACAATATCAGATACCGGCATTGGGTAAAAAGATTCAATTTGGTGAATTTGCAGCAAGATTGGCAGATGACTTGAATATAGTTATGCGTAGAGACGGGGGGAAGCAAGCTGCCCCGGCGGAATCGCCGGCACCGACGCAGCCTGCACCTAGTCCCAGCCCGTCAGGAAGCGTGCCGAGTTCCGGTACGGCTGACCGCGTCAGCCCGGAAACGGAGAGCGGTAGCGGCGCTTCCCGAGGAGCGGAGGACGATGCTGTAGCCGTCATGGGGCGAGTAAGTAGCGAAGCGAACGAGCAGGATAAGCAAATCGTCATGTCGACCGAGGATTTCGCCAAGAAGAAAGAGGCGCTGTCCAGTGATGATAAGATGAAAATATTTTCGCTTGTGGTTGCCAAGCTGCCGCAAGACGAAGTGCAGCACTTGTCTGTTTTGCTGGAAAACGGCATTACGAATGATGAGCTGAAACAAGTGAACGATACGCTCAAAAAGTATTTAAACGAGACGGAATACAAACAGCTGACGGACATCCTGAACAAATACTCGTGATGTTAATGGAGCTGTCCGCCATATTTCACGATGGTGTCTTCCGCTTGGCGGTAGCGCGACTTCTCCACACTGACTGTTAGCGCATAAGCCGGTTCTGCGGCTGCGTAGGATTCAACGGATTGAACGAGGCTGCCTCCAAGATCGACAGCTTGTGCATCGCCGCCATAATTAAATTTAATGTCCAGCACACCCTGAGAGCGAAGAATTTCCGCTGTTTTCTCCATCGTTAGTCGATCTGTGAATGTAGCTTCCAACTGGACTTCCATTTCATCAGTTCCCCTTTCAATTTTCACTCTAATTCGTCATTTCTCGTAATCGGGTGTAAAATCTATTGGATATTTAACCAAAAAAATGAAAATTTAGCGTCTTCTTTTGGCGGTGGACACGAATCTATCACATGGATATCGAGTATTTTGTTGAAATTGGCAGAGAAAGTGTGTTAAATTTAACAAAAGGAAGACATCCTTAATGGATATTATGTCTAATCAAGGTTTATTTATGTATTTTGGAGTAATTAATCATTGGGGTGCTTGTGAATAATTACTTCATGGATGCAAAACCGTTCAAAGGGAGAAGATCATGACAGGTTTCAGGGGTATGCGCTTTGTCAAGGATCTCATTGAGAGATTCAAGTCGAAGCGAGAAAGCTTGACCGGAAATGAATCAATATCAGACAAGCAGCAGGAAGAATTAACGACAACTACGACGCTAACGGTAATCAAACGACATAAATGGTCTCTTGCTCTGGGAGTTGGTGCAGTCGCACTGACAGGGGTTATAACGTTTGCAGGGCATATCTACGTGCAAGCGAAAATGGTAGATGTATATCATGTTATGCTGAACGGCAAAGAAATCGGCGTCGTCAGCGACAGTAAGATAATTGATGAATATAAGCAGCAAAGACCTCTTGAGGTACAAAAGAATTTCCCAGACGTTCATGTCGTTCTTAAAACTAACGGTGTCACCTACAGCTCTGAAAAGGCTTTCAAACCGCAAACGGATGATGCTGCTGTCCTTGCAACGCTGAATAAGGCGTTAGTGCCCCAACCGGTCGGGGTAGAATTGAAGGTAGACGGTAAAGCCATTGCTATTGTGAAGGATCAGCAGACGGCTGATCAAATTCTGGCGCAAGTGAGTGCGCCCTACACGCCCAAAGGCAAGGAAGCCTCTAAGGTTGCTGCGTTGTCGGCTAGTCAGGGCGAGGATATTTCTACGGCTCCTTCGGAGCTCGAGAAAGTAGAGTTCGTTCAGCAGGTGGATACGAAGGAAGTACCGATTGAGCCGGAAGACTTGGCGAAGCCGGAAGATGTAGTGAAGAAGCTGACGACGGGCGATGTAACGCCTGCCAAATATACGGTCGTTGAGGGAGACTGTGTCTCCTGTATCGCGAAGAAATTAGGAATTACCAAGCAGTTCATCTATGATAATAATCCTGGCATCCAGGATGACAAGCTGAAGTTAGGCAGCCAGCTGGATGTGACGGTGCTGAAGCCGGCGTTATCCGTCAAAACGACGGAGAAAATCGTACAGAATCAAGAAATTCAATATGATACCGAGTACATCAAGGATGATTCGCAACGAGTAGGGGTTGTACAGCCGATTTCGCCTGGCAAGAACGGGCTGAAGAAGGTGACGATCCAGGTGACCAAGGTCGACGGTTTAATGACCGAGGAGAAGTTGGTCGACGAAGAGATCATCGATCAGCCGGTGACGGCGAAGGTGAAGAAGGGTACCAAAGTCATCCAAGGCGAGGGCACAGGGAAGTTCGCATGGCCTGTCGTTTCCCCGAGCATTTCAAGCACGTACGGCGTTCGCTGGGGCAAGCTCCACAAAGGCATCGATATTACAGGCAATAAGAATATTATGGCGGCCGATAACGGCAAAGTCGTCGAAACCGGGTACAAATCAGATTACGGCAATTATATCATTATCAATCATTTGAACGGTTACGAGACGCTGTATGGCCACTTGAGCAAAATTACGACCACAGAGGGCACCATCGTCGAGAAGGGCGATAAAATCGGCATTATGGGAAGTACAGGCGATTCCACAGGCGTGCATTTGCATTTAGAAATTCACAAAAACGGAAGCTTGGAAAATCCTTTGAAATATTTGAATCGTTAAATTACATAAGAGGCAAGGTCAAACCGGACAACTCGGGGGGCCTTGTCTCTTTTCAGTTGAATATATGATAAAATAGAGAGTAGTATGCAGCGAATAAGATGATCCAGTGTTTATCCGTTGTTTAACCTTATTTAGGCGGTGGTAGGTTTGTTTGGGAAAATTCTCGTGGTGGATGACGAACAACCGATTGCAGATATTTTGAAATTTAACTTGGAAAAAGAAGGGTATCAGGTCATATGTGCCTATGACGGCGGGAGCGCTGTCGAGCTTGCTTTCTCAGAGCAGCCCGATCTAATTCTATTGGATCTTATGCTGCCCGTGAAGGACGGCATGGACGTCTGCCGGGAGGTACGTTCGAAGCTGAATACGCCGATTATTATGCTTACAGCCAAAGATACGGAGCTGGACAAGGTGCTGGGGCTGGAAATGGGCGCGGACGACTATGTGACCAAGCCGTTCGGCACGAGGGAGCTGCTGGCTCGTGTGAAGGCGCATTTGCGCCGGCAGACGAAGGCTGTAGCGGCACCGCCGAGCGAGGCGGATACGCAGCGCAACGGCATGCGAATTCACGGGCTGTTCATCGACAACGACATGTACATGGTGTACAAGGATGGCGCACCGCTCGATTTGACGCATCGCGAGTTCGAGCTGATTCAATATTTGGCCAAAAATTCCGGTAAAGTGATGACGCGCGAGCACTTGCTGCAAGCGGTGTGGGGCTTTGAATATTTCGGTGACGTTCGTACCGTCGACGTGACGATCCGGCGGCTCCGCGAGAAGCTGGAGACCGACCCGAGCCGTCCGGAGTACATCATGACGCGCAGGGGGCTCGGTTATCTCATGCGCAGCCCGAAAGCCGGAGGCTTCTAAGCATGAAGGGCATCCGCTTCTTTCAATCGATTCAAGCGAAGCTGATCATTGTGTATGTCCTGCTCATTCTGATTGCGATGCAGCTCATCGGGGTTTATTTCTACAAGACGGTGGAGACCTACTTCAAGAATGACTTCCTGGTATCGCGCAACAGCCAGGTGACGCTGCTGGCGGGCTTCGTCGGCTCCTACTTGACGGGGGACCAGGACAGCAAGAATGCGGCGGAAGGCAAGAAAACGTACGCGGATTTGAACGAGTTCGTCAGCAATTTATTTTCTATTAATAATGCGGAGATTCAAATTATAGATGCTAACGGGAACGTGATATCGACGTCGGTTCCCAATCATCTCAAACAGAAGAATACACAGCCCGAGGTCATTCGGGCCTTGCAGGGCATTAAGGAGAATCAACGGATCTTCACCGATGAGGACGGCTACCGCAAGGTGATCATCGCCAAGCCGGTCGGCAGCGGCGTGCGCGTGCTGGGCGCCGTCTACTTGATCGCTTCGATGGAAGACGTCTACAAAACCATCCGGTCCATTAACCGGATTCTAATCTCCGGCACGTTGATTGCTCTAGGCTTGACGGCGATTCTCGGCGTAATCCTCACCAGCACCATCACCAATCCGATCAAGGAGATCACCAGGCAGGCTACGGCCGTCGCGGAAGGGAATTTCGACCAGCAGGTGAATATCCAAGGGACCGATGAGATCGGGCAGCTCGGGCATACATTCAATTTCATGATGAACCGGTTAAGGGAAGCGCTCTCGCTCAATGAAGAAGAGAAGGAGAAGCTCGCTTCGATCCTGACGAATATGAACGACGGCGTCATCGCAACGGATGACAAAGGGCATGTCATCGTGTTGAACCGGAGGGCGAAGCAAATTCTCCAAACGGAGGAAGAGGCGACGCTGGGCCTCGATATCTCCGAAGTGCTCGGCATACCGAAGGAGACGATTGAAGGGCTGCTTCACGGCGAAGTGCAAACAACGCTGCTCGATGTGGAGCTCCCCGATGACGATGAGGCGCTCTCGGTACGAATCACGTTCACACCGATTCATCGCCGTGGAGAAGGGCAGAGCGGGATCATCGCCGTGCTGCAGGATGTCACGGAGCAGGAGAAGCTGGAGCAGGCCCGGCGCGAGTTCGTGGCCAACGTCTCCCACGAGCTGCGTACGCCGCTCACGACGATCAAGAGCTATCTAGAGGCGCTGGATGACGGCGCTATTGAAGAGCCTCAGCTGGCTTCGCGCTTCATCAGCGTGACGCGCAGCGAGACGGAACGAATGATTCGCCTGGTGACGGATCTCCTGCATTTGTCCCGCCTGGACTCCAAGCAGTCGATGATGAGCAAGACGAAGACCATGGTGAACGAAATGTTGGAGGAGGTGGCCGACCGGTTTTCCTTCCAACTGCAGCAGCGCAAAATCGATATTTTCATTCGCGTGGAGCCCGGCGTGACCAGCTTGCGGCTGGACCGGGATAAAATCGATCAGGTACTCGATAACCTCGTATCGAATGCGATTAAATATACGGGAGACGAAGGGACGATCCGCTTGGAAGCGCGGAGGCTGGAGAAGGATATACTGGAAATCTCCGTCCAGGACAACGGAATCGGCATTCCGAAGAAGGATTTGAGCCGGATTTTCGACCGGTTCTACCGTGTCGATAAAGCGCGTTCGCGCAATATGGGCGGTACGGGCCTAGGCTTGTCCATTGCCCGGGAAATAGTCAAAGCCCATGGGGGCACGATCAGCTTGGAGTCGGAGCTGGGGCAAGGAACCCGGGTTGTCTTCACGCTGCCGATTCTGCAAGAGGAGGAAGATGAGCTGTGATTGAAAGTGTAAAGTCTATCTTGCTTGTCGTCCTGATTGGAACCTCTTTGTATCAGAGCTTTCTGCTGGCTTCTTATAATCCTCCGAAGATCGAGCCCATCCAACAGAGCAATTATATGCAAACGGAGACGCTCGGAAAGCAGGCCGAGCTGCAGGATATGCTGTTCCCCGATCAGATTATCGTGCATTTGGGCAACCAGCAGCATTCTGTGCTCTACCCGAGCAACTATTACTATACGCGGTTGCTAGACAACATTAAGCAGCGGAGTTTCAAAGGCTTCCGCAAAACTTCGATGTATTTGGTCAATGTGAACTGGGAGGACGTCAGGTCGAAGCAGCAAGGGGTCGAGATCCGGTTCAATGACGGCATGCCGTTCACTGTGCTTCAGCAATTGCTGCGGATTGAGGGCGAGCTGCCGGCGGATAACGATAAAGTAACCCGGATTTGGATTTATTCCAAAGGGAATAACGAGGATGTTCGTGCCTTCTTCTTTACGGATTCGCCGGGCGTAGGGTATGAGGTCATCGGGGCCGACTTCACGAGTAAAGACGTGGAAAATTTCGCCGCTTTCGGCGATGTGACCAACTTGTACAAATCAACGAACAGCGGAGATTATTACCTGCCGGTGAAACCGCTCAAGCTGCCGAATTTCACATTCAATTATACGCAATTAACGGCGGATCAATTGAAGCAGAGCTTATTCGTCGATCCGGGCATTACCCGGTATCTCAAGGAGCGCGACGGTTCCGAGATTTATACGGACAGCAAGCGCGGCTTCCAGCTGAACCGGGATTTGCGGTGGATTACGTACTCCGATCCCGTAGCGCCGGTGGAAAGCAAAAGCGATGTGCTCGAGAATTTGGTTGCCGGCATTAAATTCATTAACCAGCATATCGGCTGGGATGGCAAATATATGGTGGCGAGCACGCCGGAGAAGCAGCTGTTTGAGAATCAAGCTTTCACGTTCCGCCAGTATTATGAATCTCTGCCGATCGTCACGACGCAGCCGGAGGGGTTCGGTTCAATGAAACTGCAGGTACAGAAGGGAATTGTAACCGGCTTCGAGAGGTCGATGATTATTCCTGATCTCAAGACGGCTCTGCGCCGCGACGGTGAGCTCATGTCCGGCGACGCGCTGGAAGAACGGCTGCAGTATTATCAGCGGCGCTCGAGCATTGTCTCAATCTTCCCGGCCTATCGTCCGGTCGTCGCAGAGAAGACATTGACACTGCTGCCGGTATGGGCGCTTGAGCTGCGGGATGGGACCTATGATTTTATCGAATAATCAAGCAGGCATTCAAACCATTACGGAAAGGTTGGTGAGACCATGAATTGGAGCAGGGCCAAAACGATTCTGATTTGTTCTTTTTTACTGCTCAATATGATTCTTGGCTTCCAGCTGTGGTCCACCAATCGCTCCAACCAGACGGAAATCGCGCTCGATGTCTCGGGAACGCTCGAAGAAATGAACCGGGCGCTCCACAGCAAGAACATTCGGTTAACGGCGGAGCTGCCGACCGATGTGATGAAGCTGAAGGTTATTACGGTGAAGTATGACGATAATTTCAAGCCGACTGAGGAGAAGGCGTTGAAGACGCCGCTGAGCATGAGTGCGCTGCTAGGCAAAGGAGCCAGCAAAGAAGTGCAGAAGCAATCGGAAATCCCGAATTTCAACCTGTACCAGCTGGATTCTGCCGTAAGTAAGAGTGGTGTCTATGTGTTCAACCAGTTGTACGGTAAGCTGCCGCTGTTCGATGTGAATGTCGAGCTCAATGAGAAGAATGGAGAAATTACCAGTTACCGACAAGCTTACGTTGAAGTAGAATCAGGAGTGGAGCAGACGGAGCAGAAGCTGATTCCGGCGCAGCTCGCGGTCAGTTCGCTGGCGGACAATTATTTGAGCGAAGGCTCGATAATTACGGAGGTCCGCTTGGGCTATCACGGGCAGCCATACAACTCGCAGACGCAGCCGATGTTCCCGCACTGGCGGATTACGGTTGATAATCGAGATATTTATTATCTGCAAGCGTTCAACGGCGCAGTGGAATCTCCGCAAAAAGGATCGGACGTCCTACCGTTCGGTACGCAGGGGGACAGCGGGAAGCCGGGGAGCACGATCGGCCCCGGGAATTCCGCCGGCCCTAGCAGTCCGGACAACAAGAAGCAATAAACGATTTACATAGGTTTATAAGCGTGGACATGGAAGCATAGAGGAGCAGGGTAAGATGGGTATAAGATTTACAGTGCTGTCGAGCGGATCGACAGGGAATGCAACGGTCGTTGACAATGGGGAAACGAAGGTGCTGATCGATGTAGGCTTCAGCGCCAAGAAGATGGAACAGCTGATGAAGGAACGCGAGCTCGCGGCCGACAGTATTGACGCCATTGTGATCACGCATGAGCATTCGGATCATATCAAAGGCTTGGGCGCGCTGGCGCGCAAGTATGATCTGCCGATCTACGCCAACGAGAAGACGTGGGTCGAGCTCGACCGTCAAATCGGCGTGATCGCGGATGAGAACAAGCGGGTCATGGAAACCGGAGGATCCGTTGAATTCGGCACGCTGCGCGTGGAGTCCTTCGGCATCTCGCACGATGCTGCAGAGCCGGTGGGCTACTGCTTTTATGAAGGCGAGCAAAAGTTAAGCGTTGTGACGGATCTAGGCTATATGAGCGAGAAGGTGAAGGAGAAGATTACGGATTCCGACGCTCTGGTGCTGGAGACGAATCATGATGTGGACATGCTGCGGGTCGGGCATTACCCATGGAGCATCAAGCGACGCATTCTCGGGGATAAGGGGCATTTATCCAACGAGGCCGCAGGGGAAGCGCTTTGCGATGTGCTGACGAATAGAACGAAGTCCGTCTACATGGCGCATTTGAGCCGCGACCATAATTTAATGGATTTGGCCAGGCTGACGGTGAATAACATAGTACAAGAGCGCGCCCCTGAGTCTAAGCAGCTAAGATTGATGGATACTTATTTTGACCGGTCTACGAAATGGGATGTATTGGGTTCGCATTCGGATTCGGACTTGGAGTAAGCGCCGCATCGATTTCTTTGGATTTGAGCTGAATTTCTTGGGGGGTTATGATCCCTTTATCAATAAGCGTTTGAATGAGAGATGAGAGTATCAGCGATTGGTGGTATTGGCTGTCTTTGAGATCAGCGAGCTTGCCGATCATGTTGATTTCGTCGAGATGGGATGGAATCCGGTTCATAGGGAGCATCTCCTTTAATTTCCGATTTAAAAGTTTAGGCAGACTCTAGTATTTCCTTGAGAGATTTGGTTTACTATTATTGTAGGCAAGAACGGAACGAAACATTCCTATTTTTTGCAAAATAGGTTGCCGTGGCGAATGGGGCTGCAGCATCTGGCTAAGTGACTGAGTGACTGAGAAATGGCAGAGACTGCAGTGGCTTTCATACCTGTAGCGACAGACCCCCGACAGCAAAGGAGGGACCCCCTGTGAGTTTGTTTGATGATGATTTTTACTCGACCAAAAGAACTAAGCATCGCCAGCCTGTGTGGCGCCCGAAAGGTTCCAGCGCATTCGCGAGCTTCGCGGGACGCAGAAGAAATGTGGCCCTTGCTGCAGGGGTGGGCGGGGCGTTAGCCATGCTGCTGCTTGTCGGCATCGTCAACGGGTTCGGAGAGAGCGAATCGTCTACCGAAGCGACGGCCATACCGGCTGCAGCAGCTAATGCCGAAGTACGTCCTATGAATATTAACGATTCGATCGTAGCGGCAACGGAGAGAATCAAACCGGCCGTGGTCAGCGTGATTTCTTCGAAGAAGGATGATAAGGGCCAAGAAAGCGGCATAGGCATCGGATCCGGTGTTATATTCGCCCGCAATGGCGATAAAGTGCGAATTGTCACGAACAGCCATGTGGTGGAGAACGGCAACCAATTCGAAATGGTCAATTTCCAAGGCGAGCATCGCAGTGCAACCCTGGTCGGGCGCGACCGGGTGACCGATCTGGCCGTGCTTGAGGCGGATGGCAAGGACATTAAGGTGCTTGCGGAATTTGGCGATTCTGAGACGCTGCGCGCGGGCGAGGTGGCGATTGCTGTCGGGAACCCGCTAGGTCTGGGGTTCTCGCCGACCGTAACGCAGGGCATCATTTCATCGCCTAAGCGGACGATTCCTGTAGCGCTGTCCCGCGAAGGTACGGACTACGATTGGGAAATGGATGTGATCCAGACGGACGCAGCCATTAACCAAGGGAACAGCGGGGGTCCGCTGGTTAATATCGATGGGAAGGTCATCGGCATTAACTCGATGAAGATATCCGATACGGGCGTGGAAGGGCTGGGCTTTGCCATTCCGATTAACAGCGCGAAGCCGATTATCGACAATTTGATTACGGACCACAAGGTGAAACGGCCGCTCATGGGTGTGTCTACGCAGGAGCTGCAAGCTTTTAAGGGGACGGATGTATTAAAGCTGCCTGCAGAGGTGAAGACTGGAATTATCGTCTTCGATGTTTCCGGCCCTTCCAAGGAAGCGGGTCTGAAGCCACAGGATGTCATCATCCAATTGGACGACCGGAAGATTGACTCCACGATCGCACTGCGTAAATATTTATACAACGAGAAGCACATCGGGGACAAAGTGAACGTGGTGTTCTATCGCGGCGGCAAGAAAATGAACACGGTGGTCACCTTAGTGGAAGCAACCGATAAATAAAACAGGAATGTATAATGAGAGGTAGCTGCATGCACGTAGTTTGCAAAGATCATGTCGAAATCGCGATTGATGAATTTGTCGATGAATACGAAGAGGCGCCGGACATTGTGGATTTGCAGAAAACCCACTTCGCCAATTGGGAGCCTCCGACACACTGTGAGCATTGCAAGGAATTAGCGCGATTTCTGGTTGTTTGAGGGAAGGCTTAGGCCTTCCTTTTTGTTTTGGCGATTGGAAGAGAAGGAAAAGGAGTTGGCGTCATGCAGATACAGATTTTAACGGTTGGGAAGCTGAAGGAGCGCTATCTCGTTGATGGGATCGCGGAGTATGTCAAGCGCCTTGGGCCGTATGCCAAGGTCAGCATCGTGGAGGTGCCGGATGAGAAGGCACCGGAGAACATGAGCCCTGCCGAGGAGCAGCAGGTGCGGGTCAAAGAAGGCGAGCGGCTGCTAACCAAGCTCGGCTCGGACGTCTACGTCGTGGCGCTGGCCATCGACGGCGAGATGTGGTCGAGCGAGCAGCTGGCGGCGTCGCTCGACCGGTTGGCCACCTATGGACGGAGCCAAGTGGCCTTCGTGATCGGCGGCTCGCTGGGGCTGTCGAGCGAGCTGCTGCGCCGTGCGGATATGCGGCTGTCGTTTGGCCGCATGACGCTGCCGCACCAGCTGATGCGGCTGGTGCTGGTGGAGCAGATTTATCGCGCTATGCGGATTAATCGGGGGGAGCCGTATCATAAGTGACAATAAGTTTTTCAAATAAATTTTTTCGTAATGTAGAAATTAGACCAGCAGATACGACATTATAGTGAAACTAAATTGAGATTTAAAACGGATAAAGATATCTCCAGAGGGCACCCAATTGGGGTACCCTCAAAACTTACAGAGGATACTGGAGCCTGTTTGGGGAGAGCTTTCTTATATTCAATATGGGCCATTCCAGACAACGCGGAGAGTTATATCAGTAATTTATGGTAAGATAGTTGAGTGTGGAAATTATTCCTATTCCTAACTAGTGGAGGCGCTTACCTATGGACCAACAATTGCAGCAAGAGGGATACTTTGGGGAGTTTGGCGGCAGCTTCGTCCCGCCGGAATTGCAAGAAGTGTTGAATTATTTGAGTGAGCAATTTTACAAGTTTAGAGATGACCCGGAGTTTAAGGAAGAGCTCCGCTATTACCTGCGCGAATATGTTGGCCGCGAGAATCCGCTGACGTATGCAGAGCGGTTATCCAAAGCTTGGGGAGGACCCAAAATATACTTAAAGCGTGAGGATCTGAATCATACCGGAGCGCATAAAATTAACAATGCGATTGGCCAGATTCTGCTTGCGAAGCGGATGGGTGCCAAGCGGATCATTGCCGAGACTGGTGCCGGACAGCATGGAGTTGCTACGGCAACGGCCTGCGCCATGTTTAATATGGACTGTGTCATTTACATGGGTGCTGAAGATACGCGCCGGCAGGCGCTAAATGTGTTCCGAATGGAGTTGCTCGGCGCAACGGTTGTGCCGGTTCATAATGGCCAAGGACGATTGAAGGATGCAGTAGATGCTGCGCTGGACGATCTGGTTCGCAATTATAAAAATACGTTTTATTTGCTCGGCTCCGCAGTTGGTCCACATCCGTTTCCGACGATGGTCAAGCACTTTCAGGCGATTATTAGCGAAGAGTCGAAGCTGCAGATTATGGAAAAGGAGGGCCGCTTACCGGATGCCGTAGTAGCCTGTGCAGGTGGTGGCAGCAATGCCATTGGTGCTTTCGCTCACTAC
Organism: Bacillus sp. 3255; assembly: GCF_031456485.1. Classification (NCBI taxonomy): domain Bacteria; kingdom Bacillati; phylum Bacillota; class Bacilli; order Caryophanales; family Bacillaceae; genus Bacillus; species Bacillus sp. 3255. Next base: position 51,246 of record NZ_JAVDUS010000018.1, read on the forward strand.
ATCGATGAGCCGACAGTTCGCTTGATCGGCGTTGAGCCTGATCAGGCGCCATCCTTAACCCAAGGTATCCCAAGCATCATTCATGGCTTCAAGTGTTTAGTGCTGCTGGACGAGGAAGGCCAGCCAAAGAAGACCTATTCGATTGCCGCGGGACTTGACTATCCGGGAATTGGGCCGGAGCATAGCCACCTGAAGGTGACGGGTCGTGCAGAATATGCAACTGTCACCAATGAGGAAGTACTGGAGGCCTTCCAGGAGTTATCTCGCACGGAGGGAATTATCCCTGCCCTAGAGAGCGCGCATGCGGTTGCATACGCAAAGAAGCTAGCGTCGACGATGAGTCAGGATCAAATTATTATTGTTAATCTGTCCGGCCGTGGGGATAAGGATGTTGAGCAAGTGTATCAAATGCTCAAATAACACAGGGGATGCATTACTTATTACAATACTATAGAAATAGACATGCAAGAGGGGAAGGGCGTCCAATTTGGGCGCCCTTTAATTTCGCCGTACAGATGTTATGCTGAGCCGAGATACGAAAGCGTCAAAATGAAGTTTAGAATGCATGGCCCAGCCTTTACAAGTTAACGTTCTAGCGAATATCTCAGTTGAACGACATCACCGCCGAGGGGTTTGCAGTCCAGTAATTGCAAATGTTTATACTTATAGTTCTCTTTATCGATTAACAGATTTAACCCTTTCCCCTCCAACACGGGCGCCACGTTGAATATCAATTCGTCTACCAATTCTTGGCCTAAAAATGAATTGTGGATTTCAGCGCCGCCACTAATGAGAACGGTTTGATGACCTTTCTGTTGCAGGTAGTCCAAGGCTTCCTTAGGAGATCTGACGATCTTTACGCCGGGAATTTCCGCGGCACTCCTGGAAATCACGACAATATCTACTTCGCCAAAAGGCCCCCCAGCGCCATTTCCGCGCATACCTTCAAATGTCCGTCGCCCGACAACGAAGTTCCCAGCCGCTTTCGCTTGTGTGGCGAAGTCATCCAACGCTTCTTTCTTCGGTGGGTTTTCAGGACCGGATTGAGCATAATTGCCGTTGGCGGTTAAAGTTGCCCACAAAATCGTTTTCATTGAAATACGCCTCCTCTTGTTCTCTTGAATATACTTCGAATGGATGCCGCTACCCGGTCAGGACGATCCTCTTGCACATAATGGGAGGCATCTTCCAGGATTTCGGTTTCGTTCAGCGGAAAATATTTTTGCCATTTAGCCATCTGTTCAGGCGGGAACCCGGCACTGTCTTTCGTTCCCCAAAGAATATGTGCGGGTAAGTCGTTCAAATCTGACAACTTCGATTCAATGCCGGCGAGCCAAGTCCGTGCTTTGCGGATCTGCCTCGGGAATACCCATGTCGGTTTTCTGGATTCCGGGGTGGGGAATGGGTCTGTATAAGCTCTTCGCAAACTATCCGTGACTTTGTCGGTCTGGTATATCCCGTGCGGAACAATAACTTTGGCGAAGAAATTGAACCGTGTCTGAAGCCAATAACCGATAGGCCGGCCCCCCATTGCGAGCGAGAACAACTTCATCGGCCATATTTTTGCAGGCCAAGCCCAAGTGTTCATCACGACAATGCCGCGCAAGTTAGTGCGATGTCGTACCGCGTAGTTCATGCCGATCGGTCCTCCCCAATCTTGAACCACTAATATAAAATCCTTTAAATCCAAATAGCGAATCAGCTCTTGAATGGCTACCGATTGCTCCTGCGGCGTAAATCGGTAGCCAGCCGGCGCTTTCGACATTCCAAATCCGGGGTAATCAGGGGCGATAAGACGAAAATCCTCACGAAGCTCTTTGATAACGTTTCGATAAAGATAGGACCATGTGGGGTTACCGTGTAGAAGAAGAACCGTCGGTCCTTGACCTTCATCGAGATAATGGATGTGCCCATCCCGGTAAGACAGCCAATGATCTTCGAACGGGTATTCCGCCGGATCCAATTCAAATGGTCGATCCATGAATAATCACTCCTTTTGCTTGCCTGCGTAATTTTCCCACTTCTTGATTCACATCATAACGGCTCTGTGGTACATTTGAAAAGTAGTTACATTAAAGTGCAATAGTTTCAAAAAATGAACTATGGAGGAATCGCGAATGGAAATGGATAAATCCTGCCCCGGCACGGTCGAGCCCATTCTTGAAATACTGGACAGTAAGTGGATGCTCCTTCTCTTGTTCGAGTTGTTTAACGGTAACCGGCGGTTCGGGGAATTGCGCCGCAAGCTGCATCCGATTAGCCCGAAAACATTGACGGATCGGCTACGGCTGCTAGAGGGGAAAGGACTCGTAACGCGCACGTTGTATCCCGGCGTACCGCTGCATGTCGAATACGATTTGACAGCGTCTGGGCAGGGCCTGCAGCCGATATTCGCCGCCATGTGGACGTGGACGCAAGAGCATGGCGCCTATTTACGGAAAGAGACGAACGAGATCAATCAGACGGATTGATAGTTTTTTTAGCGAATAGTCTTTACAAGACACCGAAAGGTGTCATATAATCAAAATAGACACCAAATGGTGTCCAATAAATAAGAGGTTCTGAGCGTGAACAACTCTTCTAAATGAATGAAATGACTAGCACTAGGAAATAAAGAGATAAAAGGAGAGATGATTATGTCCTATATCGTTGATTTCAAAAAAGTGTCTACGATTGGTTTAGAGTCTTCACCTGTAGTTGAAGCGCTTGCCGGTTTACGTGCCAATGAAGCTCGATACTTTATGAACAAATACAAACATGAATTTACGGTTGTACCCGCGAGCGAAAGCCAGGAGACGCTTGATTATGTGAATCAGATTTTGAAAGAGCGTCAAATCGAATTTGCGGCCAAACCTTTAGAAACATCGCGCTTCCAGGTGGAAAATATTAAATTTGCCTATGTCTTTTATGAAGACGGGCTTGCGCTCAATGTCATGTACACGATTGATGACCCTAAGAAGCGGGCTGTTGGTTTTAAACTGTCGGAGGGGATGGAAGTGCCGCAGGAGTTAGAAGGAAAGTTTAAGTTTGCTAGGCAGAAGTCTGCATTGGCAGGAACAATCCGGGGTTCGTTTTTTGTAATCAAAGGAGAATATTAAAGCTGTAAAACAAGGCCTTCTATGACAGAAGGCCTTGTTCGTCATCTTTTATTTGACTCCATAAAAGCTGATGGTTCCCGAAACCTCGTCCGCACTCACGAACAGATCTCGCCCGTTCACCTTGTGAATGCCCTCAGGGGAAACGCCGGCGCTAGGGATCAATCCTTGGTAAATCGGCTTAATAGGATCCGTCACGTCAAAGAACAAAATCGCATTGTCCCTCTCGGCGGCTACGGCCAGCAGCTGTTTGCCGTTGATTTCGCCGATCGTGACATTCTCCACTTCCGAGCCGCGGTTAGCGCTGCGATCGTCCGGGTATAAGCCGGCTTGGGCGGCTTTCAAGTCAACCAGCTCCTTGCTGTCGTACACCGGTTTGCCGTCAAGATCCCAGACCATGATGTTCCGCCCGCCGGACTTCACGCCATCCTTAAACTCATCCTTGCCCAAATCGCCTTCATTCGCTGTGACCAGGTATTTGCCGTCTGCCGTAAAGACAATGCCGTCCGGTTCAGGGCGGGCTGTCAATTCATCTTGGAAAGACACCTTATCGTCCTTCTTCAGGTCCGCCAAATGCTTGGTTGTCCCGAGACCGAAGGTTTTCGTTATTTTCTTTGTTTTCAGATCGACGATAGCGATCGCATTATTTTCTTGAAGCGTTACCGCTGCCGTCGCGCTGTCGGGACTAATCGCCACATATTCCGGTTGGGGATCGTGAAGGTAAACGGCACCGCCGCCGGTTTGACTCAAATCGATGGCTACATCCGTCAATTCTCCCTTCGTCGCGTCACCTGCCGGCAATGTCAAGATGGCAATCGAACCCGGCCGCTTCGTAGTAGGCATGTCGATTTCCTCTGTAGTCGGGTCGATCTCTTCGTCCTCAATGGCGATAACTGCGTATTGTCCATCCTTCGAGATAGCGATGGAGTCAGGGCCGATACCTACTTCATAAGTTTTGACGGTTTCTAGGGTGGACAGATCGACTACGGCTACGAAGCCTTTGCTAGGGTTGGATACATGATCTCCCGTCCGAACTGCCGCCAAGGCGAATTTACCGTCAGGGGTTACAGCCACACTGGTAACTTCAGCTTTATCGGAGACGGATTTGAAGCTGATTTGTTGCACATCCGACACCTTCGTTACATCCTCGATGTTCAGTACGCGAATGCTGCCCAGGTTGGCTTCGGTCACGATGAGACGTTTGCCGTCCGGCGTGGAAGCGGCGATTTCCGCCTTCTGGGATGGCATGGAATAGGAGCCGAGCAGCTCAAGTCCGGATTGGTTCTGTTCAGCGACCACTTTGTCGCGGATAAGCTTGAAGAATTCATGCGAAATGTATGCAATATCCTTAGAGATGTATGGTTTCTGGCTCAATTTGACCGCTTTGCCTTGAAGGGTGGCATTGTCCTGATCGATAGCGATAGTTGCTTGAATCCCGCTCACGTTAAGGGTGACCGAACGATCTTGCTCATTCCATGTTACCGTACCTTGCATATTCTCGATTGCTTTCCTCAACTGGATATCGTCGGTATTCGCGCTTACGGTGCCGATGCTCAGACTCGCGGCTAGCACACAGCCGGTAATGGCAGCGGCAATGTTATTTTTATTAATCAACGTGTACACCCCTCTAAAGTAAAGTTCTATGAAGCTTACTACTATCATAGAAATCTTTTGTAAACTCTATTAGAACTATATGTAAATATTGCGTAAAAATAGATGGCTAACATGGAAAAGGGGCACCCCGATCGGGGTGCCCTGGCTGTTCTCTCATCTACTTCCATGCATTTGTATCTTCGTGGCGACTCGTTCGCCAAGTTCGGCTGATGCTTGGTACAGATATCTAAGCACAGTATGTTGCGTCCCGTGTGATACCTGGGCAAGATCACCGGCTAGATGATCGGCCAAGTGCTCCTGCTGCAACGGTGCAAGAGCAAGATAGAACTGACCGGCTTGCGTGAAGTCGTCTTGCTTGGAGATGTCGGACCGTCCGAGACGTCCTTCGACGAATCTGCCGTTACCGCTGGTCACAAGCGAATCAGGCGACCAGTTCTGCTGATGATTGATCGGAATATGGCGGAAGTCCGTTCCCAGCCGCCGCCGCTGTGAATCCGAGTAAATATTGGCACGCCCCTGCAGCAGCTTATCATCCGATAACTCGGCGCCTTCGAGCAGGTTGGAAGGAGAGAAGGCTAACTTCTCTACTTGCTCCTTATAATTATGCGGATTGCGGTTTAAGATCAATCTGCCAACCGGGTGCAGGGGATATTGCTGCTCATCCCATACCTTCGTAGGGTCAAGCGGGTCGTAAGGGAGAGACGCCTCGTCCACAGGGTCCATCAGCTGTACGTAAAGGCCGTATTCAACTGTGTTTCCCGCGTTCAGCGTGTCGAAAAGATCCTTGCCTGCATAATCGGGATTCTCGCCGGCAAGCCGGGCAGCCTCTTGTTGGTCGATGTACTGCACGCCCGCAAGCGGCATCCAGTGATATTTGACATAGGTGCGGACGCCTTGTGCGTTCTTCCATACGTATGTATTGACGCTGTGACCCGAGATGTGACGAAAGCTCTTGACGGTGCCAACGTCGGAGTAGAGCCAAACGATAAAGTTCGTGGATTCCGGAGTCTGGGCGACGAAGCTCCAGAATCGCTCCGGGTCAAGGAGATTATTGACCGGTGATGGCAGGAGGGACTTGATGAATGCCGGGAAGCGGATGGCGTCTCGGACAGAAAATACAGGGATATGGTTGCAGACAAGATCGAAGACGCCCTGATCCGTATAGAACTTAGTGGCGAACCCTCGCACGTTGCGAGGTGTATCCGGCGTGCCTTTATTGCTGACGGCAAGGGAGAATCTGACCGTGACGGGCACCTGCTGACCCGGATTTTGCAAGAAACATAGCTGTGTGTAGGCCGACATGGCATTCACGGTCTGAAAGCAGCCGAATGCGCCATAACCTTTGACATGTACAGGCCTCTCCAATAAATTCGAATGGACAAAAGTCTCCAGCGTTTCATGCAGGACACTGTCCTGTTCCAATACGGGGCCTCTTTCGCCAACTGTCTGCGAATGTAAAGCCGCCGGTGTATCTCCCGGCCATTGGTCAGGGTGATTCCCCTTATTCCCGTTCATCTCGCAACCTCCCATGCCGCTCTGTAATTTGTATGGACATATTAAAGGTATGAATAGGTTCAATGGGAATATGACAAGGTAGAGAACTGATTCGGACGGAAGCTGCGTTGAATTTGACAATAGAAGATTACACTTGTAATATGGATGTTGTATTACATATGTAATCAATCGATGCAAGGAGGTACAAGGATGAGCCAAATTCCCCAAATTTCGGACGCGGAATGGGAAGTCATGAAGGTTCTCTGGTCGAAGTCGCCCAGATCTGCCAATGAGGTCATAGAGGCCTTAGAAGACTACACGGACTGGAAGCCCAAAACGATAAGAACGCTTATGAACAGATTAGTACAGAAAGGGGCGATTGCTTATTCGCAAGAAGGCAAGGTGTATGCCTACTATACGCTGGTCTCCGAAGACGAATGCGTCAGGTCGGAAACAGCCTCCTTCTTGAAAAGAATATCTGGAGGCGCCTTTAAGCCATTGCTGGTCAACTTTCTGAAAGAAGAAAAATTGTCCTCGGAAGACATCAAAGAATTAAGACATATTCTCGATGATAAAGCCAAGGAGTAAGTGCTCCATGAAGAGCCAAACCGACACTAATAATCTTATTAACTCCAATAGAGAAGGGTAGGGTAAGCGTGATTCGATTACTCACAGAACATCTTGCGGGTCTATTCAATTGGGTTTGCTCTGTCTCGCTCATGGCTGCGATCCTGGTTGCTTTGATTGTGGTGTTTCAGCAGGTATTCAAGAATCGGCTGAAGCCGCGGTGGCTTTATTTGATGTGGCTGCTCGTTATCATGCGGTTAATTCTGCCGTGGGGGCCGGAGAGCGAATTTAGTATCTATCATTGGATTGACTACTCTAATTCCTTTTACTCCGATGTACAACTTAGTCCAGATAGGATGGTTGGGGCGGATCAGGGCGCCACGGACTCATTCACATACCGGCATGTATTCGTGCTTATTTGGGTCGTTGGGGTGTGTCTGCTGGCTGCCTACACCGTCTGGGTGAACGGGATCTTTGCCCTTAAGCTGAAAAGAGACACAGTTGCGGTAACCGACACGCGGGTTCGGGAGCTGTTCTATGAGTGTAAAACAAGGATGGGCGTCCAAACCTCTATCGGTCTGGTTCAATCCAGCCAGTTGGCAAGCCCGGCTCTTTTCGGTTTCCTAAAACCTGTCCTCATCATCCCTCATAACTTGGCCGGCAGCTTGAACGATGACGAATGGCGGCATATTTTCCTGCATGAACTAGCTCATAGCAAAAGAAACGATATTAAGGTCAATGGACTTATGTATGCATTGCTCATTATTCATTGGTTTAATCCCGTACTATGGTACGCCTACCGCCGTATGCGGGACGATCAGGAGATCGCGAGCGACGCTCTGGCGCTCAGCTGCTTGAATCCGGAACAACGACAGGACTACGGATACACGTTGATCAAACTGTTGGAGAGCTTCTCGCAGCCTGCCAGAGCGATGGGCAGTGTCAATTGGATAGGACACAAAGCGCAATTGCAAAGGAGAATGAGAATGATCAAACAGTTTAAGGCCCAATCCTACCGGTGGTCGTTCCTTGGTGCGGCAATCATGGTATTCATTAGCGGATGTACGTTAACCAATCCCCCAATGGAATCGACTTCTTCGCCGCTGGCGAGCTCCGCAATCACATCGGCGGATAAACCGGCCGGCAGTGAGCAGCAGGTGATGCCGGAGAGTTCCACGAAGCCGGCCGGTGCGGGAGATCAGCTGCAAAGTGTTGCAGACAATTCGGCCCAGTTGTCGGATTCCGCAGGAGCGGACTCAACAAAAACGGAAGCTAAGCCGCAACCGGCAGAAACGCGTCCGGCAGCAGCGGACCAGCGTCCGATGCCTGTAGCTTCGACAAGGGAACCGACAGCGGCGCCGGCAGCTTCAGAGAGACGGGTGCCCGTCCAAGAGTCACGGCCGGCCGCGGCGCAAGCCCAGAAGCCGAGGGCTGTACCTTCGGAACGACAGTCGGCGCCTGCACCGGCACCAAGGGTCATTCCTGCCGGGAGCTCCGTAACCGAGACCTCGCCAGAGCAGTCGCGGCCTGCAGCACCGACAGCGGAGAGCGCTCCATCCGCCCGGTAATTAAATAGGATAATTGAGGGCTGTCCCGTTGCAGGAATTCCTGCATGCGGACAGCCCTTTTGTTTCAACGTGAATCACTCCTGTACCGGGTGCGAGGTAAAATTTGTAAAGCCCGATTTATCTAAGCTAAAATGGAGGAGGAGGACATCATTACGCTATAAATTAAGATTAGTGCCGACAGTATTCTTTTTCGTAGAGGAGAAGGTAAATTGGAATCACTTTGGCTGCAGTATGCATGGACATTAATTATTCTGATTGGTTTAGAGGGCTTACTATCGGCCGACAATGCGCTTGTTTTGGCGGTGATCGCGAAGCACTTGCCGGAAGACCAGAAGAAGCGAGCCATTAACTATGGAATTATCATGGCTTTCGCTTTCCGGTTTGTGGCGCTCTTCGCGATTTCGTTCATCGCGAACGTATGGCAAGTGCAGGCGATTGGTGCGGCTTACCTCTTGTATCTCGGGTTAAAGCACATCATTGCGGCGCGCCTGAACAAAGGAAAGGGCGGCGCTCACGGCAAAGACGCCAAAGATTCCGCCGGACAGGGCTTCTGGCCGACGGTTGGCAAAATTGCGTTCGCGGATCTCGCTTTTGCCATTGATTCCATTCTAGCAGCCGTGGCTCTCGCGTTGGGTCTGCCGGATTCCCCGCTTGGCGATTTCGGCGGTATGGACGGCGGGCAGTTTATTGTCGTCGTGCTCGGCGGCGTCGCGGGGCTCATCTTAATCAAGTATGCGGCGACATGGTTCGTGAAGCTGCTTGAGCAGCGCCCCTCGCTGGAGACAACGGCTTATGCAATTGTAGCTTGGGTGGGCGTGAAGCTTGCCGTCATTACCTTGGCTCATGGGGATATTGGCATTCTGGGCCATGATTTCCCGCATAGCACGGGCTGGACGTTGGTATTCTACGGCGTTTTGGTTGTTATAGCTCTAGTCGGCTGGTTCGCACCGGGCAAAAAACGCTCCCAAGCCGATCCATCCTAGCATTGGATGATCATTGAAGGCACTCTTACGGGGTGCTTTTTTTGAAATTCCCTCTTGCACCTTACGTTACGTCATCTTTTATAATCAAATTACCGGTAAGCAGTTAGCGCTAACGAAGGAGTGGCCATGAAACGACATTGGAAGGTAGGAGATCTTGCGCAATTAACGGGACTCACCGTTCGAACCCTGCGTTTCTATGATCAAATCGGCTTATTCTCGCCGTCCGATCAGACGGATTCCGGTCACAGGCTGTACAACGAATCCGACCTCTCGCGGCTGCAGCAGATCGTATCGCTGAAGGAGCTGGGCTTGTCGCTTGACGAGATTAAGACTCTCCTGACCGGGGGACGGATCAGTGCGCTTGAGATTGTTGACCTGCAAATGGCTCGTATCAAAGAGCAAATTAATCTCCAGCAGAAGCTCCTTGAGCAGCTTCAACACGTATCGAAGTCGATTCAACGAAATGCGCCATTAACTGTGGAAGACTTCACAGGATTGCTGCAAGCGATGAAGAAAAGCCATGAGAAGCTTGTCTTCGAGCGGCGGACGAGCTGGGAGCACAGTCTGAATGCGCTGGGGAAATTCCTAGGCAATGAAACGAATGGAACGAAATCAGAGGAGGATGAATCATGATTGAAAGATTCGTTAAACACGCCACTTTCGTGGTTGAGCGCACCTATGCCGCATCGCTTGGGAAGGTATACAGCGCTTGGTCTGACCAGGCCGAGAAATCCAAGTGGTTTTCGAAGCCCGAAATCTTCGAATTCCGGGTTGGCGGCCGCGAATACAGCAGCGGAGGTCCGCCAGAGGGACCTGTCTTTACCTATGACGCTTCCTACCAAGAGATCGTAAACGAGCAGCGCATCGTCTACACATACACGCTGGATGCGGGCGATACGCGCATCTCCGCTTCGCTGACGACGATCGAGTTCTTCCAGGTCGAGGGCGGCACGAAGCTGGTTTTCACCGAGCAAGGAGCGTTCTTCGACGGACACGATACGCCGGAGATCCGCGAGCATGGTACCAAAGAGATGCTGGATGCGTTAGGCAAGTCACTCTAAGGAGGAGGGCTATCATGGAAGCTATCGCAGGCGTGAATGAGATCATCTCGACGCGGGAGTTTGACTTCCCGCGGGAGCAGGTTTTTCAAGCTTGGGTGAATCCCGAGCAGTTGGTTCAGTGGTGGGGGCCGCAGGGCTTCACCAACACGTTTCACGAGTGCGACATGCGGCCGGGCGGTACGTGGCGTTTTGTTATGCACGGCCCGGATGGTAAGGACTATCCGAATCATAGCGAATTTGTGGAGATCGTCCCGAATGAGCGAATAGTCATTCAGCATATGTCCGCCCCGGAATTTCAAGTGACGGCTACCTTCGAGGATGTGGATGGCCGTACGAAAGTCGTCTTCCGGCAGCTTTTCAAGATAGCGAAGCAGTTCGAGAATGCTAAGAAGTACTGCATCGAAGGCAACGAACAGAACTTTGACCGGTTGAATGCGGTGCTAGCGAGTGGAAAGTAAGGGTGCAGGGGCGTCGAGAGGGCGCTCCCGAATAGGATAGCCAATAAGTCTGTAACAAAGCCCCTGTATGGGGCTTTTTTGCTGCCAAGTGATATAATAGATGCATGTCCATTAACGAATTATTGGAGGGTTAAACCATGATTAACGACTCGGATCTGAAATATCTGCAACGCTGTGTGGAGCTTGCGGAGGCTGCTTTGGAGGCTGGCGATGAGCCGTTCGGTTCCATCCTGGTGTCAGCTGACGGGGATGTGCTTATGGAAGATCACAACCACGTGGCCGGAGGCGATCATACTCAGCACCCGGAATTCGCGTTGGCACGCTGGGCGGCTAATCATATGCCGCTGGAAGAACGCAGCCGGGCAACGGTCTATACCTCGGGCGAACACTGCCCGATGTGTGCTGCGGCTCACGGCTGGGCCGGATTAGGCCGGATTGTTTATGCGAGCTCCTCGGCGCAGCTGGCGCAATGGCTGGGAGAAATGGGCGTTCCGGCCTCGCGGGTCCGGAATCTTCCGATTGGAGATGTCATCACGGATACTCCCATTGACGGGCCTGTGCCTGAACTTGCGGAGCGGGTTAAAGAGCTGCACCGCCGGTTTCAGGTGAAGAAACGGTGATCTCATACTTCATTAACACCCACAGGAGGCCGACATGTCCAAGACCATCGTTGAGAAGCTGAATTTGCATAAATACAAAAAAGCCGCCGTCATCGGTCAACCGGAGGGTGAAAACCGGCTAGCCGGGTTAGATCAGTATGACACTGAGCTTCATAGCGGCAGTCGGTATGATCTGATCTTTGCTTTCGTGCTGGATATGGAATCGCTGCAAAAGCTCGTACATACGGTGATAGAGAACGATCATATTAGCAAGAGCGGTTATTTGTACGCCGCGTACCCTAAGAAGGGGAATAAAGTGTACGAGACCTATATTCACCGGGATCACTTGTTTGAAGGGCTCGGTGCGGACGAAGAAGGGTATATCGGGACAAGCTCGCTGAAGTTTGCGCGGATGGTGGGGTTAGACGATGTATTCACCGTAGTGGGGTTCAAAGAGGAGGCGCGGAAGGGCGCGGTATCCTCCAAGCCGAGTCAAAGTGTGGGCGATTACATCGAGATGATCCCGAATGTGGAGCAGGATCTGCAAGATGTACCGGAGGCGCTCGCTTTCTATCAGTCCCTGACCCCGGGCTACCAAAAGGATTGGGCTCGGTATGTATACAGCGCCGCACAGGAGAAGACGAGGGATAAGCGGCGGACGGAGATGAAGGAAGTTTTGGGCGCGGGCTACAAAAGTTTAGATCTGTATCGCAGAAGACAGTCCTAGTCTGCCAGCAAAAGAAAATCCCTCCCGCAAGTACCGCAAGGCTTGTACCTTGCTGCACCGCGAGGAGGGATTCATTCTTTTAGTAAGCCGTCCAGCCTGCATCCGCCGTAACGACCGTGCCGTTCACGAAGCTGGCGTCGTCGGAAGCGAGGAACAGCGCGACTTTGGCAATTTCGCCGGGCTCGCCCGCCCGCGGATTCAAGCCCATGCCGGCCATCGCTCTCTCCATCCCGAACGGGTTCGGCGCATTGATTGTCGTGCTGATGTTGGTGCTGACGCCGCCAGGCGCGATCGCGTTGCACCGTATGCCTTGGTTAGCGTATTGGAAGCCGACGTTCTTCGTGAAGCCGACGACCGCATGCTTGGAAGCCGTATAGGCAGCGCCCGCTCTGGAGCCGAAGAGACCTCCGGCAGAAGCGATGTTGACGATCACGCCTTGTTTCTTTTCTAGGAAGACAGGAAGCACCTTGCGGGTGGTCCGCATCGTTCCCGTCGTATTAATCGCAAATACACGTTCCCACAGCTCGTCCGTCAGATCCGCGGCAGGCACGAAGTTGTCCATAATTCCCGCATTATTCACCAAGATATCGACAGTCCCGAAGGTCTCAACCGTCGTATCGATTAATTGCTGCACATCTTCTTCTTTCGCAATGTTCGCCGAGACAGCGATCGCCACCCCGCCACTTGCTTCAATACCGTTCACAACGGCTTGCGCAGCTTCCAGGCGAAGATCGGATACGACAACTTTGGCTCCTTCTTGCGCGTACAACTCCGCAATCGCTTTGCCCATGCCTGAAGCGGCGCCTGTGATGACAGCAATTTTACCAGAGAGTCTCATTGGAATGCCTCCTGATTAATTTGAATTTTCAACAAGTGTTGAATAATGATACATCTGTATATTTAGAGTATAATAAATAATCGATAAGCCCCACAATCAGTAAACTTTCGCGCTTTGTACTGTATCGAACAGAATCGCTCATTTTGTACAATAAAAAGGGTTGGTAAGATGTCCTATATGGATAAAAAGACAGATCGCCGCATCATCCGAAGCAAAGAGGCGCTCAAACAAGCGCTGTTGAACCTGATGGTCTTGAAGGATTATGACGCGATTACGATTACGGAAATCGTGGAACATGCGAACTACAACCGCGGCACCTTCTATGCCCATTATGAGAACAAAGAAGCCTTGCTTGACGATATCATGGAAGAGCTGATCGAGAAACTGCTGGGATCCTTCCGAGCGCCCTACGAGCACGCGGATGTATTCAGTGTGAGTGAGCTTACCGCGGCTTCGATCACAATTTTCGAACATATTTACCAGCATGCTTCTATCTATTCCACGTTGTTGAAAAGCAATGTCATCCCGAATCTCCGGGAGAAAATGTTCCTTGCGCTCAAAGATATCACTTTGGATGAATTGGAACAGCCCGGCAGCGACATAAACTCGGAGCTTCTCGTCATTTATTCGATTCATGCGCTTTTGGGACTTATTTTTCATTGGATTGAAAGCGGGTTTGCTTACTCATCCTCCTATATGCAGGAGCAGCTGGTGAAAATTATTAATTGGCGGCCGGCTAGGACGCGAACGATCAAAAAGCAGTAAGGAGCGGGATATCCATGCATCTCACGACGATATTAATTGCGGATGACGAGCCGGAGATTGCGGATCTGATTGCGCTGCATTTGGAGAAAGAAGGCTATCGGCTCATCAAGGTAGCCGATGGGAAGGAAGCCATGGACGCCGTGAAGTCCCAGCCCGTCGATCTGGCCATATTGGACATTATGATGCCGAAGCTGGACGGTCACGAAGTCACGCGTCAGATCCGGGAAAAGTACAATATGCCGATCATTTTCCTAAGTGCCAAATCCTCCGATCTGGACAAGATAACCGGGCTTGTCATGGGGGCGGACGACTATATGACCAAGCCGTTCAACCCGATGGAGCTGGTCGCCCGGGTGAAGGCGCAGCTGCGGCGGTCGAACCTGTTAAGCCAATCGGCGGCGGCCGGGAATAGATCTCTAATAGAAGCCAGCGGATTAACGATTGATGCGGATCAACGCCACGTAACCGTCTATGGCCGAAGTGTCGAGCTGACGCCGAAGGAGTTTGATATTCTGGTGCTGCTGGCCAGCCACCCCAAGAAGGTGTTCAGCGCGGAACACATCTTCCAGCAAGTGTGGGGAGAGACGTATTTCGAAAGCGGCAACACGGTCATGGTGCACATCCGTACCTTGCGTAAGAAGCTTGGCGAAGATGCCAACAAAGACAAATGGATCAAAACCGTTTGGGGGGTAGGCTATACGTTCCATGGCTAACATCATTCGAAGTTTCCGGTTTACGATGATTATGCTGCTAGGGTTAAGCATGCTTATCTCCGGCGCGATTACGTACATCCTTTACAAAGTGCTTCAATTGTACTATACAGGCGTCCGGGCGGAGGAACCGTTGGCGCAATACCGCCGAATCATTCGTGAAATCGGCGATCTCAATTTCTTCATGATTGTCTTCATCCCGCTGGCGATCCTGTTCTTCTTCTTCCTTACTAAGCCATATGCGACCTATTTCCGCGAAATATCGACAGGGATTCACCGGCTCGCGAACGGCGATTTCAAGAGCCGCGTGCACATCGATTCCAAGGACGAGTTCAGGAGCATCGCGGATGATATCAACATGGCTAGCGAGAAGCTGCAGAAGGCGGTGGAACGCGGCGACTTTGCGGAGAGCAGCAAGGACCAGCTCGTTCTGAATTTGGCCCACGATCTGCGTACGCCGCTAACTTCGGTGCTGGGCTATTTGGATTTGATATTGCGGGATGGACAGTTGACTCAGGAGCAGGTGAAGCACTATACATCGATTGCTTTCACCAAGTCGCGTCGCCTGGAGAAGCTTATCGACGAGTTATTCGAAATCACGCGCGTGAACTACGGGATGCTGACGATTGAGAAGAAACCGCTCGATATCAGCCAGCTGCTTTTTCAATTAAACGAAGAGCTCTACCCCGTGTTTGAGAAAAGCATGCTGCAGGTCAGACTGCATATTAACCCGCACTTGAACCTGTGGGGCGATGGCGAGCTGTTGGCGCGCGTCTTTGAGAATCTTCTAACGAATGCGAACCGGTACGGGAAGGACGGCCACTATGTCGATATTCACGGGTACTTGGAGGAAGGCGAAGTGGTGGTTCAAGTGATCAACTATGGCAACAGTATTCCTCCCGAGGAGCTGCCTCATCTATTCGATATGTTCTATAGAGGGGATAAAGCGCGGACGCATCAAGGAGGAGGCACGGGACTCGGCCTGTTCATCGCCAAAAATATTGTGGAGCAGCACGGCGGATCGATTGCCGCGGAAAGCAGCTTGATTCGCACGCTATTCGAAGTGCGGCTGCCGCAGCAGTGAAATTTAAGAAAAATTTAAAGTTTGTCCCCACTTCTTTTTAAAGAGTTCATCCTATTCTTAAGTAGCAGCAAAGATAAGGAGGAAACGAAGATGAAGAAGTGGGCTTTTTGGCTTGTGATCCTGGCATTGTTAGGTTACGAGGCGTATCAACAGAAATCGGAAGTCGTTACCGGCAATGCTGCTGAAGCCGTTCAATCAGGAGCAAGGCAAGTGAATTCCCAAGGGAAGGATCTATCGATAAAAGTGTCCAAGGATCAGATTTATCAAGGAAATCTGGTATTGGTGAACAATGATTATCCCGTACGCCAAGGCGGTATGCGGACGGATGTGGTGGAACTGGCGAAGCATAAGGAGCTCATTCAAGGATTCGGTCTGTCCGATAATTCCATTCGGTTATCGCAAGATGTGGTGCGGGTTTTCACGACGATGGTGAGCGCGGCACAGAAGGACGGAGTCCGCCACTTCATGATAAACAGCGGGTATCGGGATAACAAGGAGCAGGACCAGCTTTACAAGCAGATGGGGGCCGATTATGCCTTGCCGGCCGGCTACAGCGAACATAATCTGGGCCTGGCACTCGACATCGGATCGTCGCAAGGGGATATGAATCAAGCTGCCGAAGGCAGATGGTTGATCAACCATGCATCCGAGTATGGGTTTATTTTGCGTTATCCGAAGGACAAGACGGCGATCACGGGCATTCAGTACGAGCCATGGCATTTCCGGTATGTGGGTCTTCCGCACAGCGTCATTATGCAGCAGCATAACTTTACGCTCGAAGAATATATGGCCTATTTGAAAGATCACAATAAAATTTCGTCCACGGTGAAAGGAAAGAAATATGAGATAGCCTACTATCCCGTGTCCAAAAGCACGAGTATTCCTATGGGGAGCGCACGTTCCTATGAGATTTCCGGCAACAATATGGACGGCGTAATCGTCACGGTGGCGTTATGATCATAGCTGCAAGGAAAGGGGAGGGAAGCGGGATGCAACCAAAGAAATTGATCCGTGACGTCATCGTGCCGGCGTTTTATGCGTTGTATATGCATGTTGTCTTCAAGATCATTCTGTTTAAGTTCGGGCGGATGGAGTTCGGTTTCCTGCTGGACCGGGTTCATCAAGACGTTGAGCATCCCCGTTATATGAAGGAGCGTTTATTATCCGGCAATTTGCAGCCTTTTGAAACGATAACGAGCACCTTACGCAACATGACCAGTCATAATCTCTATAATTTGATAGGCAATATTGCGATATTCATGCCGCTAGGCGTATTCCTTTATGTGATCTATAAGCAGCAAGGGCTAACTTGTGTTGGTGTGTTCATGCGCGCCTTGGCGTTAAGCTTGAGCTTGGAGGTGCTGCAGGTTGTTTTCTCGATTGGACGGTTCGATGTGGACGATTTGATTCTGAATGTGTTCGGAGGCTTGCTCGGTTACGGATTGATGCTTGGCGTAAGGCTGGCGGGACGGGTGTTTGGTTTGCTGCGCGTTCGCGGTGAAGTGGAGGGGCGGGGTTAGGGTGATGATATTCTCACCGTATTTCCGCTAACGTGATGCGAGAACCCCTTAGCCAATCGCCTCCGGCGCGGTCTCCCTATCGCCACCCGCCTGCAACCACGGCACATCAGCGGCTAAAATTCTCCTCGCTTCAGTCGTATTAGGAGTTTGCTCTCATAGAGGGCGAGGCGGGAGTTGGTGCGGCTGGCAGGTAGATTCGGCTGGAAAGATCGAGCGATAGGATCGAATGGGAAATACAGTTCCTTATTTGGGAATAAACGGTGCAAATGGACGCTGAAGCGGAAATAAGATGCGTTATTATGTTGATTCAGCTGCGAACAAGCCAAATTCAGCAGGGATAACGCATTGTATTTCCGCTTTAACTTCCAAAACGACTGTTCCAGCCGTATTAGCGAATCATATTTCCGCAATCGCGATGCGAGAACCTTTAGCCTATTACGTCGGCAGCAGTTCATAGGAGCGCAGCCGCTTCTTTAGCGACCTTCGGCTGGGGAGTTTGGGCGGCGGAAGCTAAAGCTAGTTGTGTGAGCGTGTGCGGTATTATTTCAGGAGTTTGCTCTCATTTGGTTTGCAGGTAGATTCAGTTGGGGAGCTTGGGCAGTAGAAGCTAAACGGAAATACAGTTCCTTATTTAGGTAAATCGAGGCCAAATAGCCGCTGAAGCGGAAATAAGATGCGTTATTATGTTAATTTAGCTGTGAACAAGCCAATTTCAGCACGAATAACGCATTGTATTTCCGCTTTAACTTCCAAAACGACTGTTCCAGCCGTATTAGCGAATCATATTTCCGCAAGCGCGTCGCTCAGCAGTTCATAAAAGCGCAGCCGCTGCTCATAGTCAGCAATCGGCGTCACCACCAAAAACTCGTCGACGCCACAGTGCCGAGCGGGCGCCTCCAGCTCCCCGCGCACGCTTGCCGCTGTGCCGACGAGCATTTTCCGCGGCGCGTTCTCCGCGCCATGGCATCGCCGCCCGCCTGCAGCCACGGCACATCAGCGGCTAAGCTTCTCGCCGCTTCAGCCGACTCGGCGCAGACGACGCCGACGGCGACGATCGCCCGGTGGCGCCCGCCTTGCGCGGACGGTACGAACTTCGCGCGATAGCCGCTTAGCACTTCCAGTGCGTCGGCATCACTCATAAACTGGCCGATGACGTACTCGAAGCAGCAGCAAGCGGGCACCTTGGTGCATCTGCAGGAGAGCGGGGGGAAGGACGTCCTGACCTTCGCGCCGGCCAAATCGTACCAGTCGCTGTTCGTCAGTTCGCCTAACTTGAAGAAGGATGCAGCCTATACGCTCTATACAGGCGGTACATCGACAGGCAGCGCGGTCAAAGGGCTGTATGACGGCGGCACTTACCAAGGCGGCACGAAAGTCGTTGATTTCACCCAGTCTTCCGTCATTACCTGGTTATCCGAAACGGGTGTTACGGCAGCCAGACAGGGCATGGGAGGCCCAGGCGGAGGTCGCAGAGGCATGGGGAACCCGCCGCAAGGCCAAATGCCTCCTAATCAGTAACATCTTACGTAAACAATCTGTGTCAAAAGGGTTAACTGCAACTTGGTTGGCCCTTTTTTACATTGTATGGTGCTATTTATCTCACGTTAAATCAGGTAATATAGAATTGATGAAAAATACCTAGAATATTGTCGAAAGAAACGGGGGACGACGATGCACCATTTGCACGGCTCTTACGATATGGTTTTAGTTGCATTTTCCTATGTTGTTGCGGTTGTTGCATCGTATACGGTTCTTGATCTCGTAGGGAGAATCAGCAGCTCCAAAGGGATGTCACGCTGGTCATGGCTGCTGTTCGGTGCAGCTGCAATGGGACTTGGCGTGTGGTCGATGCATTTCGTCGGCATGCTCGCATTCTCGCTTAATATTGAGGTGTCTTATAATCTATTAACCGTCATCCTATCGGTTGTTGTCGTCATAGCCGCGTCATTCCTAGCCCTGTTCGTCGTCGGCCGAAGCCGGTTGAACGTGCGTCAGCTGCTGGCGGGCGGGTTGCTGCTGGCAATCGGAATTGTCGCTATGCATTATATCGGCATGGCAGCTATGGAGATCGGGATTACATATAAACCCGTATATTTTACTTTGTCTATTGTTATTGCGATCGTAGCTTCCATTGCGGCGCTTTGGCTGGCTTTCTACTTCCGCAAAGGAAATGAGCCGAGCCGCATGTGGAAGAAGCTGGGGAGCGGCCTTATCATGGGAGCGGCCGTCGTCGGCATGCACTATACAGGCATGTATGCAGCTGAATTCCATGTTGAGGATACGCTAATTCCCAAAGGCATAGTCTTGGATCAGAAGCTTCTGGCTTATATTATAGCGGGCGGTACGCTGTTTACGTTAGGGCTTTCGCTATTCGGCATTTATATCTCCAACCGCTTCTCCAGCAAAGATTCGGAGCTCGAACAACACGAGAAATGGTTCAGATCCTTATTCGAGAACAACCAGGACGGTATCATATCGATTAACATGGAGTACCGCATTCTGGGCTTCAACTCCGCAGCGGTCGAACTCACGGGGCTGGGCAACGACTGGTTCCGGAATCAGACGATCGATAAGCTGCTGCCTTACATTGTACCGGAAGAGCAAGCGTATACGGCGGGGATGTTCATGAAGTCCAGATCGGGCGAAATGCAGAACTACCATACCGCCATGCTGCATCACGACGGGCGCCGGGTGGAGCTTAGTGTCGTGAATGCGCCTGTTATCCTGGATGGACAAGTCGTAGGGAGCTACATCATTGCCAAGGACATTACGGAAGAGAAGTTGACGAAAGAGAAAATCCAGCATCTCGCCTTTCATGACGAACTGACTGGGATGCCGAACCGGCGTATGTTTAACGAAGCGCTAAACGAATTCATCGAGAACAAAACCGAACGGTTCGCGGTCATGGTTCTGGATTTGGACCGGTTTAAGCTAATCAATGATTCCCTTGGGCATACGTATGGCGATCTGTTCCTGCAGGAAATGTGCGAGCGGATCCTTCATTCCATCGACGATGCGAAGGTGACGTTAGCCCGTATGGGCGGTGACGAGTTCACTTTGTTGTGCGACAGCAGCTATGATAACCGGGGTTTGGCTGAACTGGCGGAACGTATTATTAAAGCGATAGGCGTACCGTACCGGTTGAAAGAGAATGACTTCTATGTCACAGCCAGCATCGGTATTGCGGTCTATCCGTCAGACGGAACAGACGCCGTACAGCTGCTCAGGAATGCGGACACCGCGATGTACGAAGTGAAGAAGAACGGGAAGAATGGCTATCAATTCTATACCGGCGAGTTGAATGCGCAGCTGCAGGAGAAAATTGAGTTGGAAGTCGATTTGAGACAAGCCATCGCACGCAATCAGCTGTCGCTGCATTATCAGCCGCAAATTCGCGCCGGTGATAGCCGGATGATTGGCGTCGAGGCTTTGGTTCGGTGGCAGCATCCGACGAAGGGCACGATTTCTCCGGGCATATTCATCCCGATCGCGGAAGAGACCGGCATGATTTATGAGATCGGCACATGGGTGCTCCGTGAAGCCTGCCAGCAGATGAAAGCATGGCATCGTGCCGGCGGGCCGTTGATTCCAGTTTCCGTTAATTTATCGTCCCAGCAATTCCACCAATCGAATCTGGCGGCATATATTAAGGAGATTTTGCAGGAAACGGAGCTAGAGCCGGAGTATTTGGAGCTGGAGATTACGGAAAGCATGATGATGGACGCCTCGGTGTCCAAAGGCATTTTGAACGAGTTGACGGATTCCGGCATTCGCATTAGCCTGGATGACTTCGGAACGGGCTACAGCTCGCTCAGTTACTTGAAGCTGCTGCCGATCCACAAGCTCAAGATCGACCGCTCCTTCATCCGCGACATCACGGTGAGCCCGAATGATAAAGCCATCGTCGCTACGATTATTTCGATGGCCCAGCATTTGAACATGGATGTGATCGCGGAGGGCATCGAAACGAAAGAGCAGCTCGATATCCTGATGGATAACGAGTGCAGCAAAATCCAGGGCTATTATTACAGCAAGCCGCTGCCTGCGGATGATGTGGAGGAAGCGTTTTTCGCGCCCATGCGGTTAGCGGACCGCAACAAATAAGAAGACCCGGTCAGCTCTTTCGCGAGCCGCCGGGCTATGAATAGAAATACCCATACGAATGGAGTCAATAAGATCATGTCGAATTTACCGAACTGCCCCCAATGTCAGTCTGAATACACGTACGAAGATGGAGGTCTCTTCATTTGCCCGGAATGCGCACATGAGTGGAACGGAGATACGGATTCGGAGAAGAACGCGGAGGTCAAAATCGTGAGAGACGCGAACGGGAATGTCCTGAACGATGGGGATTCCGTCACCGTCATTAAAGACCTGAAAGTAAAAGGCAGTTCTATGGTTATCAAAATAGGCACCAAAGTCAAAAACATTCGGCTGATTGAAGGCGATCACGACATTGATTGCAAAATCGACAGCTTTGGCGCCATGAAATTAAAATCCGAATTTGTTAAAAAGATTTAAATCGGAGACCAGGGAAGCGGACCGCTTTCTCTGGTCTTTTTTGTACAGGAGGGTTTACGGGCGCAATGGCGAAGTAATTACAGATGATTCAAGATTACCGGAGGTGGCATGATGAAAGCGCTATTTATTGGAGGAACAGGAACGATTAGCTCGGCGATTACCCGACAACTGCTGGCACAAGGATGCGAGTTGTATTTGTTGAACAGAGGGACAAGGAACGAGTCTTTACCGGCGGGGGCCAACCTGCTGACGGCGGATATTCGGGATGAGGAGGTCGTCGCGAAGTTAATTGAACACTTGGAGTTCGATGTGGTTGCGGATTTCATTGCATTCGAACCTTCGCAGTTGGAGCGGGATTACCGGCTGTTCCAAGGTAAAACGAAGCAATTTATGTTTATCAGCTCCGCTTCTGCATATCAAACGCCATTATCTGACTATCGAATTACAGAGGGGACGCCTCTTTCGAATCCATATTGGGAATACTCGAGGAATAAAATCGCTTGCGAAGATTATTTGTTAAAGCAGTACCGGGACCATGGATTTCCGATTACGATCATAAGACCGAGCCACACGTATGACGAACGCAATATCCCGCTCGGCGTACATGGCAGCAAAGGCAGCTGGCAGGTAGCCAAACGGATGCTGGAGAACAAGCCGGTTATCATTCATGGCGACGGGACTTCGCTGTGGACCATGACGCATAACAGCGATTTTGCGAAAGGTTTCATCGGTCTCATGGGCAATAAGCATGCCATTGGAGAGTCCGTCCATATCACATCGGATGAGTCGCTGACCTGGAATCAAATTTATGAAGCGATTGCCGACGCGCTTGGCGTCAAGCTGCAGGCGGTGCATGTCGCTTCCGAATTTCTGGATGCGTGCAGCAAGGGGAGCTATAGAGGCGGGTTGCTAGGCGATAAAGCCAATACGGTTGTCTTTGACAATAGCAAGCTGAAGCGGCTCGTACCTGAATTTGTAGCAACCAAGCGTTTCGATCAAGGCATTAAGGAAACTATTGCCCACATCCTGACGCATCCTGAGCTCCAAAGGGAAGATCAGGAATTCGATCAATGGTGCGATAAGGTGATTGCAGCCTTAGACCAAGCCGTGAAGACCGTATTGGAATAGGGAGAAAAGGTGAGCGCATGAACATAACCGTCGATGTCAATGGGCCTTCCCAAGTTGCAATTGTGGAAAGCGACGACATCTTGATCGGCGACGTGCAAGCGGCGCTGGACTTGATGGCGTCGGTTCGCTATACGGCCGGCTGCGATAAAATGCTGATTCACAAAAACAATATTGTGGAAGAGTTTTTTGATCTGAAAACAAAGCTGGCCGGCGATATTTTGCAAAAGTATACGAATTATCAGGTGAAAATTGCCGTCGTCGGCGACTATGACGGATACGACAGCAAGAGTCTGAAGGATTTTATCTACGAATGCAATCAGGGGAATTCGATCTTCTTCCTCAAGGACCGGCAAGCGGCGCTTCAAGCCCTGCATAGCGCGGTTTAACACAAAAGCAAAGGCACCGCACCCCTCCATGGCGGAAGGGACGGTGCCTTTCTTATAGCGGCTTAGAAGTTGAAGTTGTCCGGATCCGGGCCGACGCGGCGGTTCTCATTCAGAGCGCCGATACGGGACATCTCGTCCTCGGATAACGCGAAGTCGAACACATTGGCGTTCTCGATAATGCGATGCTCTTTGATCGATTTCGGAATCGTCACGATGCCGCGCTGCAGATCCCAACGCAGAATCACTTGGGCGATCGATTTGCCGTGTTTGGCGGCGATGTCACTTAGCACCGGGTGATCGAGAAGCTGACCCTGCATGAGCGGCGACCAAGCCTCCAACTGGATGCCGTTCGCTTGGCAGAAGCTGTGCAGCTCTTGCTGAGCCAGCAGGGGATGAAGCTCAACCTGGTTTACCATCGGCTTGATCTCTCCATCCTTCATGACATCTTCAAGATGATGGATTTGGAAGTTGCTGACGCCGATCGCCTTGACGCGGCCTTCTTTGTACAAGGTTTCCAATGCGCGCCAAGCCTCTTTGTACTTGCCTTTCACCGGCCAGTGAATGAGATACAGGTCAAGGTAATCAAGACCTAGCTTGGATAAGCTGGCTTCGTAGGCGGCGATCGCCGATTCGTAGCCAAGATCGGCGTTCCATACTTTCGAAGTAACGAAGAGATCCTCCCGGGACAAGCCATTTTCTTGAAGCGCCTCGGCGATGGCTTGTCCGACGCCTGTTTCATTGCCGTAGATAGCTGCCGTATCGATGCTTCGGTAGCCGTTCTTAATCGCGGCTTTCACGGAGCTGACAACCTCGGAGCCTTCCTCTACTTTGAATACGCCCAGACCAAACCAAGGCATGCTAACCCCGTTGTGCAGCGTTGTTGTGGATTGTAAATTGGTGATGGTCATTCGTACTTCCTCCTTCAATGAATGTATATGCTGGCGCAGGGCGCCTTCACCGCAAACCATGATCGCCATCCGTATCTTGTCACCGGACAGCCAATGTTATTATGAACGTTCCGGTCGGAATTGAAAAGTACGTACTTTTAAGTAAGATAGTTACCCTTTTGTAACTAAAGCGCTGATGTATATCTCAGGAAGCGCGCGGTCACAATGAAGGTGAATCATAGGACAGACTGAAACGGAGGCACGCCTTGTCGAGAAAATACGGGACATTCGGACTCATAGGCCTGGCATTTATTTTTAGCTATTGTATTATCCAGTTCCTCTCGTCTACATGGCAGATTCACCGCCTGGTCAAGGAAATGGCGGCTGGCGATACCGGGCGCGAAGCCGGTAAACGGGTGATCCTCATTGCGCAAGAGCGGGATAACCCTTTCTGGCGAACGGTTGAACAAGGTGCGAGAGAGACAGCGGCACAGTTAGGCATGCAGGTTGACTACATGGGTCCGATCCGCATCAACCCAGCCGAGCAGGCGAATCTGCTGGAGAAGTCGATTGCGGCCAAGCCGGATGCCGTCTTGCTGCAAGGCATCAAGGAGCCGGCCTATGAAGAGTTGATTAATAAGGCGGCAGAGGCCGGAATTCCCGTTATCACTGTGGATGCCGATGCGCCAGGGAGCCGGCGGTTGGCGTATATCGGGACGGATAACAGGGAAGCGGGTCAACGGATGGGAGAGCTTGTTTCGCAAGAAGCCGTAGGGAAGGGCCGCATCGGTGTCATGATCGGAAGCGAGAGGGCGGACAATCAGCTGCAGCGGTTGGAGGGATTTCGCTCCCTACTAGCAGATCGCCGCGGCTTCGAGATTGTCGATGTCCGGTCCTCCAACATTTCCAGATTGCAAGCTGCCAGGCAAACCGAAGCGATGCTGCAAGCCAACCCCGGCATTCAAACGATGGTTGGATTCAGTTCTTTGGACGCCTCGGGGATTGTCGAGGGATTGAAGGCGGCGAACCGGAACGATATCCGCGTCTTCGGGTTCGATGATTTGGAGGAGACCCGGAAGGGCATCGATCAAGGGACGATTAAGGCTGTTGTCGTTCAACATCCCCGGGAGATTGGCGCCAAATCGGTTTATTGGTTAAACGAGTTTTATCAGGGGCACGCGATCCCGGCCCAAAGCTTTACTGCGACGGATATCATGAAAGGGAATCCATGAACATACGAAGAATGCTGTTTATTGTCATACCTGCGCTGTTTATTTTCAATAACGCAGTTTCTTATTACATTTTCCACAGCGGAAGAACGGTGCAGCTCAGTTACAATGTCATGCTGGACCGTGTATTATTATACAAACAGATTACGCAGCAAACGGAAGATAACCTTCGTGCGATGAATGCCTATGTCGCAGAGCGCAGCGCAAGCAGCTTACAGGCCTACCTGGGGCTCAAGGAGGAGCTGAATCGCCTTAGCGCGGACTTGTCCGCGCGGAGCGCAATGCCTGGCACAGGACTCGCCCATTCCGGCTATCTGCGGATGATGGAGACCTTCGCGCGGCAAGAAGACAGTGTCATGAAAGCGTTGGAAAGCCCCGATTCACTGGCTTATATAGCGTTGTATGAGGAGGCGGAACGAACCGCCGCGTTCATCCAGGATGAGGGGCACCGGCTTACCGATTCGGAGCTTAGTTATTACAGACCGTTCTACCGGCAAATTCTGCTTCAAACGGAGGCGATGAACCGCTGGGGCATCGCGATATTTATCTTGAATACATGGTTCAGCGTCGTGTTCGCTTATGCCATCTCACTGGGGATTACGAGGCCGATCCGGCAATTAACGAAGGCTGCACAGCTGATCTCCGGCGGCAACCTGCAGACGGAAGCTCCGGCAATCAGTGCCGAGAACGAATTTGGCGTCTTGTCTGCGGCGTTCGGGCGGATGCAGGACAACTTGCGAGAGCTGATACAGAAGGAGAAGATGAGCCTGGAGAAGGACAAGCTGGTCAAAGAGCTGGAGCTGGAGGTGCTGCAAAATCAAATCAATCCGCACTTTCTGTTCAATTCTTTGAATGTGTTGTCCAAGCTCGCGCTGATAGAAGGTGCTGAACGAACAAGCGACTTGACCGTCTCCATGTCGAATCTGCTGCGGTACAACCTTCGCAATCTGGACCGCCCGGTAACGCTCAGAGACGAGGTGGAGCATGCCAAAGAATATTTCGCCATTCAACAAGCCCGTTTCCGCGACCGGATCCAGTTCGTGACAGAAATCGACGAGCGGGGATTGGATGTCAGCATGCCCACGCTAACCCTGCAGCCGATTCTGGAAAATGTGTTCGTACACGGCATTGAAGGAATGGAGAAGGGGGCCGAGCTGAAGCTGACGGTGTTCTGCGAAGCCGGGGAGGTGCGGGTTGCGATCTCCGACAACGGGATCGGGATGGACGAGCAGGTTCGGGCCGCACTGCTTGATTATGAAGCGGAACCTCCCGGCCGCCGGGAGCACGGGCAATCTACGGGCTTAGGGACGCGCAATGTGTTCAAAAGGCTCGAATTATTTTACGGCAGGAAGAATCTTGTCGATATCGTCAGCAGGCCGGGCGCAGGAACGACAGTCCTTATCAAGCTGCCCGCCGCCGGAAAGGAGGAACCCCATGTACCGTCTATTGATCGCGGATGACGAGGCTCTGGAGAGAGAAGGCATGGAATGGATTGTGAGCCGGATGATGCCGGGTACGTTCGAAATTATTCATGCGGAGAATGGACGGGCTGCTATTCGGAAGGCGGAAGAGCACAGACCCCATATCATTCTGATGGATGTCAAAATGCCGGGAATTCACGGCCTGGAAGCTCTGAAGGAAATTAAGGCGCATCACCCGCAGATCAAAATGGTGTTGGTGACGGCCTATGAATATTTCGAGTATGCCCAAGAAGCGCTGGCCCTGGGGGTTAAGGAGTATGTGGTCAAACCGGCCCGGCGGGACCATATCGTTTCGCTTCTGCAGCGATTGGTGGCGGAGATTGAGCAGGAGCAGCGAAAGCGCGACGAGGAGCTCGCCATGCGGGACAAGCTGTTCCAGCTGCTGCCTCTAGCGGAAACGGAACTGGCTCTGAACTTTATGTCCGACCAAGTCAGCGAGATGGAAGCGGGGAACTTGGCGGAGTTGCTAGGTCTCTCTATCGATCAAGGCTGCGCGCTTGTGCTCGCTGTGCCGGAATTGGGGCATATCCCTGAGAAGGAATTAGGCCTGGAGAAGAAGAGGATTTACGAATCGGTCAAAGCGATGGCCAAAAGCGCCGTCAGAGACAGGATCGGCTGTGTAGTCAGTTCCATGGTCTATTCCCATATGGTTATTTTCTTTCTGGAGAAACCCTCTGCGAGGGGAGATAGGCCGTCAGACGAGGCGCAGGCTCTTGGCGCCAAGCTGCTGGAGGCGCTGCGCAGCCAACGGGGAATTGAAGCGGCCGTCGGCATCGGTTCCGTGGGAGCAGGAATCCAGGGGATCAAAAGATCGTATTACGAAGCCGTATTTGCCTCAACGTATCACAAAACGTGGGGAACCCTCTGCCGCTTCGGCGATCTGCATGAGGTGTCGATGGAAGGACAGCGGGATACGGGCGATACAAGCAGGGAACGCACCTATGTGGAATTGGCGATCAAGCAAATTCGGGAGGAGCGCGAACAGCGGACATGGAGCGTTGTCGACAAGGCTGTGACGTTCATTAAAGGCAAATTCCAAGAGGAGTTGTCACTAGAGGAAGCCGCGGATCATGTTCATTTGAACCCGTATTATTTCAGCAAGGTGTTCAAGCAGCATACGGGGGAAACCTTTATCGATTATTTGACGGGGCTGCGCATTGACAGGGCGAAAGCTTACATCCGGGAGGGGCAGCTGAGCCTCAAGGAGGTTTGTTATGCGGTTGGATATAAGGATCCTAATTATTTCAGCCGTGTTTTTAAAAAAGTAACCGGGGTTACGCCCACGGAGTACCGCCATCAGCCGGGCGATTAAGTTCATGCGCAATAGCATGGACTTTTTTGTCGTGTGCGGACAAGATAGTGCTAGTTTGCGGCAGCGCTTCGCATAGACTGAGGCGGGGGTCAAAATTGTGCTGGATAACGCCAATTAAGTGCAGGGAAAGGAAGCCGAGCATGCCCGGAACCCGTGATATAATGGGCACTGTCACAAGAGTATATCGTTTATTCAGCATATAACAAGGACTCATACGCGCGAAGTGCGGTGATGTCGGAAAGGATCAAATCAGCATGAAATATGTCATTCTCGTATCGATGGTTGCCGCTTTGGGCGGTTTATTGTTTGGGTTTGATACGGCTGTCGTGTCGGGTGCCGTTGGTTTTATGAAAGAACGCTTCGACCTGAGTGAGATCGAGGTGGGGTGGGCGGTCTCGAGCTTGATTATCGGCTGTATTATAGGAGCTGCCAGCGCCGGTGTGCTGGGAGACAAATTCGGGAGGAAAAAGGTGCTGCTGCTGGCCGCGTTGCTATTCATTATCGGATCGGTCGGATCGGCGATTCCCGATACATTCACCGGTTACATCATTTCCCGCATGATTGGCGGTCTAGGGATTGGGATCACGTCGACGCTCTGTCCGCTCTATAACGCGGAGATCGCGCCCGCCAAGTACCGCGGCCGGCTTGTAGCGTTGAATCAGTTCGCGACGGTCACCGGCATCTTCCTGGTGTACTTCGTTAATATGTGGATTGCCGGCTACGGGGACGACGCATGGGATGTATCTACGGGATGGCGGTGGATGTTCGGCTTCGGTGTTCTGCCCGGCTTACTGTTCTTCATCCTGCTGTTCTTCGTGCCCGAAAGCCCGAGATGGCTGATTAAGCAAGGCAGGGCAGCGGAGTCGCTTCCGATCCTGCTTCGCATTCACGGCGAACAGCTCGCGAGACAGGAAGTGCTGGAGATCAAGGAGTCCTTCCAACAGGAAAGCGGATCGGTCCGCCAGCTGTTCAGCCCCGCCTTGAAGCTTGCTCTCATCGTGGGCGTCGGGCTTGCTATTCTACAGCAGGTTACGGGAATTAATGCGATTATGTACTATGCGCCGGAAATATTCAAACAAACGGGCGCCGGCACCAATGCCTCATTGGTTCAGACGATTCTGGTCGGGCTCATTAACTTCCTGTTTACGATTCTGGCGATTTGGCTGATCGACAAGGTGGGCCGGAAGCCGCTGCTGCTATGGGGAACGGCATTCATGACGGCCTCCCTCTTCATTATCGGCATGGAGTTCCATTCGGGACAGCCTTCCGGGCCTCTGGTGCTGGCCGCTATCCTGCTGTATGTCGCTGCATTTGCGATCTCGCTCGGTCCGGTCGTGTGGGTGCTGCTGTCGGAAATATTCCCGAACCGCATTCGCGGGAAAGCGACGGCGATCGCGTCCATGGCGCTGTGGACGGCAGATTATGTCGTATCGCAAACGTTCCCGCCGATGCTGGGTTCCGCAGGTCCGGCCGTGACCTTCTGGATTTTCGGCTTTATGTCTTTGTTTACGTTCTTGTTCACATGGCGGATTGTCCCTGAGACGCGGGGGAAATCGCTGGAGGAAATCGAATCCTTATGGTCTTCGGATAGTAAAA
The DNA here is from genome assembly GCF_031456485.1 of Bacillus sp. 3255. NCBI lineage: Bacteria > Bacillati > Bacillota > Bacilli > Caryophanales > Bacillaceae > Bacillus > Bacillus sp. 3255. Next base: position 80,869 of record NZ_JAVDUS010000018.1, read on the forward strand.
CATATGCGATGAAAGAAATGCCGGATGCTTGATTCCGGCTTTTTTTTATGGTTTAATACGCGCAAATCCTGACACTTTCCTCCTGTGTTGTTTGTTCGGTATGATTTTCCATATAGAATCAGAAATTTCGTCGAGTTCTGTGCCTACTCCCGCGCCAACTCCCGCTTTGCGATGCACACGACTCATAGTACCCTCCTCTTATCCTGCAGCTATCCATAAACTTCGACGTTTGAACCTTAACGTTCAAACTTTAAACTTTAAGGTTTAAACGTTAAGGTTCGAAGCTTGAGCTTTAAATCTTAAATGTTAAATCTTAAACTTTAAACTTTAAAGTTGATTCCAGAGAAGTGATAAAATTAACGGAAAATTCCAAATACCCTCTGAATCTAGCTCTCTCTTTCGAATGTTTATATAGATACAATTCAAGGTAGGAGAGGGGAATTGACTTGACAAAGAACGAAGTCTTAACCACGACCATCACGCTGTCCATCGATAACGGCAGCAGTCATGTCAAGGTGATTTATGACCATTTGGACTGCAGTTTCATTTTCCCTAATGTGCTGGCACAACCGTTTGGTGAACGATTTCTTTTGATGGAACAAGGTGATCCCCTGGATTTCCTCGACGTACAAATTACATCGCCTGCAATTGAGAGCGACCAATACCGTCATGTTTATGTAGGCAATCTCGCCATTGGTGACGAAGGCATTCTTCATGAAATTGTCGGGGACAAAGCCGTGCAGAAGAAAGCGCAAAGGCCGGAAACGATGGTGACGCTCCTCACGGCGGCGGCATATGCCATTGCCAAGCAGAACGAAGGGGCCATCCAGAAGGGGAAGAAGCGGATCAAAGCCGCCGTCAACCTGGGCACCGGCCTGCCGATTCGCGAAATCACGAAGTTTCGCGATGAATTCGCCCGGAAGATTACGGGTGGCGTGCATTCCGTTACGTTCGTGACAACCCCCGGATTCAAAGGCGTGACCGTGGAAATGGAATTTACGCTGCCTACCGATATTAGCATCGATGACGTCTCCGGCGTATACGATCTGGAAGCGACATCGAAATCGCATCTGTCGCACAAGGGCTTCGGCATTGCCGATGTTGGCGGCGTCGATATGGATATCGCCTTCTTCAGACCAGGTCTCGACCTGGATCAGAGGCACTCCACAGGCGCCAAAATCTATCTCAACGATGCGCTGGAAAGCATTCGTAACGAAGTCAATGCGCAAGGCGAAGAGCTGCTGGCGAGTACGGCGGAGTTGACGCTTATGCTGATCAACAAAGAGTATGAGATTTATGCCGAGGGCAAAGTTGTGTTCGACATGACCAGCCTGATTAATAAGCACATGCGCATATTGGCGGAGAAAGTGCTGAAGTTCGCCCGCAGCTCCTGGAAACACGTTCGCTATGCGAACGAGTTCTGGTTTATCGGCGGGGGAGCCGTCGTGCTGCAGCCATGGATTGAGAAATTGAACGCCGAGCTCGGGCTGCCCATTCGGTTCGATACGGCCGAAACCAGCCAATTCCGTAATGTGCGGGGTACGTTCCTGATGCTGGACCATGCGTTGAAGCATGAGAATGAAGCCGCGGCCGGCTCGGCAGGGAAGGACACTGCTGATAGCGGGAGCGGTTCCGATTGAAAAAACGCCGATCCACTGTTTACGTTCGTTCCGGCAAGGACGTAACCCTGTATATTCCGTCAGATACGCCGCCGGAAGTCATCGACTATTTGAACCAGCTGAAAAGGGATGGTTATTTCAGTCAAGGCATTATGGACATTCTGATCCAATACGTGCGCGAGCAGCGATCGGCCATACGGCCGACGGTCATTCCGCCGGCCGAAACGACAGGCTCTGAGGGGGGTTCCATTCCCTCACCTTGGATGGAAGATATGACAAATACGTTACCCCATATAGACGAAGACAGGATAGACCTGGACAAGCCCTCTGCTGTAAGCGATAACAGCTTGGCGGCGGTTGAGTCGATACCGCTCGTCCAGACAGCTGCCGCTGAAGCGAAGAAATTTAGTATGGCACAAATCTTCCGGCAGTCCCGGCAAAACTCGGGTAAGCTGGTGCCTACCTCGGATCATGGCAGGGAGCCTGAGTAGGTGAACTCCATGATCAAGATAAGGAGGACATCGAATGGACAATGGTCAAACGAAGGAGGCCGTGCGTCATTTTTCACTGTCGGACGACGTTTTTCGTTATCCCGGCTTGGATATTTATACGCAGATGACCGTCATCGTGTTGAAATGTTTTTCCTCGGAATCGAATTTTCCCGAACTCGCCGAGATTGCGAAGCTGGGCCGCATGAATGTGAAGCAGGTCTCCAAAGCGCTGCAAACCCTCGTCGAGATGAAGATTATTTCCCAGAAAATATTCCGCCGTTTGGTCGGTGATTTCCAGGACGATCGGCTGTCATGGGCAGCCAAGGGGCTGCTTGCGTTCTGCAAAGAGCATCCTCAGATTCAGTTGGACGATCTGATCGAGATGTCCAGCGAATCGGGTGAGGACGAGACGAGCATACGCATGGCGCTTCGGGAACTGTATCAGTTCGGATATTTGGATGAATACCCGGTGTGGAGCCAGATAGCCAATTAGGCTCTCAAATGAAAAGCTATCCCTCGAGAGGGATAGCTTTTTTGTGTTATTTATTCAGCCGCACTAGCCGTTTCTTCCAGCGTCTCTTCCAGCAGGAGATCATAGACGGAATTCAGCACATAGTCCGGTTGATAATTGGATTGCGCCAAATCCTCTTTTTGCGTAATGCCCGTCATCACCAAGGCGGTATGCAGTCCGGCCAGCTTGCCCATCAGGATGTCGGTCTCGATCCGGTCGCCTGTCATCAAGCATTGATCGGCGCGCAGCTGCAAGCATTCCAAGGCGGCTTTGGCCATATGCACGGAGGGCTTGCCGATAATGAGTTCGACCTTCTTGCCCGTGGCGCCTTCAATGGCTCCGATCATGCCGCCGCAATCGGGCACATCGCCCCCCTCGACGGGACATGTTCGGTCAGGGTTGGTGGCCAATACGGCAGCGCCTCTTTTAATGGCCTGATAGGCGAAGTCCAAGTGGGAGTAGTGGAAATCGCGATCCCAAGAGGCGATGACGACTTCCGTCTCCTCGGGCGTATTCGCGAACGGAAGGCCGGCTTGCCTGAACTCTTCCTTGATCAAGGGTTCCCCGATGACATAAATAGGTTTACCGGCATAATGCTCTTGCAGATAGCGAATTGTAACCAGCGTAGGGCTTAAAATATGCTCGAGCCCGATGGGAATCCCAAGATCGGTTAGCTTTTTCACATATTTCTCCCGGGATTCGATCGTTTTGTTCGTGAGAAATAAGATCTTCTTGTTCTTGGCCCGCAAATATTGAATGACTTCCGCGGCTCCTTCGATTAGTCGATTGCTCAAATAAATCGTCCCATCCAAATCAAAAATATACCCGTCAAAGCTTTTCATTCTGGTTCCTCCCCAAATTTCCCATGTTATCTAACGTAAAAAATCCCAAACCCCAGACAGACCTCACCCTGGGGCGCAGTCAATCAGATAGGTTTGGGATTCTACTCGTCTCAGTCCCTTACAAATCATCAAAGCGATATGGTCATTAAATCGAAGCCAAGGCTTATTTTGGCGCTGGCGGCAGGCGGCAGCTTGCCGAGCACGTTCTCATACGGCTCACTATCCGTTATATGCACAGCAACGATCCGGCCGATTCGTTCCAGCGGGTAATAATCGGCAATGCCTTGCAAGCTCGAATGGTGGGCACCGGAACGTTCGGCGGTTGTAGCTTCATGGATGAGAACATCGATATGCGCCCGTTCCTTGATCCAGGGATTGAGCTCGGTATCGGCGGAATAGACAAGCACCTTGTCCAGATACCGGATTGAGAGCCCTGCGGTCGGCCCGAGATGAAGGCTCGGGAATGCCGAGATCGCTACATGCTCTTCCTCTGCCAGATAAGACTCCTTCGTCCAATCGAAAGTGCGGATATCGATGGAGAATTGGATAGGCCAAGCGTCGATCTCCATTACGTCCAACCACTTCCGAAGCTGAGGCTCCTGCTCCTCGGAGCAGTGAACGGTCAGAGGCTTCATTCGCTTGGCGAGCCACATGCCCCATAAGAGGGAGGGGAATCCGTACACATGATCGATGTGCGCATGGGTGAAAATAACGCGGTCCACCCGATTAACGTCTACGCCCAGTTTGGCCAGCTTGCCCAAAGGGTTGCCTCCGACATCAATCATGGTGTAGGACTCCCCGTGCCTCAGAAGGAGATAGGTGTTGTCGCGTTCAGCCCCGCCAGCGGCAGCGGCGGTTCCTAGTAATGTAATGTCCATGTATGCTCCTTTCCTTCCTGCCGGCAACATAAAAAGAACCCCTAAACTACACATGAACCCACGTTCCTCTTGGGACGTGAGTGCAGTGTAATCAGGGGTTCTCCATGGTCTCTACCCGACATACATGCGATTGAATTATATTTACTATACACCACCAAAAATGGAAGCGCAATCATCAATTTTACATAACCTGAACTTTAGAAGCTTCCATATTTCGGCCCGGCTGGTCGTGCCGCAGCTCCATAGACAGCACCCCATCAATGCGTGAAATTTGCTCTATGGCCCGATTCAGCCGGTCGGCGGGGACCGTTTTGACGCTGATTTTCAGCGCGATCACAGACCCTGGATGCTCCTCCGTCCCTGCCGTATCGAGCTCCATCATCACGTTCTTCACCTGAATGTCCTGCTCGGTGAATGAAGATAAAATAGCGTCCATGACATCCATGCGGTCATGGATTTTGATGATGAGCTCCTGATGTTTGCGATGACGGAACAGATGTTTTTCCCATTTATTGAGGACGAATAAGCTGACGAGCACCATGAAGGTAGCCAGCACGGCGCAGTAGAGAAACCCGGCGCCTACGCAAAGCCCGATCGCGGCAACGACCCAAATGGAGGCGGCAGTGGTCAGTCCGGAAACGGTGGAACCGTTCCTCATAATCGCACCTGCCCCGAGGAACCCGATTCCGGTGATGACCTGTGCCGCCAGACGAGCGGGATCGATTCGCACATTCGCTTCATAGACGAACTGGTTGAATCCGTATATCGACAGCAGCATAATGGCGGCGGAGCCGATGCATACCAGAATATGCGTCCGCAGCCCTGCCGCATGGTTGCTCCATTCCCGTTCGAAGCCGATCATACCGCCCAAGGCGGCAGCTGTAAATATGCGGAGTGTTAGCTCCAAATGACTAATCTGCCAAATGCTATCCATGCGGATCCTCCCTCTTTTCTGAAATGAAAAAGGCCTCCCTGAAAAAAGCCGCCGGACCAACGTCCGCTGCAACCTTTTCCAAAGAGGCATTCTCCCATTCTCTTACCGCTTTGTAGTCGTATTCTTATTTACAGCCTTGTATTACCACAGCTCGGATTTGCCCGTCGATACGGCGAGCGCTCCGGCCTGCAAAGCTTCGTCGATCTGCCCTTGAGAATCGACCAGCCCTCCGGCAATGATCGGGTAGGGGGTCATCTCCGTTAGCCCCTCGATAATACGGGGCATGATGCCCGGCATAACCTCAATGGCATCCGGCTGGCTTTGTTCCGCTGCTTTGATTCCCCGGACCACGGCACTGTGGTCGATTAGGAATATGCGTTGAATCGCCATTAAATTCATGTCTTTGGCGATGCGAATCAAGTTGCCCTTCGTAGAGATGATTCCTGTAGGCTGCACGTTCTTCGCGATATAGGATAATCCGGTTCGGTCCGGTACGATGCCTTCGATGAATTCGATGTGAATGAAGACTTGTTTGCCGGCACGCTTCACGCGCGCTACCAATTCATGCACATTGAAGATGGAGCCCATTAACAGGAAAATGATATTGGCTTGACTGTTTATCGCATGCTCTAGCTCTTCCTCTTTCTGTACGGCGGCAATGGTCTGGTGCTCTACAAGATCGATAATCGGATACACGCCAATTCCCCTCTCAGAAGAATAATAAAAAACCCTGACCTCGATGAACACACCCCTCCAGATGAAAGGACATGATCACGGGTAAGGGTTTTTCTCTATAGTCGAACCTGACCGTAGTTCAATAGGTATTGAATCAGTTTGAATTATAGAGAGGGAGTTTGTTTTTGTCAATGGTAAAATGCAGGCGAAGGATGCCACAAAAAGTTCTTGCATTTCCCGGTGTCAGTGACGATAATGGGAGTAATTGCAACCGGTTTCATAATCTGAAACCATCGCGAATGAATGATGTTGGGCGGAGACAATGAGAAACCCAGGTATCTATCATCGCTTGGCGAATGGCGCAGTGTGGCGCGCGTTCGGTCCGGCGGGTGGGAGCCTGAGTTTTTTTGTTGTCTCTTTTTGCATATTCATGCGGACGGGTTCAGAGGAGACAGGTGTGGAAAAAAGGAGGAATACGATGAATCGCAAGACCAAATATGCCGTGAATGCACTGCTAGCCGTATCGCTTATGGCGGGGTCAGCGGGGGCAGGGCTGGGCGCGGGCGTGCCGAAGGCTGCTGCAACAGCGGCTGTACCGAAGCTGCTGATTACGGAGATGGTACCGAATTCAGTAAATATGTCATCTAATGACGGATATGAATACGTGGAACTGTATAATGCTTCCGATGAGCTTATGGACTTAACGGGATATAAACTGCGCGGGAAAATCGACGGTGTTCAGATGTGGGAGGGGACGCTTGGCAGTCTGCGCATTCCTCCTCGAGAGTCGATTGTTGTCTGGACACAGAACAGCACGATCAGCAAGCTCAATCCGGCCTTGACCCGGGATCAATTCCGGACTAATTACAAAGTGGCCATGTCGGATCTTCCGGATGACCGCATTCATCTGCTGCAGAATGTACCCGGGTTGTACAACGGAAGTTCTACACAGAAGAATATCGGCATTTTCTTGGTAGACCCGTCCGATACAGAAATAACCGTAGCCACCTACTACGTTAACGGGGCAGGGGATACTTTTGAGAATCAAAGTATCACCTTCACCCAGCCTGCATCAGGTAATGCCATGGTGCATACCGGGGGCAACAAAACCGCGACACCGGGGCGCAGCGTGGCCGATGAGGTGCCGGGAACCCCACCCGTCGGTGTTTCCGCAGTGGGAGGCGATCATAGCTTAACTGTCACGTGGACCCCGAGCGGAGAGCCTGGTGTAACAGGCTACCGGATCTATTCGCAAAATGGCCTCCCGACGGCTTCCGTGACCGGTGCAACATACACCTACACAGGCCTCGCGAACGGTGTCAATTATACGTTCACGCTGTCTTGCGTGTATGCGGATGGCAGCGTATCGCCGGCGTCCGCTCCAGTCCTCGGGAAAGCCGGCATCCCTGTGCCTCCGGCGGTCACGACCGGCTTACAGGCGCTGCCGCGCGACAAGGCGATCCGGCTCAGCTGGGATGCCGCTGCGGAGGGCGACATTGCCGGCTACCGCATTTATCAGAACGGCACACAGCTGCCGGATTTGGTGACAAGCCCTGCGTATGTAGCAGAGGGGCTGACCAACGGGGAGAGCGTTACATTCGCTGTCTATGCGGTCAATCAGACCGGCTTGCAGTCGGCGCAGCCCGCAGTCGCTGTGCAGAAGCCTCAGGCCGCGCCGCCGCTGGTCATTACGGAGATGGCGCCGAATACGAAGAATAGCGACTATAAAACCGGCGGAACCGACGCTTTCGAGTTTATCGAACTTTACAACTCAACCGGCACACCGCTCAATTTGAAAGGCTTTACGTTGAAATACATGGCAGGGGCGACCGAATACCTGTATCCGATCTCCGAGGACAAGATCGTGGCTCCGCAGGAAACGTTTATCATTTGGTTCAAGAACAGCAACGTCCTCCAGGTTGGGCTGCCTGAGTTCAATACGGCTTACGGCAGTGCAATTACAGAGAATCAACTGTTCGTCGTGGTGAACGGCGGCATGTCGAATTCGGCATCCCGGCGGGTACAGCTTCTGGATCCCGACAATCGCCTGCTGACGGACACGGCCTATGCGGTGGAAGATGTCGGCGAGAGCATCTCCGCGAACTTCATTCCAGACCGGGCTGGCGGGGCCGTATCAACGGAAAGATTCTCGAAGCCGGCGAATCCCGGTTACCTGTATCCGGTTCAGCGAGTGGCTGATCCTGCGGACGGCATGCCCCCGGCGGCTCCTGCGGGTGTACAAGCAATCGGCGGTATTGGCGGCGTGAAAGTTACGTGGAGCAAGGATCTGGAGCCGGACGTTGCTTATGTGAACGTCTATATCGACGGCACTCTCGCGAAGCAGCTGCTCATGCCGGAGAAGGAAGCGGTAATCGAAGGCTTGGCCAACGATAAGTCTGTCACCGTACAGGTTAGCGCCATCGATACGTCAGGCAGAGAATCGGTTCGATCTGCGCCTGTCACCGTAACGCCAACCGCGAATGAGATGCCGGCTCTCCTCATTACGGAGCTTGTTCCCGATACATGGAACACGGAACCTCTGGAGGCTAGAGACGTTTATGACGCTTATGAATTCGTAGAGCTTTATAACCCGCATAACGAGCCTATTGATTTGAACGGCAAGTCGGTGAGATTCACGCAGCCCGATGACGCCTCCAAAAATTGGCTGTGGACGTTCCGCGAGCAGACGCTTATTCAGCCGCACCAATCGCTGCAGTTCTGGGTACGTCCGAGCGGGCTGGGCTACTTGAAGCCGGATGGCTTTAATTTCTTCTACTACGGCTTTCAGAACAACAAATACGTGCCGGATTCGGCCATCGTGCTCGGTGACGGTGCAGGCGGGCTGACGAATACGGGAGGTATCGTCGAAATCGTCGAGGCAAGCGGCACCGTGCTCGCCCGAGCTGCCTATACAGCGGGCCAGTTCTTGGAGAAAAAAGGCATCACGTACGCTTATCCGATGTTCGGCGGTACGGAGATGCGGGCTGTCGGCGTCATGCAGACCGGAACGCCGGGCATAGTCGGCGCATCGCAGCTCCCGCGCGAAAGCTCGGATGACACGGCAGCTCCGGCGACGCCGGCGGGCCTTCAGGCGCAGCCGGGCCGGGGTGAAGTGAGCATCAGCTGGCAGCCCGGCGCGGATGAGGACTTGGACGGCTACCGGCTGTACGTAGACGGACAATTGGAGGCGACGCTGCCGGCATCGGACGTGTCGTATAAGCTGGCGGGACTCCCCGGCGAGGTGGCCGTGAAGGTCGAGCTTAGCGCTGTCGACCATGCCGGCAATGAGTCGGCTCGTGCCTCAGCGACGGCGAAGCCTGGCTACCCGCAGATGACGCAGGTCGAGCGGGATCCGAGCCCGGCCAATGCATGGACGTCGTCGCGCTATCAGGAGGCATGGGCGATCGGCGGCAAAGGGCCGATAATTCCAGGGCTTGTTCAGGGCCACGTTCCGCAAGGCATGTCGTATTATGCCGATGGGCAGCGGGAATGGATCCTTATGGCTGCGTACCATTTCTCGGGCGATCCGAGTACGCTGGCGATCGTCAACGCGAAGACGGGCCTCTTGGAGAAATATGTCCATCTGAAGGATACCGACGGTTCGATCTATATCGGTCATGCAGGCGGCGTAGCCGTAAGCAAGGAGAACGTCTGGCTGTCCTCCGGCAAGAAGATGTACCGCATGCCGATTCAGACGCTGATTGACGCGCCGAACGAGGGCTTCGCCCAATTCGCCGATTCTTTTGGCGTTGTCACGAACGCTTCGTTCGCAGCGTATGTGGACGGCATGCTGTGGGTTGGCGAATACAGCAATCCGCCATCCTACACGACAAGTCCGTCTCACCAGTTGGTAAATAGGGACGGCGAGACACATCTGTCGTGGATTGCCGCCTATCCTTTGGATGAGAATGATCGATTACCGGCTTCTACGCCGAGCTTCCGTGAAGAGAACATGGACAAATACGTGCCGGAGTATATCCTCAGCATCGGAGATAAGATTCAAGGTGTCGCTTTCAACAAGGGCGAAGTGCTCTTGACTTATAACTACGGGCGTCCTTATAACTCCATTCTGCGTTTCAGAATGCCCAAAGTGGCGGACGCGGCCACGCGCAGCGCGGATACGTCCATCGGCGGCGTAACGGTTCCTGTCTGGCTGCTCGACAGCAAGAATAAACTCGGATCCATCAACGTTCCGACAGGCGCCGAGAATATGTTTATCCGTAAGGAAGCGGGCGACGATCACCTGTATGTGAATTTTGAATCCGGTGCGAATCATATGCGCTTCTTATCGTCCTATTCCATGGACCGACTGCTGAAGTTAGATCTGGACCGTCTGCGAAGAGGCGGCAATGACGCTTCAGATTCAGGCAAGGGAGGAGCGGCCGGCCCCGGCGTTCCAGGTGGAGCTGCGAAGCCTGAACGGTTGCAAGTGACGCCAGAGGAGATCAAGCCCGGCGGCGATGCCGTCGAATTGAAGCTGGACTCGAAGACGACCCAGATTGCTCTTTCGAGCGCGGTTCTGGCGAAGATGAACGGTCTTCCGCTGGAGGTTACGAAGGGCGGCGTGAGCTTGGTCATTGCCGGCGAGACGCTGTCAGCTGCTGGAGCCTCCGCATCAAGTGGGTCACAGCTGGTCGTGACGATTAAGCCTGCCGCAGCGCCTGACGAAACCAAAGAAAGAAGGACGGCGGGCGACGCCTTCACCATCGGCTTGTCTATGGAGTCGGCGGACGGTACGGTGGCTCCGGTGAAGACGTCGGACCATTCGCTTCAGGTGAAGCTTCAAGTAGGCACGGGGTACGACCCTCGTTTGGTTGGCGTGTATGCTCTTGATGCCGATGGAGGGCTCAGCTATGCCGGCGGAGAAGTGAAGGATGGCGTGCTGACCGCGCAGATTGCGGCGACCGGCACCTATGTCGTGCAAGAGTACCGCAAGTCGTACGCCGATGTGCCGAGCGGCCATTGGTCCTCCGAGGCGCTGCAGGTGCTTGCCGCGAAGCATGTCGCTGCCGGCGTCACCGAGGATACCTTTGCGCCGAATGCCGCCTTGACCCGGGCGGAGCTCACGGCGCTGCTCATCCGCGCATTCGGCTTGACCGCAAGCGGGGAGGAGGCTCCGTTCGCCGATGTGCAGCCGAAGGACTGGTATGCGGCGGCGATTGCGGCCGCAGCGGCTAACGGGCTGGTTAGCGGTGTCGAGCCCGATCGCTTCGCGCCGAACGAGCCGGTGACCCGCGAACAGATGGCGGTGCTGCTCGTCCGCGCCTGGGAGCGGAAGGCCGCGTTAGCGGAGGGCGACGCCTCAGCGCAGCCGTTCGCAGACGCCGCTGCCATTGCCGATTGGGCGGCTCCGGCGGTAGCCAAGGCGCGCAGCGCCGGCTTGCTCAGCGGCAAGGAGGGAGACCGCTTCGATCCGGAAGCCGTCACCACGCGGGCTGAAGGCGCACAGGCGATTTACAATGCGCTTTATAAATAAACCGGTACAAAATTTCAAATTTTAAATTAGTTATTGACAAAAAGATGCATCCAGCTTTATAGTAAGCGTATTCATATGAATATACGGCTTAGGCGCGAGTCCTTGGAGAAGACCTTACCCGTAATCATATCTCTTTCCCTATGGGGGAGAGGTGTGTTTACCGGCTTAAGGTCTTTTTGTTTTACCGGCATAAGCGTATGAAAGGAGCGTGGTGACAGGATATGAGCAGCGTATGGCATATTAGCCACCTGGATTTGACAATACGCATTCTCCTGGCAGCCGGGCTCGGGGGTTTGGTCGGTCTGGAACGGGAATGGAACAACCACGCAGCAGGCCTGCGGACACATATTCTCGTCTGTATCGGGGCTGCGGCGATCATGCTGCTGTCGATCTACGGCTTCGCCGACTTCGTGAACGAAGCGCAGGTTCGGGTGGACCCGTCCCGGCTGGCCGCTCAGGTTATCAGCGGAATCGGGTTTCTGGGAGCGGGTACCATCATGCGGACGGGGTTTACCGTGTCGGGTTTAACGACGGCGGCTTCCGTATGGGTGGTGGCGGCGATCGGCCTGTGCGTCGGAGCGGGCTTTCTCTACTGCGCCGTGTTGGCGACCGTCATGGTTCTGTTAAGTTTGTTCGTGTTGAACAAGTGGGAGAAATATCTGATGCGTAACCGGAGGACGAAGGAGGTGGTGATCAAAATTGTCGATAAACCCGGTGTGCTGGGAAGCATTGCAACGCAATTCGGCGAGAACAGCATCCACATTGTGAACGTCCAGATGAAGCCCGGAGGAATGGCGGAGGTGGACGGGGCCATGGAGGCGGTGGCCGAGCTGCACTTCAGCTTGAAAGCAAACCAAGGCGAGACGTTGATCAAGGTGATGAATGCCATTTCAACCTCGAAGCACATTTTATCGACCGAGTACAAAACCATCAGTTTAGGAACGAGCTCTCGGGGGGCAAGAGGTCATGCAGTCGGTTAAACGACAAAAAGCTGCAAATAAATTGGTAATTTTTAAGAGATTGTAAATCAGGCCGCAAATTATTGACTGAAATCCGATTATGTGAAATACTAGTAACAACATTAAGAAAACGCTTTAATTCGTTCATAACGATTGGGTGCGGAGATCACTGAGACAGCCCAAGAGACGAACGGACCGCGTGCGATTTGGCGCGGATCCCTAGTTTCTTGTGTCTTAGTGCTCTCCTTTTTTCATCCTCGAAAATTACTAGTCCTGTATAGGAAAGGGGTTCCTACCGAATGAAACTTACAAAATGGTTACCGACGCTTGCAATCTCCTCTTTAATGCTTTCAACCGTAGTCGGCTGCTCCAGCGGCAGCGAAGAGCAACCTGCAGCTTCCTTACCGCCTGCTGTGGAAGATAATTCTCCAGTGACGATCCAATATTGGCACTCGCATGCAGATGTGCAAATGCCGGCTGTTAACTATATGATCGCTGAGTTCCAGAAGAAATATCCGAATATCACCGTTGAGCCCGTGTTCCAAGGCGCTTACGTGGATTTGCACAAGAAGCTTCAAGCGGCTGTAGCGGCGAAAGAAGTACCGGCCGTCACGAACGTGGAAGTATCCGTGCTTCCGAACTTCGCGGATGGCGGCGTATTTGCGGACTTAACCCCGTACATCGCCCGCGATAAAGTGGATATGAACGATTTCTCCAAAGGGATGCTGCAAGCCTACTCCTATAACAACAAGCAGTTCGGATTCCCTCTGATCGTTAGTACGAGCGTAATGATTTATAACAAAACGATGCTCGACAAGCTGGGCGTGAAGCCTCCGCAAACATGGGCTGAAATTGAGGATTTTAATAAGAAGGTAACTGTGAAGGATAACGGGAAAACATCAAGATATGCCTTCTCCGTCCCGGGGTGGGATACCTGGTACTATGATCCGTGGATTTCCAACGGCGGGGGTACGATTCTGAGCCAAGATCACAAGAAATCGCAGCTGGATCAGCCGGACAGCCTGAAATGGGTGCAAAACTTCCAAAAATGGATGAAAGACGGCTCCATGCACATGGGATACGGAAAAGGTGCTTCCGATACGATGCGCCAAATGTTCCTGGAAGAAAAGGTAGCGATGGTTCAGCATAGTTCCGCGATCATCAAGACCTATTTGGAGAACGCGAAGTTTGAAGTAGGCGTATCCTTCCTGCCAGGGGACAAAGAACGCAAATCCCATATCGGCGGAGCGGGCATTGTGATGATGGACTTGGCGCCGGCTAAACAGAAGGAAGCTGCCTGGAAGTTCATCAAGTTCATGACAGCCGCTGAGAACAATATCAAATGGGCGGAAGGCACAGGCTATCTGCCAACGCATAAATCGGTTCTCACAACGGATGAAGGTAAGAAATACTTCGAGAAGCTGCCGCAATACAAAGCCGTATTCGATAACTTCGACAACGTTGTAGGCCGTCCGCAGCATCCGGCATACCCGGAATTCAGCAAGAAGTACATGGAAGCTCTCGGTAAGATGATTCTGGAGAACGCAGATCCTGTACAAACGATGAAAGAGGCATCCAAAGAAATCGATGCGATATTGCAAGAAAGCTAATTGGAGAGGGGAGTCAACATGAAAGCGACGGAAGGCCAGCAGGCCCATTTACAGCAAGAATCAGCCAGCCTGACGACGAAACGCTCCAAGTCTCGCATGGTGGAGTATTTGAAAGACTTTTCGTTCGCGGTGCCCGCACTGGTCGTATTAGGGATGTTTATTTACTACCCGCTGCTCAACTCGCTATACCTTAGTTTTACGAATTGGAATATGACGAAGCCGATGAAGAAATTCATCGGTTTCGACAACTACACGTACTTGCTGACAAGCAAAACGTTCTATAACGTACTCAAAATCACATTCACTTACACGGTCTTGGATGTTGTGCTCACGCTCGGACTGGGGCTCCTGCTGGCGCTGTTGTTTAATTCCATCTCGAAATTTTTCGGCTTTATGCGAGCTGTTATTTTCATGCCGCATTATATCTCCATGGTTATCGTTTCCATGATTTTCTTATGGGTCTTTAACGGTCAATACGGATTAATGAATGAATTGCTGAAATGGTTCGGTTTGGAACCGGTACAATGGCTGACCAATACGAAGACGGCCCTTTGGGTGCTGGTCGTTGTTGCCGTGTGGAAGGGCGTAGGATTCACGATGATCATCTTCATTGCGGGACTTCGCAGCATTCCTGTCGAGTACTATGAAGCTTCCGGCATTGACGGGGCGACGAAATGGATGCAGTTCTGGAAAATTACGCTGCCGATGCTGTCTCCGACGACGCTGTTCCTGGTCGTTACCCACTTCATTTCTTCCATGCAAGTGTTCCAATCGGTTGACGTTATTACGAACGGCGGACCGCTCGAATCGACGAAGGCGATGGTGTACTGGATCTATGAAATGGCCTTCACGGAATTCCGCACGGGCCGCGCATCTGCGCTTGTCATTATTTTCTTCATTATTATCATCTTGCTGACTGCTGTTCAAATGTATGTCTCCAAGAAGAAAGTCCATTACGAAGGGTAGGTGCCAGTGACAAATGAAAAATCCGCTGTTAACTTCTACCCGGGTCATTGTCGCAATTTGTATTACGCTACTGATGTTTTTCCCGATTTACTGGATGCTCATTACCGCTTTGAAAACGCCGGCTGAGCTTCGCATGGCTACCCCGAGCTTCTGGCCGGAGAAGTTCATGTGGGAGAACTTTGTAACCGCTTTTAAAACAATTCCGTTTTACCGCTTCACCGTGAACACGGTCATTCAGACCGTAGGTATCGTTTTCCTCCAAATCAATATCGGCATTATGGCTGCATATGCTTTCGCCAAGGGTCAATTCCCAGGCCGGGATTCCATGTTCGTGCTGATTCTGGCGGCGCTCATTGTTCCGGAACAAGTCATCTTCGTGCCGATTTACGTGATGATGTCGAAATTCGGCTGGATCAATACGTACTACGCCTTGATCATTCCGCATGCGGCTTCGGCTTATGGCATCTTCTTGCTCCGTCAAATGTTCCGCTCCATCAACAATGACGTGATCGAGGCGGCGAGAGTGGACGGGGCGAACCGTTTCCAAGTGCTCTACCGCATCTTGACGCCGATGGCGATGCCGACGGTCGCCACCTTGACGGTCATCTCTTTCATTCATAGCTGGAATGCCTATTTCTGGCCGCTGGTCATGACGAATTCGAACAAAATGCGCGTGCTCACGGTCGGGATTGCGATGATGCGCGATTCCATCGCGGGCAACGAGGCGCTCAACTTCCATCTTCTTATGTCGGCCAGTATCCTGGTCATTCTGCCGATCGTGATCATGTTCGTGTTCGCACAGAAGTATATTGTAGCCGCTATGGCGAACTCGACCTTTAAGTAAGAGAGGAGCTTCTTCCATCATGTCCAAACAACCACTGCTAGTCATTGCGCACCGCGGAGCGCGAGGGGAAGCGCCGGAGAATACGCTGGCCGCTTTCCGGCTCGGGCTGGAGCAAGGGTGCGACGCCATTGAATTGGATATCCATCTATCCAAAGACGGGGAAATCATCGTCATTCATGACGACACTTTGAATCGGACGACCGATATGCAGGGTCGGGTGAATGATTTGACGCTGGCTGAGATTAAGCAGGCTGACGCCGGCGGCTGGTTTCACGAATCTTTCGCAGGCGAACGTGTGCCTACGCTGGAGGAAGTGTTTGATTTGGTGCCGGCGAACATCATGATCAACGTCGAGATCAAGCATTCTTACGGACGTCATACGGAACCGGCCCTCGTGGAGCTCATCCGTCGCAAGAATCGCGTCCACAGTGTCGTCATCTCTTCCTTCGATCATAAAAGCCTGCTGTTCATGAAGCTTCTGGAGCCGGATATCCGAATCGGTCTGCTCTACGATATTAATCCGGGCCAGCACAGCGCGATGGCAGGCACTGTCGGGGCGCCCGTGTACTCCCTGCATCCGAAGCATACCCGCATCAGCAGGGAGGATGTGCGTGCGGCGATTGCCCAAGGGCTGCAGGTATACCCGTATACGATCAATGATGATAAGCGCATGGCGGAGCTGATCGAGCTCGGCGTCTCCGGCATCATTACCGACTACCCGGGCAAGCTGCGGGCTATGCTGCAGGCACAGCCGCAGGGCCAGCCTTATGCAGAGGCGGGTCGATGAAGCGCTTGGCTTTGGCTGTTCTCGCAGCAGCATTGCCGGTGCTGGCTGTGGCGGGCTGCGGCTCCGCCGCTCCCCCGACATCACCGGCGAGTGCGAAGCCGGCTGCAGCCGTGACGGCGGCGGTATCCCCGGCAGCGTCCGCAGCGCCATCCGGAGCGATTACGCAGGAGGAAGCGGGCATCAAGATCCGTGTCGACATGCCGGAGATCAAATCGTTCCTCCAGCGAAGCAAGCAAGGCCCGGTTGTTCCAGCCTTGAAGCAGAATGCGGTGCCCCAAGGTATGGCTTACTTGGAGGACCGCGGCTGGATTCTCGTGTCGTATTATAGGGACGAGGGCAAATCCAGCCTGCTCACAGTCATCGACGCTGCAACCGGCCAGATGGTCAAAGCGCTTGAACTGTACAAAACCGCAGGCGTTCCCTACACCGGCCACGCCGGAGGGATCGCGGCCAGCCGCAAGCATGTCTGGATTTCATCCGATAAAGACGTGAACTACGTCAACATCGATGAAATTGTGAATGCGAGCGACGGCAAGCTTACGTTCGCCGGAGCTGTGAAGAACGATACCCGTTCCTCATTCACGGCTTATGCGGAAGGCGTCCTGTGGATCGGTGAATTCGCCCATGGCACGGAGTATCCGACCGATAAGTCGCATTATATAACGAACCGGGATGATAAGGAGCATAAAGCTTGGGCCGTCGGCTACAAGCTGGATGCAACGTCGGACCTGCCGGTTGCACAGGCTGGACAGAGCGGTGAACCGGCTGTGCCGGATTACATCATGTCCCTGCCCGACAATATTCAAGGGATGCATGTCGGCCAAGACAGCATTTGGCTCAGCCAATCCTATGGCCGTAACAACGCAAGCACGCTGTTCCGTCACGCCAATAGCGTGAAGTCGGATAAACCGCACGCGAATGTGACCGTTTGCGGCAAGCAGGTACCTCTCTGGTTCCTGGATAGCAAGAACAAGCAAAGCCAAATGGAGACCCCTCCAATGTCCGAAGGGTTGTTTGAAACGAAAAGCCAGCTGTATATGCTCTTCGAATCCGGAGCTGCCAAATATCGTACGTCTTCGAGCTATGCGCTCGATCGGATTCAAATCCTTCCCTTGCAGGATTAATGCCTGATAGTGGCATGCGGCATACATTTTGCGATATGATGATGGGAGTCGTTAAGGTTCTGCTGCATGATCAAATCGAGGAGGTTACGCCGCCATGATACAAGGATTGGCTCATCGAGGTTACCCGAAGAGGGTTCCGGAAAATACGGTCGCTTCTTTTCAAGCTGCTCTAGATTTAGGATACAGCCATCTTGAGTTGGACGTGCAATTAACGAAAGACGGTGTACCTGTCGTCATTCACGATACGACGGTCAACCGGACGACGAACGGCAAAGGCATGGTCGCAAGTTTCACGTTCGAGGAGCTGCGGAAGCTGGATGCCGGGGGCGGACAGCCTGTTCCGACGCTGGAGGAAGTGCTTTTGCTTGCTAAGGGAAAGGCTCATGTCGACATTGAGTTGAAGCAGAGCGGGGATTTGTATCCGGGTCTGGAGCAAAAGGTGCTGGATACCGTGCACGCATGCGGCATGTTGAATGAGGTTTTCGTCTCTTCCTTCGACCACTATTCCATCATTCGGATGCGCGAGTTATCCCCCGATATTGAGCTGGGGCTTGTTCTTTACGGGGCGACACCGGCGGTGTTCCCGCTTGCCAAGGAGATCCGCGCCCGTTATGTTTCCGTCAAATACATCTATTTGACGGATGAGTTTGTGAAGCGCTGCGACGAGCAGGGCATTCAACTGATCGCTTGGACGATCGATGATGAGGCGCATATGAGCGAGCTGCTCAGGAGATATCCGCATGTCTGGATATGCACCAACGAGCTGGAGCGCTGGAAGATGTGCTTGGAGTCGCACGAGGCGCAGGTACAATCCTAGCGTAGATGCAGCTGAATTGAATGGGAAGACCGTACAGGCGTCCTTAGTGGAGTCTGAGCGGTCTTTCTTTGCGTATGGCTCTACGAAGAAGTACCGGGAGCATCCCGCATGGCATCATTACAGGAGATGTTATAGCCGCGCAGGAGTTCGTGAAGCAAATGTTCAGTTAGTCAGAACTTAAATTTGGCTGGATTGGGAATAATACCTCTCGTATTCGCAAATTTTGATCGTTTACGGGAGGTTGCACATTGAATAAAAGCATCGGATTCACCCTTACTTTCGTCGCTGCTTTGACATTAGCAGGCTGCGGCGCCAAAGAGGGGCAGCAGGCGGGGGGGACCAGCGCTCCCACAGCTGCCCCGGCGGCGGAAATTACGATTGGAACCGAAGGAACGTATGCGCCATTCACGTTCCATGATAAGGATGGCAAACTAACGGGATTCGATGTCGAAATCGCCCAGGAAGTGGCCAAGCGCATCGGTCTCACGCCGCGTTTCATCGAGGCAAAATGGGACGGTATGATCGCCGGTCTAGATGCGAAGCGGTATGACATGGTCGCGAACGAAGTCGCGGTGCGTCCGGACCGGTTGGAGAAATACGACATGTCCGATCCGTATATCGTATCGCGGGCTGTGCTCGTCGTTGGGGCGGGGAATACCGATATCAAATCGCTGGACGATCTGAAAGGGAAGAAAGTCGGCCAATCCCTGGACAGCAACTACCGCAAAATCGCGGAGGAACATGGTGCAACGAACACGGTTGTCGAGGGCTTCAATCAGGCGATCGATCTTCTGACATCAGGCCGGATTGACGCAACGCTTAACGACAGCCTATCGTTTCTGGATTTGAAGAAGCAGCGTCCGGATTTGGCGATCAAGACCGTCTATGAGGAGCCTAATGCAACCAGCAACGCCTTCTTGCTGCGCAAAGGCAGCACCGAGCTGGTGCAGAAGGTGAATAAGGCGCTTGCCGATATGAAGGCGGATGGCTCGTACTTGAGCATTTCGCAAAAATGGTTTAATACCGATGTTTCGAAGTAAAGGAACAGTCTATGACAACTGAACGCATGGAACGAATAATAGGAATCCTTAGCGATTCCTTTTTTCCCATTGTGAAGGCGGGGCTGGCCTACACCATTCCTCTTACTTTAATTACATTCACCTTAGGGCTCATCCTGGCTTTCTTGACGGCATTAGCCCGGTTATCCGGCTTCCAACCCTTGGTGCTCATCGCAAGATTCTATGTCTGGGTGTTTCGGGGCACGCCGCTGTTGGTCCAGTTGTTTATCCTATTCTATGGGTTTCCGAGCCTGGGAATTACCCTGGACCCGTTCCCGACGGCGGTTATCGGCTTCACGTTAAATAAAGGCGCCTACAGCTCGGAGATCATTCGCGCCGCGATCCTTTCTATTCCGAAAGGGCAGAGAGAAGCGGCGTATTCGATCGGCATGACGAGGTGGCAAGCGATGCGTCGTATTATTCTTCCGCAGGCTGTGCGCGTCGCTATTCCGCCTCTGGGCAACTCGTTCATCGCCTTGACCAAGGATACGTCGTTAGCGGCAACAATTACGGTCACGGAGATGTTTCAGAAGGGTCAGCAATTCGCGTCGGTGACCTATGAGCCTCTCTGGTTGTACACGGAAGTCGCTGCCGTATATCTGCTGTTCAGCACGGTCTTATCCTACTTCCAGAACAGGCTGGAGAGACGGTATGACCGCAGCGTAGCAACGTAAAGGGGGGCTGTTGGTGATTCAACTGGAGGGTCTTCATAAAAGGTACCAAGAGCACGAGGTTTTGAAAGGCATTGATTTGTCCGTCCGCCCGGGAACAACGACTGTCATTATCGGTCCGTCCGGGTCGGGGAAGACGACGCTGCTCAGGTGTCTCAACCTGCTGGAAATTCCCGATCGAGGCAAACTTACGCTGGCCGGGACGGCGCTGGCTTTCACCGGTACAGGCAGAGTGAATCAGGGAGAACTGATGGCAATACGCAGGATGACCGGGATGGTATTTCAGAATTATAACCTGTTTCCGCATCTCACGGCATTGCAGAATGTGATGGAAGGGCAAGTCGTTGTGCAGAAGAAGTCTCGCGCCGATGCCCGGAACGTGGCCTTGAACATGCTGGAGAAGGTTGGTTTGCGCGAGCGCGCCGACAGCTATCCTCACGAGCTGTCCGGCGGGCAGCAGCAGCGTGTCGGAATCGCGCGGGCGATGGCGCTGCAGCCGAAGGTACTGTTGTTCGATGAACCAACATCCGCGCTCGATCCGGAGCTTGTCGGAGAGGTGCTTAAGGTGATGCGGAATTTATCGGCGGAAGGGATGACCATGGTTGTAGTGACGCATGAAATGGGTTTTGCCAGAGAAGTGGCGGACCAAGTGGTGTTCATGGATCAGGGAATTGTGATGGAGAGAGGTACGCCTGAGCAAGTGTTCGAACAGTCGGGCAGCGCAAGGACGCAGCAGTTTCTGCGTAAAATCCGTGACAAGTCCTAAGACCATTCATTTTTCCTAGCAAAAGACGACAAGTTTCCTCGGAATTCCCGAAAAATACATGAATCCTGCTCCCCTCACTTCGACAGATATTACAAGCCGGGTGTTGTACTATTTGAGTACATACATCTAGGAGGTGCAGTTGTTGATTGACAAGAATGTAAAGAGCAGAGCAGTTGCGTTCGTGAAAAGTGAGCTTGAGCGGGTATTAAGGGATTTGGAAAGTGGGATTATTACTAGAGACCAAGCCGTTGGCAGTTTGAATACACTTTTCAATCTTTCTTCCGGAATCGAGGACCCCGCCCATATGCAATTGATTTGTAGGATCACCGCTTACATACGAACGACAAACTTTTATGGCCAACTGAAGAAGATGTATGCGAATAAATTTTTTCACGAGTTTCCTGCACCTGCACCTGAAGAAGTGAAAGAAGTACCGGCAATCAAAGTGTTAGAGAAAATTGTACGTTAGGGTGTCTATGTTGTTACACGGAAAGCCTTCATAACCACGGGAAAAGTGGTGATGGAGGCTTTTTGCGTGTTGGAGATTGTACCATCCGTCCTGCGGCCTTCCCGCACAGGCTCATTCCGGCCCGGCGGGCAGCCGATACTATGATGTTATTGGTTCATAGGACGATCCGTGAAAATGTGGAATGTAACGCCGAACTTGTCCGTCACTTGCCCGTATCCTGGGCTGAAATGCGTCTCCGACAGCGGCATGATAACCCGTCCGCCATCCTCTAAGGCATGATAAAGCTGTTTGGATTTATCCGCATCGCTCGTCGAGATGCAGATCGTAACGTTATTGCCTTTCTGAACAGGCATCCCCGGGAACGTATCGGAAAGCATCAGACGCGCCTCGCCGATCACCAGCATCGCATGTCCGATAAGTCCTTTGGCTTCATCCGGCAAAGCAAACTCGGGATTTTCCGGGAACTCGCCGAACGTTTGTTGGAAGACGAGTTGGGCGCCCAAGGCTTTCTCATAAAATTGGATCGCTTCCTTCGCATTACCTTCCATTACCAAATAAGGGTCTAAACGCAGTGACATCATCCATCGCTCCTCGATTAATTTTTATTAAAATTGCCTACTTCTTATTATTACCATAAAACTCACAAAAAATAAAGAACACATGTTCGATATTTTTGATAAATAGGATTGCTCCGCTTTCATGCTGGAAGTGTGCTCCTCTTGTGTTCATGAGCGATTTTTGGCACAATAATAAACAATGGTAGGCTTCGGCTGCTTAGTAGAACTAGGACTGTGTGCGAAAGTCTTGGAAAGAGGATAATTATGAATAAACCATCCATCTATGGATTAACTTTTGATCAATTGGTCGCCTGGCTTGCTGATAAAGGGTTCAAGAGGTCGCGCGCGCTGCTCGTGTGGGATTGGTTGTACCGTAAAAGGGTGACGGCATTCTCGGAGATGACGGATGTGAAGCAGGACTGTCTGGATGTCTTGGCCGAGCACTTTGAGATTCAAACCTTGACGGAGCACCTGAAACAAGAGTCGGCGGACGGAACGATTAAATTTCTGTTTAAGCTGCAGGACGGCAATTTAATAGAAACGGTGCTGATGCGGCACAAGTACGGGTTATCGGTCTGCGTAACGACGCAAGTGGGCTGCAATATCGGATGCAGCTTCTGTGCGAGCGGATTATTGGCCAAGAGCCGGGATCTCTCCGGCGGGGAAATCGTGGGGCAGATTATGAAGGTTCAACTTCACCTGGACAGCAAGGGCGCCGGCGAGCATGTCAGCCATATTGTGGTCATGGGGATCGGCGAGCCATTCGATAATTTCACTAACATGGAGAATTTCATCCGTGTGGTGAAGGATCAGAAGGGATTAGACATCGCGGCCCGGCATATTACCGTCTCAACGAGCGGACTTGCCGATAAAATCCGGGAATTCGCGGACTCCGATTTGAAAACGAATCTGGCGATTTCCCTGCATGCTCCTACGAATGAGCTGCGTACGCGGATTATGAAAATCAACAAAGCGATTCCGATCGAGAAGCTGATGAGTGCGATCGAGTATTATTTGGAGAAGACGAACCGGAGAATTACGATCGAATATATCCTTCTTAGGGACGTGAACGACAAGCACGAGCATGCGCTTCAACTGGCCGAGCTGATTCGTCATATCAGCCAACTGGCGAACGTCAACCTCATTCCTTACAATCCGGTGGATGAGCACAGCCAGTATCAACGGAGCGAGCGTGAGACGATCCGGGCTTTCTACGATACGCTGAAAAAGCAGGGCATATCCGTCAGCGTCCGTCTCGAGCACGGGACGGATATCGACGCGGCATGCGGACAACTGCGAAGCAAGCAGATCAAGAAGTCCGGAGAGGATAGCCTTGTGGCACAGTAAGCAACAAGGGATATAACGAAGAGCGTCAGGCATTGGGCCTGACGCTCTTTGCTGTACGCCCGGCATGAGCGGGAGTTCGGCGGAAAGGCCAGCACTCGTTCAAAGGCTCGTTCCACGCGCTTGTCCGGCTTGCTGCCGGTTTTTTATATGATTTATCGAACAGAATCAGACGAAGTGCTGTATCCGCCGGCGCAGTAACGGCCATGCAAACCCCGCCTCATGATCCAAGACGGGGCTTATCCAGACTAAAACCTGCTCGTCTCTTTATTCCTGCGCAGGAACATCAAGGAGATCCCCGCAACAATCAGTGCGATAGCGAAGATCGGCTGATGCTGGAAAATGCCCGAGAACAGCGAACCGATCGAGAAAATGGCGAAGAACAGAAGCGACATCACCGCCAAGATGTTGATCGGAATGAGCAGCCACTTGTTGCGCCCGCCGAACCAGTACAGCTCGAACAAGCCGACGGCGACCGCCAGCATGAAGCCCGGCCACATGAGATGCCAAATGTCGAACAGCATGGAGATTTGGCAAACGATACCCGACGTCAGCATAATGCCGCCGGGCACGAGGACACCAACGCCTCTGCGCTGCAAGATGAAAAAATACAGCAAATGAAAGAAGACGCCAACCGGAATAACGAAGAGGGTCGGCCAGAAATACTCGAAAATCGTACCGGTGCTGAACGTGATTTCCCCTTTTAGAAACATGAAAATGCCTAAAAGAATCAAGATCGGACCGAGAAAAGCGCTGCGGTTCATGTTCACTAGATTCACTCCTATTAACTTAGTCATTAAGCTAAGCATATCATGCCGGTAGATGGATGTCCTCCTGCTTAGGTGGAGGACGCTATCGGTCTCGGGGCTGATTTTTTGCCAGAGTCCATTCCGTCACTGTCGCTTCCTTCCTTCTTTCCTGTATGAGCTTCCTCCCTCTTTTATGAATGAAAACGACTCCGCCGTACACAATAAAACAAGCTGTTGATTCCATCTATTCAGAAGGAGACGAATACGTATGCAAGGGAAGTTCATCAAGATTACGCTGCTGTCTCTGTCGCTTGTTCTCAGCGCCGCTCCTCTTCGAGCAGAGGCGCATCATGACATTCCGGCAGCCGCCAAACAGCAGATGTACACGCAATCCATGGTGCAGTTGAAGGGCGATCTTAGAAGGTTGTGGATGGATCATGCGCTTTGGACGCGCAGCTATTTGGTCAGCGCGCTTGCCGGCTTGGAAGATAAAGATAAAACATTGGCCAGATTGCTGAGGAATCAGAGAGACATCGGAAACGCAATAAAACCTTTCTACGGGGAAGCCGCAGGGAATCAGCTGGGCGAGCTCTTGACCCAGCACATCGTCATTGCCGGCAGGGTTATTGACGCGGCGAAAGCGGGGAATGCGGCCGAATATGAGAAGGCGAATAAAGAATGGTTCCGGAATGCCGACGATATCGCGGGATTCCTGAGCAGAGCGAACCCGAACTGGCCGTTAAAGACGGTGCAGGAGTTGATGTACGTCCACCTGCAATTATTGACGGAAGATGTCAACGCGAGAATTAAAAGGGATTGGGACGCAGATATCGCAGCGTTCGACAAAGGTGCAGACCATCTCATGGTGCTGGCCGATACGCTAACGGACGGCATCATCAAACAATTTCCGCAAATGTTCAAATAAGCTCGAAAAAAGGGGTTGTCTCGAAGGTCTTGTCAGATCTTCAGGGACAACCCCTTACTATTTAAAAGAATTTCACCAGCTGCTCTTTGATCGCGTCGTTCGAGCCGCCGACAACCGTTTGGAATTGCGGCTTGTCGAACAGCGCGGTAATTTGCGGCGGATAGGTCTGCTCAATACCGCGGAGGCGAATGGATTCGTCGAATTTGGCCGGGTGAGCCGTGGACAGCGCCACCGTTACTTCGCCGTCAGCGGCGATGCGGTCGGCCGCCGCGACTCCGCAAGCGGTGTGCGGATCGAGCAGATAGCCGACTTCGTTGTAGTAGGCGCTGATCGTATCCAGGCACTCCTCGTTCTGTACGCCGTAAGCGGCGAAATCCGCCTGCACGGCTTGCAGCTTGTCGGCCGGAATGACGATGCGGCCTTCGGCTTTGAACTGCGCCATCAGCGCAGTGACAGCTTCTGCATCTTCGCCGTACAGGTAGAACAGGTAGCGCTCGAAGTTGCTTGCAACTTGAATGTCCATGGAAGGGCTGTACGTGCCGCGGAATTCGCCCGGCTGATACACGCCTTCCTTCACGAAACGCTCAAGGATGTTGTTCTCGTTCGTAGCCAGAATAAGCTTATGAATCGGCAGGCCCATCTTCTGTGCGAGATAGCCGGCGAAGATATCGCCGAAATTACCGGTCGGCACGCTAAAGTTGATTTTCGCCCCTTGGACGGAATCTGCGATTTGGAAATAGGCGTAGAAATAATAGACCGTTTGCGCCAAAATACGGGCGATATTGATGGAGTTGATCGCACGCAGGTGGTAGCGGTGCTTGAACTCTACGTCGGCGAACAGTTCCTTGATGATGCGCTGGCAGTCATCGAAGGTGCCTTCGACGGACAGGTTCAATACATTTTCGCTGTCGACGGTCGTCATCTGCAGCTCTTGGACCTTGCTCACCTTCTGGTGAGGGTGAAGGATACAGATCCGAATGCCTTCCTTGCCGCGCACGCCTTCGATTGCGGAAGCCCCGGTATCGCCGGACGTCGCACCAAGAATGTGGATGATGGAGTTCGTCTTGCGGGATACGTACCCATACAGGTTGCCCAGGAATTGCAGGGCAATGTCCTTGAATGCGAATGTCGGGCCATGGAACAATTCGAGCACGAAGGTGTCGTCGTTCAGACGTTTGACCGGTGTAACGGCCTCGTCGCGGAATGTGGAGTAGCTGTCGTCAACGAGCTTCTTCAGCTCGTCGCGAGGGATTTCATTCTCGATAAACAATGAGAAAACTTCAAGCGCCAGCTCCGGATAAGAAAGGCTGCGCCACTTCTGGAGCGTGTCTGCGGACAGCTGCGGGATATTTCTCGGAACAAGCAAACCGCCGTCGTTCGCCAATCCCATCAGGATGGCATCGATGAAGCCGAGGGGTTCTACTTTACCGCGTGTGCTAATGTATTCCATATAAGTCCCCTTATTCGAATGAATTTTCAGTTATTGTATCAAAAAACCAACGGTTTGGACAGTGCGATCAGCCGCGAGGAACGAAGAAACCTCCCTTTCGTAAGGGAGGTTTTCATATTTTTACAAGATTTGCGGATCGTTATTCTTCTTTATCCCCAACAACGATTTTCCAAGCGGTGCCGATAGGCGGCAGACTCTTGGTCAAAGCCGGTCCGTAGAAGCCGATCACGTTCGCACCTTTGACAAGCGCCGAAGTGCCCACTTTGTCTCCGTTTTTGTCCACGACAGCCGTATCTTTCGTCAATTGAAGGACGACTTCGTCCGGCGCCGAGTCCGTCAGACCTTGGCCTTTCACCAAAATGCTCAAGTCCTCTTTATTCTCGCTGCGGACTTCTGCAATGACGCCTGCGGTGCCGATCAGGCCGGCTTGCAGCTTCGTATCCAGCACCGTCACTTTGGACGTTGGCGTTTGCGGTGGCAAACTCATCGTCATGATCATGGAATGCTCGCCAGATACGGTTAAGCCTGCATGCAGATCGGCAAGACTAAGTTTAGTACCGTCGAGCATCTGATAGACGGTGTCTTTATCCACATTGAAAACGATCCCCTCGGTGCCAATGCCCTGGATTTGAATTTGCGCATTGTCGCCGTTGGTGCGAATGGCTGTGATGACGCCGGTCGACTGCACTTTCTTAGCCTCCTCCTTCATAGAAATGGCAACGGAGCTGCCCTTGGAGGCGACCGTTCCGCGAATAATCTTGCTCACGAACGAAACGGGAACGTACAGCTTACTGTCAACCAATTCAGGCGCTGTGCCGAGAGTTGTCAGCCTTTTATTGATCGTGTAGCGGTCTTCGCCGGTTGTTACGGTTGTGAATACGTTATCTTTGGCCAAATCCACCGAATACGTCGCCGGATTCCAAGTGAGCGTGAACCCAAGGCTTTCCGTTACTGCGCGCAGCGGCAGCATAGGTTCGGCGGCGCCCGGTTTCATGAAGCCGTTATCGGCAAGCATTTCTCCCCCGACGTGTACGGTGATCGGGTTCTCGAGTTGTGTTTTCGCAGGTTCATTAGGAGCGGCATAGGCCGTGCCTGCAGTCATCATAGCGGTCAGGGACAGAAGTGTCAGACTTTTTTTCATCAAACGGTTCATGCGGATCTTCCTTTCTGTATGTAAGAGCTGTCTATAGTCTTTCCTTATAACGGAAGAAGCTTCCTCATTGTTGCAAAATGACAGGAAACTTTGATTAAATCGAACTTCTTCATAGACTTCAAGTGATTGAAACTATAGAATCAATGTATGTGTGCATAAATGGAAAGAGGTGGAATTATTGTCTTTTATCATCAAGCTGCGCTGGTTTTTCAAAGATAGATGGAGGTTTTACCTGCTAGCCATCGGACTTATGGTCGGCGTCAATCTGCTCTCTACAATCCCGCCCAAAATGATCGGCAACACCATTGACCATATTCGCAGCGGCAATCTGACCTCCCAGGACCTGAATCAGACGGTCTGGCTGCTTATAGGGCTGGCCTTGCTGCTCTACATCATGACTTATGTGTGGATCACGACGTTGTTCGGCAACTCGGCACTGGTGGAGAAGGTGCTCCGGGGGCGATTGCTCGCGCACTTGACGAGAATGACGCCCGCATTCTTCCAACGCAACAGCACGGGGCAGTTGATGGCATTGGCGACGAACGATGTGCTGGCGATCGGTCAGACCTCGGGGTACGGGGTCATGACGCTCGTGCATACGCTGGTCGGGGCAACCGTTGTCATTGTCACGATGATCTCTCTCATTTCTTTTAAATTAATGATTGCCGCGTTGATCCCGCTGCCTTTTCTGGCTGTTGTGATTAGCAAATTAGGTCAGAAGGTGAGAGTCCGCTTCCTGGCCGCCCAAGCCTCTTTCGGCAAAATGAACGATCACGCGCTGGAGTCGATTTCCGGTATTCGCGTTATCCGGTCTTATGTGCAGGAGGAGCACGATTTGCGGGCTTTCGATGGCGTTACTTCCGATGTCATGAATAAAAATAAAAGTGTTTCCAAGCTAAACGCGCTCTTTCAGCCATTGACTTCACTAATCGTTGGGCTCAGCTATTCGATTGGCATAGGCTATGGTTCGTATCTGGTGTTCCACGATGAAATTTCACTCGGACAGCTCGTCTCGTTTAACATCTATCTCGGCATGCTCATTTGGCCGATGATTTCCTTCGGCGAATTCATCAATGTCCTGCAGCGGGGAAGCGCCTCTGCGGACCGGTTGGATACCGCGCTGACGCAGGCAGCCGATATCGTGGACGATGCCGCACCGGTTCACGTGAACGTGCCTGATCGGATCGAGATGAGAGATCTCAGCTTCACGTATCCGACGGCTAAGCACCCCAGCCTTGCGCATGTCTCCTTCGAGCTGGAGCGCGGACAGACCCTCGGGATCGTAGGGCGCACCGGCAGCGGCAGAAGCACATTGCTCAAGCAGCTGCTGAGGCAATATCCGGTCGAGCCCGGGAAGCTGCTCATCGCGGATGTGCCGATTGAGCGGATTTCCTTGGCCCAGGTGAAAAGCTGGATGGCTTACGTTCCGCAGGAGCATCTCCTGCTGTCCAAATCCATCCGCGACAATATCGCGCTGGGCAAGCATGATGCGTCGCCGGAAGAGATCGCCTGGGCGGTGGAGATGGCTTCGTTCACCCAGGATATCGAGCAAATGCCGGACGGCCTTGCCACGATTGTCGGCGAGAACGGCGTGATGCTCTCCGGCGGGCAGAAGCAGCGGCTGGCCATTGCCAGAGCTCTGCTCATGCGAGCGGAGATTCTTCTGCTGGACGACTCCTTGTCCGCGGTCGACGCCCGGACGGAAAGCCGTATCCTGCAGAACATCCGGAAGGAGCGGGCCGGCCAAACGACATTGATCACGACACACCGGCTATCGGCCGTCAGTCATGCCAATTGGATTCTCGTGTTGGACGAAGGTCGGATTATCGAAGAGGGGACGCACGAGCAGCTGATGCTGTTCGGCGGCTGGTACCGGGAGCAATGGGACCGCCAGCAGATGGAAGCGAGCTTGGCTGAATAAGGAGGGAGGAGGAAACAAGATGAATAAACCGTCTACCGGAAAAAGACTCATTGCGTACGCTGCCGCATACAAATTCAGGATTATCGGCGCCCTGCTGATCCTATGCTGTGCCGTCGGGGCGGAGCTGGCCGGGCCCTATATTACGAAAACGATCATCGACCGGCATCTCACCGCCGGTACAAGCCAAATGTCGTCAGTGCTGGGGCTGCTCGGCTTATATATGGGATTGCTGCTGGTCGCCAGCGTTTGCAACTATACGCAGGCTTATCTGTTCCAATCCACGGCGCTGCAAATCATCAAAAACATGCGCATGGACCTCATGCGCCATATTCAGCGCATATCGCTGCGTTATTTCGACAACACGCCGATCGGGCAGGTTGTGTCCAGAATCGCCAACGATACAGAGGCCGTTCGCGACTTGTTCATGAGCTTCATGGCGACGTTCGTGGTCAGTACCATGCAGCTGCTGGGCATTTTCGTCGCGTTATTTATTCTGGAATGGCATTTGGCTGTGTACTGCCTGGTGCTGCCGCCGATTTTCGCGTTAATTATGAAGATCCATTTGAAATACTCCAAAGTGTTCATCTCCATCATGCGTGCGCGGCTTAGCGATATGAATGCGATGATTAACGAATCTATCGTCGTGATGCCGATCATTCAAGCTTTCCGCCGCGAGAAGGTGACGTTGGACGAATTCGAAGAGCTGAACAAGGACCGGTATGTGAACCAATTGAAGCAGTTCCGGGTATTTTCCTTGTCTTCGCGGAATATTGTCGGAACGATCGGAAGCCTGGTGACGGCGATGGTCATTTGGTATTTTGGCCGGGAGTCGCTGTCGACCGCTATATCCTTCGGGGTGTTTTACGCGTTCGTCGATTACTTGGGGCGAATCTTCCAGCCGATTATCGGCATCTTCGATCAGTTGACGAATGCGCAGAGAGCGTTCGTTTCGGCCGATAAGGTGTTCGCTATTCTCGATACGGAAGGGCAGGAGGTCGCGAAGACGGATCAAGTGAGCCGTCCGGAGGGCAACGTGAAGTTCAATAACGTCACATTTGCTTATAAAGAAGGGGAAAATGTGCTGAAGCATATCTCTTTCGAGGTCAAAAAAGGAGAAACCATCGCACTGGTCGGCCATACCGGATCGGGCAAAAGCTCGATCATGAACCTGCTGCTCGGCTTTTACGAGCCGAATGAGGGCAGCATTACGATAGACGGCCGCGACATCCGGTCGATGTCCAAGCAGGCGCTGCGGAAGCATATGGGTATCGTTCTGCAGGATCCCTTTCTATTCGCAGGGGATATCAAGTTCAATGTCAGCCTCTATCATGAGGATATTTCGTTGGAGCGTGTCCGGAACGCGCTGCGCGATGTCGGTGCATCCTCCTTCATCGAGCAGCTGCCGAATGGCTACGATGAGCAAGTCGTAGAGCGCGGAAGCACGCTGTCATCGGGACAGCGGCAGCTTATTTCTTTCGCTAGAGCGCTCGCGTTCGACCCGTCCATCCTGATCTTGGACGAAGCGACAGCGAGCATAGACAGCGAAACCGAGGGGCTTATCCAACAGGCGCTGAAGGTCGTCAGCGAAGGGCGCACGACGCTCGTCATCGCGCACAGGCTGTCCACGATCCGCGATGCGGATCAGATTCTGGTGCTGCACCGCGGCGAGATTGCCGAGCGCGGTAACCATGAGACGCTGATGGCGCTGGGCGGCCGGTACGCCAAGATGTATCAGCTGCAGAAGGGCGCGTCGGCTGTGGTTTAGGCAGTACCGATGAACCTATACTAGTGAAAGTCGTCCTGTAACAAGTCTAACGGACACCAGGGGTTTTATTTGCTGAATTCGAACCTATATTCGGGTCCATTTCGGGAAATAACGTCACCGGTGTCCGTTAGCATTTTCAAGTGGCCAGATGCAGATTAGGTGCCGACTGATACCAACCAATCTACAGTAGGATATCATCAACTGATCCGCCTTCCGCCAACAAACTGTATACGACACATCAATTCACCACACCAGCAGCCGATCTCATCTTACCGATCTACCGGCTTTAGCATCAGTTCATCTCACAGATCTCTATCAGCACCAGTAACAGATTGCATCTTCCCAAACCCACCGGCATAAT
The DNA here is from genome assembly GCF_031456485.1 of Bacillus sp. 3255. Taxonomy (NCBI): domain Bacteria; kingdom Bacillati; phylum Bacillota; class Bacilli; order Caryophanales; family Bacillaceae; genus Bacillus; species Bacillus sp. 3255. The sequence continues at coordinate 112,591 of NZ_JAVDUS010000018.1, forward strand.
TCGGCAGACTCTACACTACTCACCAAATCACCCGCCGCCGCACATAGCCAGCTAGATATCGCCAACCGACCCGCCCGCAGCCAGTAGCAAATTATTAACGGCACATCGACAACTCGCCGGCATGCAGCAAATCTAACGGACACCGCGGCCGTTATTTGTGTGAAAGCTACCCCGTTTCAGTTCTAACGGACAACAGGGATCTTATTTACCGATTTCGTGCCTATATTCGGGTCAAATCGGAGAAATAACGTCACCTGTGTCCGTTAGCATCTCAATATGTCCCAAATTCGCAAAATAAGCGCAGCTGTGTCCGTTAGCCCGGGTTAGCCGGTTATAACACGCCTGCCTTGAGTGCTTTAACGTCAGTTGCCAGTCAATGTACCTACTACATTGACTGGCAACTGACCACATCACAAAATTCTCTTCGATTTTTTTAAAATACTCTGTTGACATTTATCTTAAAATAAAGTATCTTTAAATCAAGACATCGAGCACAAACAACTGAGACATAATAAACAACAAACGCGAGATGAACGAGAGTCACACTAAGTAACGATCTACCTAATGAAGAACGAAATGAGGTGAATCTGATGAGCGAGAAGCGCAATGACAGCTTGGATCTCTACATCGCACTTTCCCGGGCAAGCGAGTGGGTGAACGCCCACGGTGACCGCGACATTCGGAAGCATGGCCTGAACCGCACCGAATTCGGCGTCCTGGAGCTGCTTTACCACAAAGGCGCGCAAGCCATTCAACAAATCGGCTCCAAGGTGCTGATGAGCAGCGGTAACATCACATATGTCGTCGATAAACTGGAGAAGAAGGAATATGTCATTCGCCGCACCTCAACGGAAGACCGCAGACTCATCTTCGCCGAAATCACCGAGAAGGGCAAGCAATTTATCGAGAGTGTTTTCCCACAGCATACGGAAGTGATTGAGCAAGCGGTGGCCGGTCTCACAACCGAAGAGAAGCGGGTCGCAAGCCAGCTGCTGAAGAAGCTCGGTAAATTCGCACAGGAAGGTTTCAAATAGTCAAGTAGTTGATCCTTATAGGAGATAAACTACTTTCACTTTTGGCCAATATCTTAAATTAAAGATTCTTAAAATCAAAACAGAGGAGAGATTGCAAATGAGTATCGCACTAGGTTTGTTAGTCATTCGATTGGTTGTCGGGCTAAGCTTCATGGCCCACGGTTCACAGAAGTTGTTCGGCTGGTTCGGCGGTTACGGACCGAAGGGAACAGGCGGCTGGATGGAGTCCATCGGCATTAAGCCTGGGGTTGCGATGGCGGTTATCGCCGGGTTGATGGAATTCGTAGGCGGGCTGCTGTTCGCCGCAGGGTTTGGCACCGTGTTCGCTTCCTTGCTCATCGCTTTGACAATGATCATGGCGATTGCCAAAGTACACGGCAAGAACGGGTACTGGAGCACCGCCGGCGGTTTCGAATATAACCTTTTGCTAATTGCCGTAGCTGTAAGTGTAGCTTTAACGGGTGCAGGCGCTTATTCCATAGACGCTTTATTATTCTAAGAAACTTTCTGCTCAAGTAAGGAAAAACTAAACTAACTATCTAAAGGAGTGTTTTCAAATGACAAAACAACAAACTGCAGGCATCCACCATATCACCGCTTTCGTTCAAAACGCACAAGGGACTGTCGATTTCTACTCCGGTATCCTTGGTCTGCGTCTCGTGAAAAAAACAATTAACTTCGATGCTCCGGAAGTGTACCATCTGTACTTCGGCGATGAGCAAGGCAGTCCGGGAACGATCATCACCTTCTTCCCATGGCCTCACTCCCGCAAAGGACGTATCGGCGGCGGTCAAGTGGGCATCACCACCTATGCGGTTCCGACAGGCAGCCTTGCTTTCTGGGAAGAGCGTCTGACCCGTTTCGGCATCTCGTACGAGAAAACCGTAAGATTCCATGAAACCTACCTGCAGTTCGAAGACCGCGACGGCCTGAAACTTGAAATTGTCGAACGTGAGCAAGGAGCGCCAAGCACATGGTCTTTCGGCGGTATCCCAACCGATAAAGCGATCAAAGGTTTCGGCGGCGCCATCCTTTACAGTACAGCTCCGGATAAAACGGCTCAACTGCTTCAGCAAGTGATGGGGCTTGAGAAAATCGGCCAAGAAGGCGCGTTCGCAAGATTCAAATCTTACGGCGAGATCGGCAACATCATTGATCTCCAAGTGACACCGATGGCTTACGGTGCGGGCGGTGCCGGTACGGTCCACCATATTGCATGGCGGGCAAAAGACGATGCAGAGCACGAGCTTTGGAGAAGCCATGTGCAGAACAGCGGCTACCATCCAACACCGATTGTAGACCGTCAATATTTCAATGCGATCTACTTCCGCGAAGAAGGCGGCATCCTGTTCGAAATCGCGACAGATCCTCCAGGCTTCGCCAGAGACGAAGCGCCTGAAGCGCTTGGCGAAAAAATCATGCTGCCGGAATGGTTCGAAGAGAACCGGGCTCAAATTGAAAGCAATCTTCCGCCTATCGCGGTCCGAGAATTGGAGGCGAATCAGCAATGACAATGCGACACCTGTATCAACAAGGAACAGATGCTAAAGCCCCGGTTCTCGTGCTCTTGCACGGGACCGGCGGAACGGAGAAGGACTTGCTGCCACTGGCGCAGGCCATTTCCCCGGAGTCGTCGGTGTTGAGCGTTCGCGGCAACGTGTTGGAGAACGGGATGCCGCGCTTCTTCCGCCGGCTGGCGGAGGGCGTCTTCGATGAGGAAGACCTCATCTACCGCACGAAGGAGTTGAACGATTTCCTCGACGCGGCAGCCAAGGAGTACGGCTTTGACCGCCAGAATGTGGTGGCCGTCGGCTACTCCAACGGCGCCAACATCGCGGGCAGCCTCTTGTTCCACTACCCGGATGCACTGCGCGGCGCGGTTCTCCATCATCCGATGGTGCCGCGGCGGGGTGTCCAGCTTCCGGATTTGACGGACACGCCGGTCTTCATCGGTGCAGGCCGTAACGATCCGATCTGCTCGCCGCAGGAGACCGAAGAGCTGCAGAAGCTGCTCGGCGACGCAGGGGCTGAGATTGAGGTTCATTGGGAGAATGCCGGACACCAATTGACACGTACGGAAGTCGAGGCGGCAAGAACTTGGTTCAAGGCGAATTTCGCCAGTTAATCCGCGTAAAGCAGGTGGTACACAATGAGAGCCATTGACCCTTCAAGCCAGACGGAAAGGGAGAACTACAAGCTGCTGATCGGCAGCATCATTCCAAGGCCGGTCGCATTCGTCACAACCCTCTCTTCCGAGGGCGTGCTCAACGCGGCTCCCTACAGCTACTTCACGATCGTAACGGCGGATCCGCCGATGATCGCTGTATCCGTACAGCGAAAGCAAGGAGAGCGCAAAGACACTTCGCGCAATGCGATCGAGAAGGGCGAGTTCGTTGTCCATATTTCTGACGAATCGTACATCGGCCAAATCAATCAAGCGGCGGCGCCGCTGCCCCCGGATCAAAGCGAGGTGGCGGCAACGGGTTTAACGCCAGTCGCGAGCGTCAAAATTGCCGTACCCGGCATCGCCGAGGCCAATATTCGCATGGAATGCGTCCTCGAGCAGGCGATACCGCTTGGCGGAACGGAAGGCACTCCGACCGCCGATCTGCTCATCGGCAGGGTCGTTCAGTTTCATATAGCCGATAGATTGTACGACGGAGGCCATATTAATGCCCGGGAGCTGAAGCCGGTCAGCCGGCTCGCAGGCAGCTTTTATGCGAAGCTAGGCGAACAATTCGTGATGGAACGCCCCCTTTGAGGCGTAATAGAGAAACCATTTGCACCTGCAGGTCATGCGGAGCGAATGGTTTTTCTATTATATTTAAAAGCCCAAATTCCGATATATCTAGTATACTAACTAGAGAGATTCACATCAGGGCGGGGGATGTATATGAAAAGTACAAGGGTGGAAACATCGAAGCTGCGCTGGATAAGTGCGGTTTTGCTAATTGCGCTGCTGGTGAACCTTTGGCAGCCTGCGGCATTCGCAATAATGCCTGTCGGGAACGTGTTGACGGGACCGGCTGCGTCCACTTACGGGGAGTCGGTACAGTTTACAGCCGTCATCACGGATGCCGCATCCGGCGGTTCGACCCCGACAGGCACCGTCACATTTTATGACGGGGGAACACCGATTGGCGGTGTCCAGACGTTAGCGGCGACAGAGCCAACCGTTACGTATAAGAACGGAGCGCTCGCCCCGGCACAGCCTGGGAAGAAGCTTTCCTGCGGCGCGAACTGTCCCGTCATCCAATGGGGCGGTTTGACGTATTGGGCTTACGATGATACGGATAACAATTATTACGTGTATTTGTATGCCTATGATGCGAATAACAGCTTGGTCAAATCGTGGCAAATCGGCGGCAACCGCTATGTGAACAGCATCACCGTCGATAATTCCGCCTCCCGGACGGTCGCCTTGAACGGTCAGAGCGGCACCACGACGCGCACATGGGCAGAGCTTGAAAATTTTAACGCGTATGCCTCCATCTCGATCGGCAATCTGCCGGCCGGCTTGCATACCATTACAGCCACATACGCAGGGGATGGCAATCACGAGGAACAATCCTCTTCTCTCATACATACGGTTGATCAAATTCAAACGAATACATCGTTAACCTCGAATGCCGGTCTCATCTACGTCGGCGAAGAGATTACGTTCACGGCAACCGTCGCCAATTCGAACGGCAGTCCGGTTGTGCCCGGAGGAACAGTAACCTTCAAGGAAGGAGCCCATGTGCTGGGAACGTCCGGCCTTAACGGAAGCGGTGTCGCGGTGTTATCGACCTCCTCGCTGCCGGTTAACGGTTATTCCGTCACAGCGTCCTACAACGGAGACAGCCAGCACCATTCCAGCACGTCAAGCAGTTTGACACAATCCGTTCTGGGTATCCCAACGACCGTGTCCATCAGCGCGAGTCCAGGCTCGGCGACGTACGGGAATGCCGTGACGTTGACCGCCTCGGTGGCGAATAGCGCCATTAGTTTGCTGGGGCCGACGGGGACGGTTGCGTTCTATGACGGAGCGAATCTTCTCGGCACAGGGACACTCAGTTTCGGAGTGACCTCCATAACGGTGCCGGATCTAGATATAGGCTCTCACCAGATGACTGCGCAATACGGCGGCAGTCTTACACACCTTTCCAACAGCTCGAGCTCTACGCCGGTTGTCATTCAGCTCATTCCTACGGCATCCACTTTATCGGTGACGGGAGGCGAGGGAGACGAGGGAGACGAGGGAGACGCTTCACCCTACGGCACTTCGTTGACATTCACGGCAACCGTAGCGAATACGAACGGCAGCGCCCTTGCTCCGGGCGGTACGGTTACGTTCAAGGATGGGGGAACGATCCTGGGTACGGCTGCTTTAGGCGCAGGGAGAGCGGTCATGACGGTTCCCCAATTAGCAGCAGGCGTTCACTCGTTCAAAGCGGAATACAGCGGTGACGCTAAGCATGGCGTATCCTCGTCTACGGCTGTACCGCATACGGTGAATAAAGCCGGCACTGTGATTACAATAGCGGAGCCAAGCCCGATTGAAGCGGGGGAATCGGTGTCTTGGACGGTCCGGGTTGTAAATACCGTGAACAATAGCTTGATTCCAACCGGCACCGTGACGTTCAAACAAGACGGGCAAGCGATAACTCCGGCCGCGGCTTTGGACGGGAGCGGGGAGGCTGTGATCACCTTAATGGGCTTGCCGGCCGGTGACCGGTCCATCGAGGCGGAATATGCCGGCGATGCGAATCATTTGGCCAGCACGGCCGCAGCTGTCACACAGCCGGTAACCAAAGCGCCGGTTCATGTCCAGTTAAGCTATACACCGCAAACAGGAGAAACCGTCTACGGGCATCTTGTGACGATTACCGTGCAGGTGACGAATACAGGGAGCGGGAGTTCCGTTCCGGAGGGTATGGTTGCTTTATCGAGTACGGGCGGGTTTAACGGTTGGCCGAATGAACTGACATTAACGAACGGGACAGCAACCTGGCAGACGGATCAGCTCGTGATCGGTACGCATACGATTTCCGTCAATTATCTGGGTGATGCCGATCATCACGCAGGCACTTCCGCCGGCATCAGTCTGCAAGTCAAACCGATCCCGGTTGCAGTGGAGATTACGTCATCGGTTACAGAAGCCGTGTATTACGGGACTCCCGTTACATTTACCGCGCATGTGACCAACACCGGAGAAGAGCCGCAGCTGCCTGCAGGTGCGATCGTGTTCAGCGGCGGTAATATATCTGCGGAACCGGTCGTGTTGGACGCCGCAGGCTACGCCGAGCTGAAGACGGCGGCGCTGCTGCCCGGCACCTATACCGTGCAGGCCGCTTATGTGCCCGATGCGCTGCATGAGGCTCAAGTCTCGGATGCCGTAACACAGGTCGTGATGCCGAATACGCAGGGAACGACGCTCATACTGAACCACCCGAGCGGGGTGCTCCGGTTAGATGAACCGGTTCTGTTGTCCGCGTCCGTCGGCGGGATTGTCGGTGATCCGACCGTAACGGGACATATCTCGCTGAGGGAGAACGGGGCGGAAGTAGCGAGAGTGACAACCGATGTGTACGGCAACGCGAACCTCAGTATAACGGGGGCCAGCTCGGGCACGCACCGCTATAAGGCGCTGTATGTGCGAGAAGGGATGACGAACGGGACGGAGTCGCAAGAGGTGGTTGTGGTCGTTCAACCGGCGCTTACACAGCTTGTTCTTGCGAACGGCGAATACAGGCTAACGCTCGCAGCCGGTGAATCCTGGCTCTCAGCAGTCGTTCATGGCGGCAGTTCCCCATGGAACCTTCATCCGGTTTCAGCCGAGGCGGGGAACGCCGTTCAAGTGAAACGGATCGAGCCGGTCAGCGGTGAGGCGGGAACCGTCGTAGACCTGGGTTCGCCGATTCAACTGACGGAAGGAATTAACCGGTTCTGGATCCAAGTGCGGAGCGCGGACGGCACGGCATCGGCGGAGCACATTGTGTCTCTATTCTATCAACAGACGAGATGGGATATTTCCAGTGTCCTGGCTGCGATGCCATTCCGCTATGACATGGATGGTAATCGCACGTTCGATAAGGCGGATTTGATCGAGCTGTTGAAGTTGATCGAACCGGTTTCGGGAGTGAATAGATAGTATCGCCTCCCCGGCATACAAAAGCCTGCCCTTATGCAAGGGCAGGCTTTTGATGTTTTACGAAGCTTTCTTCTTGTCCAAGCGGTAGCTGACAAGCCCAAGCAGTAGGCCGAGCACAGGCAGAAGCGCCCCTGCCCAAGGCAGATAAGTAAGCCCCATGTGCGTGATGATCCATCCGCCGATGAAAGCGCCGCTGGCATTGCCCAAATTGTTCGCCGAATGGTTCGAAGTCGAAGCGAGCATCGGTGCGTCTTTGGCCATGCTCATGATGCGCAGCTGAAGCCCCGGCAAAATGCCGAATGCGGCGGCGCCCCAGATGAATATGGTTATAACGGCGGCCACGGGGATGTGGACGGTAAATTGAAACAAAATAAGAATGAGCGCCAAGGCCGCATAATTGCCAAGCAGAGCGGGCATCAGCTTCCAATCCGCCAGCTTGCCCCCGATGATGTTGCCGAAGGTGACACCGAAGCCGAAGAGAACGAGAATCCACGCGACATGATGCTCCGAGAAGCCGGTCACTTGTTCCAACAGCGGTGTAATGTAGGTGAACACGGTGAACAAGCTGCCGCTGCCCAACGCGCCCATCAGCAGCATGAGCAGCAGCCTAGGTCTGGTTAGTGCACGGAATTGCTGGATAATGCCGGCGCTCTTCTCCTGCTGAATGCGCGGTATCAAGCCGATAATACCGATCAGCGAGACGATCCCCATGAGGACAATCGCACCGAAGGATGCCCGCCAGCCGAGCTGCTGTCCGATGAAGGTGCCGAACGGCACGCCCATAATATTGGCGATCGTCAGGCCGGCCATCATGACGGAGATGGCCCCCGCTCTGCGATCGGGCCGAACGAGATGGACGGCAATCACGCCGCCTACCCCGAAGAACGTCCCATGCGCCAGAGCGGTCACGATGCGTGCGCCCATCAATATGGTGTAGTTGGGGGCAATGACGCTGATGGCATTGCCAAGGATGAATACGCCCATCAGCAAGCACAGCAGCAGCTTTTGCGGCAGCTTGTTCGTGAATAAAGCAAGAATCGGCGCTCCGATCGCGACGCCCATGGCATAGCTCGTGATGAGCTGTCCGGCTTGTGAAATTGTTACATGCAGATCTTCGGCCACATTGGGCAATAAGCCCATAATCACGAATTCTGTCATGCCGATAGCGAAAGCGCCTGCGGTTAATGAAAGCAGGGAAACGGGAAACCGCCCCTTGGGCACCTCTTTCCCGTGGCTGCCCAGTACGGCTTCATGACTCATAACAGTGTTCCAACCCGATAAAGTAATGGTCTCTATATATTGCTCTCTCTACCATCATCCCATGTTGCGGCATTCCGCCCAATTGGTCAAGATATGAGTCAAAAAAGTCAAAATAACATGATTTCGCCGGTGCCCGATTTCTTTATAATAAGAAAGACAGGCTTTTTTGGCAGGCCGTGCAATCACGCAAGTCCGCGAGCAACGGAAGGCAGCCGCCTTCATAATCTATGAGAAAGTAGGTCGGATGACGGTGAGTGTTATGGTGGATAAATGGGACCTCAAACAGATCAAAGCAGCGCTTCTCGCTGCCCCCGATGTACCGACTAGCCTGCTGTTTCCCGGAGAGACGGCGGAACAAGTGAAAACCCGTTTGCTGCAAGGAAAGGAAAGCGGGAAGCTGATCGCGGAAATACAAAGCGAAGGCGCCAAATTGCTGCAGGAAACGATGCCGGAGCTTACGTATTCGTTATTTCATTTGTTTTCCACGACGGGCTCTCGGAGAGAATACGAACTTGTTTATTTCCGCCGGCGCAACCGATTGACGACATTCGGTCTGCTTGCTTGGCTGGAAGGTGCAGACAGCGTCTATATGGATGCGCTTTCGGATACCATCATGTCCATCCTGGATGAATATACTTGGTGCTTGCCCGCCCATGTCTTGCAGGGCCCTGAGATGCGGTCTGACGCAGACACGCAGGGGCAAGGGCTTATGAACCATTCGCAGGAAAGGTTCACGATCGATCTCTTCGCCGCGGAGACGGCTTTCGCGCTGAGCGAAATCAGCGCGCTGGTCGGCGATTCGCTGCCCCAGCTGCTTAGCGTCCGCATCCGCGAAGAGGTGCTTCGCCGCATCCTGCGCCCCTTCGTGACGCAGCCTCCCAGCCACTGGGAGACCGCGACTCACAACTGGGCATCCGTCTGCGGCGGCTCCATTGCCGCTGCAGCGATCTATACGCTGCAGGATGAGGACGAGCTCGCCGCGGTGCTGGCGCGAGCTTTCCCCGCTCTGGCTTCGTACCTGAGCGGGTTCGCCGCTGACGGAGCATGCACCGAAGGGTACATGTATTGGCAGTACGGCTTCGGCTACTTTACGTATGCCGCGGATCTGATTATGCGGCGTACCGGCGGCGCCGTGAACTGGTTCCAATCGGACAAGGTGCGGCAGGTCGCCTTGTTCCAGCAGAAATGCTTCCTCCACGACAGGAAGCTGGCCAACTTCTCCGATTCGCAAGGGGAAGCGGGCATCTTCATGGGCTTGAGCGGCTACTTGAAGCGGCTCTATCCCGAGATGGAGCACCCGGAGCTTGCGCTTCGCGCAGGGTTCCGGGACGACCACTGCAGCCGCTGGGCGCCGGCGCTCCGCAATTTGCTGTGGTCGCTGGAAGATGCGGAAGGGACTGCATGGCACACGGCGACCTACTATTTGCCGGACGCGGAGTGGTTGATTTCCCGGCAATTACAAGAGCAAGGCGCCTATGTACTGGCGGCCAAAGGCGGACATAATAACGAACCGCACAACCATAACGACATCGGGCATTTCATCCTGTATGCGCAGGGCGAGACATTGCTCCCGGATCTGGGAAGCGGGCAATATTCGCGGAAATATTTCGGACCGGAGCGGTATGAGATCCTCTGCAACGGCTCGCAGAGCCATTCCGTCCCGATCGTTGACGGCCTGTACCAGCAGGCCGGAGAGGAGCATCGGGCCGAGGTCGTTGCATTCGAGAGCAGCGCTGAGCAGGACGTTCTTGTTCTGGAAATCTCCAGCGCCTACGGCACGGAGAAGCTGACAGAGCTGGTGCGGCGCTTCACTTGGCGCAAGAGCGAGCCTCCGGTCCTTGAGGTGGCGGACCGCTACGCGTTCGGACAAGCGCCCGCGTCACTCGTGGAGCGCTTTATCGCTTGGCACCGTCCGCAGCTCGCGGAGGATGGGCGAATTATTATCGCGGCATCCGGCGCGGCGCAGGTTTATGTTTCTTATGACCGGAGCCTGTTCGAATGGCAGGTAGAAGCTCTGCATCATGTGGATCATTTCGACAAGCCCCAGACGTGTTACGCACTCGATTTCACGTTGAAACCAGGTGTCGGAGCATCCGGCGCAGCTCAGGGACTTTCGCTGGAAGCGGCGTTTCGTTTTGAATTTCAATAACAAATCTTTCGATCAGGAGTGGTGGAGATGAGTACGACATTGGATTGGGCTCAGGAAGCTTGGGATAAGACGACGGCCAAAGTAGCAAGAACGAGCAAACGGATCGGCGACGGCTTCCCGCACGCCAGCGTGAAGGGTGAATATCAGCTGGAGCCTGCTTCCTGGTGGACGGCCGGCTTCTGGCCGGGGCTGCTGTGGCTGCTGTACCGCGACACGCAAGACGAGCAGCTGAAGCTGCTGGCGGAGTCCTGCGAGCGTCAGCTCGACCAGGTCATCGCGGATTATTACCGATTGGACCACGATATCGGCTTCATGTGGACGCTGACCAGTGTTGCGCGCTACAAGCTGCTCGGCGCGGAGGATTCCAAACGCCGCGCGCTGCTCGCGGCGAATCTGCTCGCTGCACGCTTCAACGTGCAGGGGAACTACATTCGCGCCTGGAATCCGTGGCGTGAAGGGGAAGACAATGCCGGCTGGGCCATCATCGATTGCATGATGAACCTGCCGCTGCTGTATTGGGCCTCCCGGACGACCGGAGACCCGCGGTACAAGCAGATCGCCATCCGGCACGCCGATATGGCGCTCGAGCACTTCCTTCGCCCGGACGGTTCCGTGAACCATATCGTGGTATTCGATCCGCATACGGGCGAGAAGCTGGAAGTGAAGGGCGGACAAGGCTTCGCTCCCGAGTCCGCTTGGTCCCGCGGCACCGCATGGGCGGTATACGGCATGGCGCTCAGCCATCTCCACACGGGGGATGAGCGGTATCTGCACGGGGCTAAGCGCGCCGCGCACTTCTTCCTCGCGAACTTGCCGGAGGATAGCGTGCCGCATTGGGATTTCCGCTTGCCGGAAGGCATCACGGCTTATCGGGACACATCGGCCGGCGCTTGTGCGGCTTGCGGTCTGCTGTTGATCGCCGAGCAGGTCGGCGGCCAGGAGAGCAGCCTGTACCGCCAGGCGGGCGAGCGCATTCTGCACTCGCTCTACACGAACTACGGCGCGTGGGATTCGGAGACGGAGGAAGGGCTCATTCTGCACGGCACGAGCCACTATCCGGAAGGCAAGAATGTGGATGTGCCGCTCATTTACGGCGACTATTATTTCGTGGAAGGACTGTCGCGCCTGTTAGGGCACGGAGAGTTGTTCTGGTAAGGTGATGGGGAAGCTGTCTAGGGTCAGGGATGACCTTGGGCAGTTTTTTGTGTGTGCTTGATAGAGCCTTACTTTTCACCCGCCTACAGCATCGCTATGTGCATCTATCGATGGATACGTATGTCTCTTCAGCCCGTCGGTTTGTTTGCTCGTGAACCGGGTTGACCGACAACAAGAACCGGTTCACGGAATCATCTACAACCTCAATCTCAATCATCGCTTTCATCCTCCTAGTCTTGGTTATCCGTTTAATTCCACTGTTTTGGTTGCAATACGCTTGCTGAACTCGCTGTCATGCTCCACGAACAGGATGGTAGGCGAATGCTCCAGCAGCAGTTCTTCGATTTGGATCCGGGAAATGACGTCGATGAAATTGAGCGGTTCGTCCCAGACATGCAAATGAACGCGTTCGCAGAGGCTTTTCGCAATCAGCACCTTCTTCTTCTGTCCTCCGCTATAAGACGCGATGTCCTTCTCGAATTGCAAGCGTGAGAAATCAAGCTTTCTCAAAATCGCCTTGAACAAACTTTCGTCAATCTCGCTGCTTCGGGCGAAGTCCGTCAGATTCCCGCGCAAATGAGAAGTATCCTGCGAAACGTAGGAAATTTTCAATTGGCTCCCTTTGCGAAACACGCCGGAATGGGGAATATCCTCGCCGCAAATCAGCTTGAGTAAGCTGGATTTGCCGGAACCGTTCGGACCTGTCAGCGCGATGCGGTCCCCTTGCTCAATCGTGAAGCTGACATCGCGGCAAACGCTTTTCTCGCCATACTGGATGGCAACATGGTCAAGCTCGGCTAATTGGTGCTTATGATACGCAAGCTGTGTGATTTTCAGGCTTTCCGAGCTCTCGACGTTCTTCAGAAGCTGGGATCTTTCGTCAATCGAAGATTGCTGTCTCTGTTCGATGGACTTGGACCGCTTCATCATTTTGGCAGCTTTGTGCCCGATGTAGCCTTTGTCAACCTTGGAGCCCGAGTTGCGGGTGCCGTTCTTCGTTTTCTCGACTTCGTGCGACCAGTCGTTCGTTCGCTTGGCCGCATCGGACAGACGCTTAATGTCCTTCTTCAGCTTCTCATTCTCGGCCAGTTCCCAGTTGTCCTGCCGCTGTTTGTTCTCCCACCAATCGGAGAAATTCCCTCGTTGGATCTCAATATTGGTTTTGTTGATCGAGAGAATGTGGTCTACGCAGTTATCGAGAAATGACCGGTCATGCGACACAAGAATAAACCCGCTCTTGCCCCGCAAATATTCGCTGACCAGCTTCCGGGCGTGGATGTCCAGATGGTTGGTCGGCTCGTCGATGAGCAGAAAGCTGTTTTCCTTCAAAAATAGAGCAGCCAACAGCACCTTCGTTTGTTCCCCGTTGGATAACGACTCGAAAGGCCGGTAGAGCACGTCCTCCGACACCTTCAGGAGCGAAAGCTCGCGCATAAGCTGCCAGTGCTCATAATCCGGGTAGAGATCGGTGATGATATCGATGGTATTGTTCTCCTTATCCGCTACATGGAAAGGGAAATAGTCGAAACTTACGCCGGCCGAAATGGTTCCGCTGTAGTCGTATTTACCGAGCAGCAGGTTAAGGAACGTGGTCTTCCCCCGGCCGTTTCTTCCGGTGAAGCCTAATTTCCAATTGGTATCGATTTGAAAGCTGACATCCTCGAAGATGTTGTCGTAACTGCCGTCATAGGCAAATGTCAGGTTCGTTACTTTGATTAATGACATAGCCGAAACCTCCTTTGATGGAAATAAAAAATGAGCTGCAAGAAAGTTACCTTTCTCACAGCTCAAAAAGATACGGCAAAGCCTGCCTGCAGCAGGGCCGGTACCGGATATATTTTGAGTGAAAAGAATAAGGTAACTTCCTTGCTCGGATAAAGAATAAAACCCTAGCTGCTTTATTCTTTAAATCGGTCGCAAGAAATATTACATTATCCTCTTCAACTCCAATCGTTAAGTGATAGTGCGATTGTAACATACTCAGTTTTTCATTTCAAATATATAGACATGATATATATCAATATGATATAGTAAGGATCGTTATATAACAACGAAACAAACGGAGGAGCTTTCCAACATGAACAGTCAGGACGTCATTCTAGGCACACTTATGAATCGGTCGTTAACCGGATATGAAATTAAACAACTATTTGAGACTTTATTTTCCTATTTCTACAGCTCCAGTTACGGAACGATTTACCCCATGCTTCACCGGATGGAGAAGGAGGGGCTGCTGACGAAGGAAAGCGTTGCGCAGGATGGGAAACCGAACAAGAATGTGTACACCATTACCGAGAGAGGAAAGGAGCAATTCAACGGATATCTGGACAGTCCGATTGAATCGGATAGCGTGAAGTCGGATTTCCTGATGCGGCTGTATTTCGGCGAGTTTGTCAGTAAGGACACGGTGATCGCGTGGCTGGAGAAGGCGTACCTTCATGTCGAGGAACAGCTGCAGCAGCTGAAAGATATGCGGTTGCGCTTTAAGGATGACATGCAGCCGTCGCAGGTTATTTGCATTCAAATCGGAATGAAAGAGTATCAAGCGAAGCTGGATGCGATTCAGGAGGGGCTGACCCTTATGAAACAAGTTAAGGACGAAGAGAGGGATTAACATGAACCAGTCCGGTTCGAATAAAAATTTAATTGTTTTGGCCATGGCGCTCGGTCTGCTGATGTCGTCTTTGGATAATACGATCGTGGCCTCCTGCATCAATAAATTAAGCGAGGACTTCAACGTATTCGATAAAATCAGCTGGGTGTTCACCGCCTACATGCTGGCTTCGACGAGCACGATGCTGGTCTTCGGGAAAATGTCGGATTTATTCGGCAGAAAAATGTTCTATCTGATCGGGATCGCGCTGTTCCTCATCGGCTCCGCCCTGTGTGGAATCGCTCAAAACGTCGATCAGCTGATCTGGTTCCGTGTCATTCAAGGTATCGGTTCCGGTGCGCTGTTTCCTATTAGTTTTACGATCATTTATACGATCTTCAGCGATCCGAAGGATGCGGCCAAAATGTCCGGCGTATTCGGCGCTATCTTCGGGCTCTCGTCCGTAGCCGGCCCCCAGCTGGGCAGCTTCATCGCCGAGCACTTGGGATGGAGATGGAATTTCTACATCAATGTCCCTATCGGCCTGGCTTCTATGCTTGTCCTGATGGTTGCACTGAAGGAGACACGCTCGGAGCGTAAGCCGACAATCGATTATCTCGGCACATTATTCCTTATCGTGACAACGGTGTCTCTCATGCTGGCGCTGGAATGGGGAGGCAAAGATTACGCCTGGAGCTCCTGGCAGGAAATCGGCTTGTTTGCCGCAGCGGCGCTCTTCGGCACGGTGTTTATTCTCGTAGAGCGACGGGCGGCGGAGCCGGTTCTTCCGCTCACGATATTTAAGAACCGCATGGTGCTCGGAACCAGCATCATCGTGTTCTGCCAAGGCGTGCTCATGTTCTCGGCCATTACTTATTTGCCTATTTTCACTGTAGCTGTGCTTGGCCATCCCAACTCCAACGGCGTGCTGACGCCGATGATGGCTTCGCTCATTTGCGGCGCCATTCTGTTCGGCTTCCTGCAGTCGAAATTCGCCTTCCGGCCGCTGCTTATGGTCAGCATGATCATGACGGTTATCGTGTCGCTGCTGTTAACGCTCGTAAGCTCTCATGCTTCCGGAGGCTATATGATCGGCCTTATGATTCTGCTCGGCGTCGGCGCGGTGGGACCGCTCATGAGTGTGGCGCAGAACGCCGTTGCCGCGAATGTCGACCCCAAATATATGGGCGTCAGCTCCTCGATCGTGGGCTTCTGGCGCAGCATCGGCGGCATTATGGGGGCGTCGATTATGGCGACGATTGTGAATAACAATCTCGGCCATCTTATCGCTGACGGCGCGGGCAAGGTCGGCATTCCGGCCGACCAAATCGGCACCTTGGCCAATCCCGAGCTGCTGATGCGGGCGGGCGGAACGATTCCGCCGGAGATCCGGGAGTTCCTGCAAGGAGCGCTGGCCACGGCGATCAACCACGGGTTCATTCTCAGTATCTGTGTAGGCGTGATCGGGTTCGTTACGGCGATGTTCGTGGGCTCGAGCCGGCTTCAAGCGGCTAAGCGGCAGCAGGACGTTAGTCCTGTGCATGCGTAAGAGGGCGTAACACGCGAAGCAAAAAAGCTGTTAGTCTCAGGCAGTCATTCTGCTGAGCTGACAGCTTTTTGTTATTGGGGGAGTGGAGCGCGACACTCTAACGGACCCAGCTGCTCTTATTCGATGGAAAAGGGCCTCCTCGAACATGTAACGGACAAGGGAGCTGTTATTTGCTCCTTCCGAGAGACTTATTAGCCTGAAATAGGCAAATAGGGTCCGCTGTGTCCGTTAGAATCGGAACTCGGCGTTGTTCAGGTCAATAGCGGACGTACAGTCCGTTAGAAAGCTGGGTGCTGCACCGGGCTAACGGATCTTAGCACAGCACCCCATGTGATGGCCTACTCCGCTGTCCGCCAAGCCGCAAGCAGCTTCTCATGCTGCTGCGCCGCAAGGTCGAAGCGGTACGAAGCCAGCAGATTCTCCAGCTTCACGGGCTCAAGCAGCGGGTTCACCGGGATGTCGGGCGCAACGGGGAAGGAGAACGCCGTATTCATATAGTCGGTCTGCACCTCGCGGGACAGCATGAAATCGACCAGCTGCTTCGCCGCTGCACTGCTGTTCCCGCCCTTCAGGATGGATACGGCGCCGATCTCCCATCCCGCCTGCGGCGGGATGAAGGAGGAGATGCTGTAGCCCGAATTCTTGAAGCGGAGCTGATCGCTTAAGAAGGAGACGGCCGCGGCCATCTCGCCTTCGGCCAAATGCTGCGCGCTCGTATTGCCCGCGAACGTCATGGCGGCGCTTTGCTTCTTGAGCGCCTGCATGAGGGCGATCGCTTCGCTGTCCCCGCGCTGCTGGGCAAGCGAAGCCAGCAGCGTATAGCCGGTTCCCGACGTTTCGGGGTCGGGAATTTCGATTTTGCCCTTGAGCTCGGGGCGGAGCAGATCTTCGTACCGCTGCGGCAGCGGCAGATCCCGAAGCAAGGGATCCTGCAGCCAGACGGTCTGGTTGACGCCAATGGCGAGCGCGCCCATATAGATGCCGGTCCAGTAGCCGGCGGCGTCTTTGTATTTGGCGGCGATGGAGCCGGCGCCGGCGGGGGTGTACCGCAGCGACTTGCTTTGGAGCTTCAGCTGTTCATGCAGGTCGGCCGGGCCGCCAAGCACCACGTCGATTCCGGTCTTGCCGAGCGTCAGCAGATGATAGCTGGCTTCCCCGCTCGACATCCGGATGATGTCGTAAGGTTGTCCCGTTTTCTCCTTGAAGGTTTCCAGCAGAATGCGGCCGGCGTCTTCTTGGAAGATGACGTAAACTTTGAGAGGCTGGTTGCTTTTCTTTTCCCCGAACAGGCGCAAGCCGAAGAACACGCAGATCCCCGCCAGGAGCACGAGCAAGCCTTTTTTCCACATGATGCAATACCTCCCGAACAGCCAAAAAAGGAAACCAAAGTTCCCCTTTTCAGCCCATGCTATGTCTGTTATGTCCTATACGTTCTTCTTGATTAAATGAATTTTATCATTCGCGGCGGATATCGTCACGTTGCCCTGGAAGCGAGTCAGTCCAATGTCGTAGGCATCGACAATCCATTCTTTCATATTATCGTCCAAAATGAAATAACGTTCCTTCTCGCCCAAGAACATGGACGATTTCACGAAGCCGCTAAGGAGCAGATCGCCTTCTTCCGCAGCGCCGAGCCGCATCGATTCCGGGCGCACACAGAGCAGCACGCTCTCGCCGGGCTTCACCGCTTCATCGGTGATGACGCTCACTTGGCGGCCACTCGCGCCATACTCGACCGTCGCCTTGCCGCCGGATAAATCGCGGACAACCGCGTCCACAAAGTTGGTCGTCCCGATGAAATCGGCGACATAAGTGGTGCGGGGCTTATAGTAGATTTCGTGGGGAGTGCCGTATTGATCAATCGCTCCCTTATTGAATACGACGATGTGATCCGACATTGATAAAGCTTCGAGCTGGTCATGAGTCACATAGATGACCGTAAGGCCGAGCTCCTGCTGAATGGTGCGCAGCTCGACGCGAACTTCCTCCCGCAGCTTGGCGTCGAGGTTGCTCAGCGGCTCATCCAGCAGGATGATCGGCGAGTTCATGACCAGCGCGCGGGCCATGGCGACCCGCTGCTGCTGGCCTCCGGACATCTCGTGCGGGTAACGCTCTTCCAGGCCGGTCAGCTTCACTTTGGCCATCGCCGTTTTAACGCGCTCCTGCACTTCATCTTCAGGGCGCTTCTGAATATCCAGACCGTAAGCGATATTATCGAAAACCGTCATGTGCGGGAACAGGGCGTACTCTTGGAACACCATCGGCGTTCCCCGTTTATATGGCGGCAGATCGTTGACAACCTGGCCGTCGATGCGGATTTCACCGTCATCTATGGTATAGAAGCCGGCAATTGAGCGGAGCAGCGTCGTTTTCCCGCAGCCGCTGGGCCCGAGGAACGTAATGAATTTCCCGCGTTCAATCTGCAGATCGATCTGTTTGAGAACGTGGTTGCTCCCGAACACCTTACTGACATTTTTTAAATCCAACAATATGGATGAACTCATGCAATCTCACTCCTTAGAACGTGCTAGAAATCAAATATTTTAACCTTCGAGCGGAAAATGAGCTTCATAATACCGAGCGTAGCGAGCGTAGTCCCCATCAAACCGACGGCAACGGCGGCAGCCCAGTAGTAAGTTCCGGTCTCTGCATAGTTGAAGATCGATACGGCGGCGACGACCCATTTGGGTGTAATCAGAAAGACGATGGTGCTTAACGTATTCATATTTTTCATAAAAGCGTACACGAAGTTGGCGACAATCGTTTTCTGCAGCATCGGAAAAACGATCGTCGTCAGGGTGCGGCGGCTGTCCGCACCAAGATTCGTGGCGGCTTCCTCGATCGATTTGTCCACCTGCTTGAAGGAAGCGGTGAGTCCCCGGTATCCGACCGGCATCTGCTTAAGCAGCATGGCTACGATAATCAGGATGGCCGAGCCCTGCAGCATAATCGGTCCGTTGCTGAAAGCGACGATTAGCGCCAAGCCCACGAATGTACCCGGCAGCGCGATCGGCAGAACGGCGGTGAAATCCAGCCACCTTTTGCCCGGGAATGGCTTGCGAACAACGACATAAGCCAGAACGAGCGCGAAGGCGACGGCCAGAATGGAGGAAATGAGCGACAGCACCAGACTGTTGAGGACAGCGGGGCTTGACGGGTTGAACACCATTTTGGTGATATGACTAAGGGTAAAGGTGTTGTCGCGGCCGAAATTTTTGGTAAATGCGAACAAGATCGTGATCGCGAACATGGCCAGAATGAAAAGTGCCATCACACTATTGAAAATAAATAGAACGATATCCATTTTGCGGGATGTTTTCACCCGGTTAAGGCCAGAGACAGGCTTCCCCGTAATGGTGGAATAAGAACCTTTGGACAGCAGCTTGTTCTGAACGACGAATACGATGAGTGCAGGGATGACCAGAACAACCCCCATGACGGACGCGAGTCCGGGCTCGTTATTAATGATTTCCCCGTAAATTTCGACGGCCAGGAGGGAATAGTTGCCCCCGATCAGCTTCGGATTCCCGAAATCCGCGAAGCAGTTGATGGCGACCAGCAGGAAGGCGTTGATGACCCCAGGCAGCGCCAGCTTCAACGTGATCGTACGGAACAGCTTGAAGCCGCGAGCCCCCAGGTTCTGAGCGGCGATTTCCAGATTCGGCGAGATGGAGCGCAGTACACCGGTTATGGTCATATACGCCAGCGGGAAATAGGAGATCGTCTGCACGATCCACAGCCCCGGCAAGCCGTATAAGTCGAGCTCGACGTTAAACCAGGCTTTGAGCGTTTGCGACACCATGCCGCCGCGTCCGAACAGCAGCAGAAACGCCAGACCCGTCATGACAGACGGCGCAAGAATCGGAAGAAACGCGATGAAGCGGAAAAACTTTTTCCCCGCAATGTTGCTGTAATGAATCGAATAGGCATAAATAAATCCGCATACGGTTGCTGTCAGTGCGGAGAGGGAGGAGCTGACGACCGTATTCAGCAGAGCTGTGCCATAACGGCTTTTGCTGAAGAAAGTCGTCCAATCCGTCGCTCCCGGGAGTGCTATTACATAAATAAGCGGATAAACGACGAAGAGACAGAGTACGGCGAAACTGATGAGAACGAATATCAGCGAGGAAGGATCTTTCACCAGCTTGCTGATCGAGGTGCCCATGCCTTTTTTTTCTATGATCATAAGGGGCTTACGACCGCCTTCCACATTCATGGTTTAGTCGGGCATTGGCGCCAATATGCGAATCCAATGCCCGGATTGATAACGCTTTCTTATTTGAGGTTTTTCAACGCGTCCTGCAGTTCCTTCCGCTGTTCGGCAGCTTTCCACAGGCTGTAGGTCGTGTTGTATTTCGTTGTTTTGATATCGATGCCGCCTTTAGGAATCGGTACCGTAGGTTTCACGGAGCTTGCAAAAGCAGACTCTGTATAGAGCAGCCCTGGCTCGTTGGTCAGCATGAAGTCCATCAGTTTCTTGGCGCCTTCGGTATTCGCTCCGCCTTTGACGATCGCGAGCCCGCCCACTTCGTAGCCTGCGGCTTCAGGAACGATGGAGACGATCGGACTGCCTTGATTTTTCATTTTCAATTGGTCGCCGAGGAATGTAATCCCGATCGTATACTCGCCTTTCGCCGCTTTTTGGATCGGCTCGATACCGGATTTCGGTCTTTCCTTCAGGTTCGGCAGCAGCTTGCCGACGTAATCCAGCATCTTGTCTTTGCCCCAGACTTGCGCCAGGGATGCGACGGCCGTATAGGCAGTGCCGGAGGTTGCCGGGTCGGACATGCCGATTTCACCTTTGAATTTCGGGTCAAGCAGCTCCTGGAACGTCTGCGGGTAAGGAGCGGAGGCGTACTTCTCTTTCCAGCGCTGCTCGTTGATGCCAATCGCAATCGGATTCAAGTAGAATCCGGTCCAGAAGCCTTCTTTGTCCTTCATATTGTCCGCAATGTCTTTGGCGTTGGGGGAGATGTAGCTCTCCAGGGCGCCCGCTTTCTTCAATACCTCGTGCGAGTCTGCAGGTCCGCCCATCAAGAAGTCGGCCTGCGGTTTGCCCATTTCATTCTGCACGCGTGTTACCGCTTCCCCGCTGGGCAGACGCAGAACATCGTAGTCGATCCCCGTCTCCGCCTTGAACTTATCCAGAATCTTACGCGCTTCTTCCTCTTGGAAAATGGAATACACGGTAATTTTGCCTTTCGCTTTCCCGCCGAATACACCGGATTTGTACAGGAAGAATCCGGCGACCAGCACGACAACAATGACGGATAAAATCATAATAGAGCTGTTATTTTTCTTTCTAGCCATTTCATCAACCATCCCCTCGATAGGTTAGGAGGCGTCGCTTAACTTGAAATAGGCCTTGTGGTTCGTTTCATCCAGCAAATCGAAAACGATAAAATACGCATTTTTGTATAGATCGATATGAAGCCAATGCTTCCCGCTGACGGTTTCGTCCTTAAGCTGTACGACATAATGGGTGCTGGGCTGCTCGGCCATGAAGTCGAAATGGCTGAAGTCGATCAGGCGGACCGCCGTCGTCATCTGCGCCGTCAAAGCCGTGCGTTCGGCATCGGGCAGCACAGTGAGGAGGCCGTCCTGCAGCCGGAATACTTGATGATTCCGGTTGGCGATCACACTGCCGATCGTTTCGGCGGAGAGCGTTTTGTCGATCAGCATATTTTGCAGCTTGCGGATCTCTGCACTGATGTCCAGCGACCCCGCAATATCGCTGCCGAAGCGGAAGCCGCTGGTTCCGATCTGGAACGGCACATCCTCTTGATCCAAGTAAGCGATCGAGCCTGTCAGCAGCAGCCGGGAAGCGTTTGCACGGGCGGGCTGCCCGCCGCCATTCAATACTCGGGCGAACGCCGCTTTCCAAGCGATCAATTCTTTGGGATCGTCAATGGCGATGGTGCCGATGCCCGGGTATGTGACATTCATACGCATGGGAACGCCGTCGAACATGTCGCGGTTGTTCGGATCCAGCGGGATCAGCCGGACTTCGTTGACGCCAATCCGGAATACATAGGCGAAAATACCGATCAACGTACAACCGATAACAATTTGCAATAAGATGAGACGCAGCCATGAAAGCCCTTTCTTCTCCTCTTGCATGTAGATTACTCTCCTTTTATCTCAGAAAAATCATCGATTTGTATCAATTTTGTAACAGACTTTGCGCCCGCACAGGCTCCATCTGGAAGGTCAAGACCACTTCCGTGCCGCTTCCCTCGCGGCTGTGCACCGCAATATCGCCGCTTTGCAGCTCCATGAATTGTTTGCATAGCAGCAATCCGAGCCCGTGCGATTGGGCGGATACAGGGCGGTCCGGCCTCCGGCCGGAGGGCAGGAGCAGCGTACTGGCCTCTGATGCGCTCATGCCCTTGCCGTTATCCGCGATGCGGACAAGGCACTGATATTCCTGCTGCTCCAGACGTACTGTCAGCTGCGTGCATTCGCTGTGCTTGATCGCATTCTCGATCACATTGAACAAGACCTGCTGCGTCCGCTTCGGATCGATATATACGTCACACGGCTCCATCTGCACGGCTGTCGTTATATTGGACTTCTGCAGCGTAGGCTCCAGAATGCGCAGACTATCGGCCAGGATGGCTGCCAGGTCCACCCTCTCGATATGTACGCGCCAAGCTTCATCGCCTTTGAGCGAGGATTGCAGCAGTTCCTCGACCATTTGGAGGAGCCTCGCGCTTTCTTTGCGTATATACGCATTACATATTCGGATATCGTCAGTGCGCTCCATTTTGTCAATGAGATCGGAGAAGCCCATGATGGAGGTAAGCGGCGTTTTGAGCTCATGGGTCACGTTGTCGTAAAATTTCTTCTGCTTGCTCTGCTCGACATGCAGCAGCGCAATATGCTCCTGCAGCGCTTCGGACATGCGGTTGAAATCGTCCGCCAGTTCGCGCACTTCATCTTGGCTGCGGACCGTGATTTTGCGGCTGAAGTCCCCGACCGTCACGCGTTTCAGCGCCTGCTGAAGGGCGTGCAGCGGCTTCATAATGAAGAAGGAGAAGGAGTAGCTAGCCAGCAGGGCAAGGAGAAGACAGCCGAGCGCGACGCCAATAAACCAGGTTCGCATGGCGGACAAGGTTTCTTCATGGTTATTCAAATCCAGCAGATAGCGGAACCCGCCTACGATCTTGCCCTCATAAACAAAAGGCGAGGCATAAATCAGCATTTTACTGTTCTCGCCTTCTGTAAGGAGGCTCGCGGTTTGTCCCGCCAGCGCGGCATCGATATCGCTGCGCTTCACCAGATCCTCCTTGTTCCCGCTGTCTCCGATAATCGTGCCCTCGGTATCGAACAGCTGCACCTGGAAATTGCTGTTGGCGGCGAGATGCGAGGCGATGAGCGGAGCATACGTCCCGGAGAACAGCTGCTCGATGCTGATTTTCTTATCGTTTACGATTTTCAACGCCTCGATGCGGTGCAGGTCGTAATATTGGCTTAGCGTCTGGGTATCGCGCTCGATCATGCTTTTACTCAGGATGTAACCTACTACCACATACATCGCGGCAAGCAGCATGACGATCGTTATGGTATGCTGAACGAACAGCTTGTTCCGAAGCTTCATGGTTAAACCTCCAGCTTGTAGCCCATGCCGTGAACGGTGGCCAACACATGATCGTGGGGTTTGATTTTTTCCCTAAGCCGGTTGACGAGCATGTCGACGGACCTGGTTTGTCCATAATATTCGAATCCCCAGACCTGATCGAGAATGTGCTCCCGCGTGAACACCTTCTTCGGATTTTTGGCCAACAGCCAGAGAAAATCGAATTCTTTGCTCGTCGTTTTGACCGGTTTGCCGGCCACCTTCAATGACCGCTCGTTTCGGTCCATCTCGATAATGCCTGCTTGCAGCACGTCGGAGGCTGGTCCCGGCGAATCGGTTGCCACGCGCCGCATGACGGCGCGAATGCGCATAATCAGCTCGCGCGTCTCGAAGGGCTTCGTCAGGTAATCGTCGGCGCCGAGCTGAAAGCCCAGGATTTTATCGTTCATCTCATTCTTCGCGGTAAGGACGATCACAGGAATTTCTTTGTAGCACTGCTGAAGCGTCTTCAGCAGCTCGAAGCCGGACTGGTCGGGCAGCATCAGATCCAGCAGAATGAGATCTACGGGCTGCGAGGCGAGCACATCGAGACCGGCAGCGATCGTGCCGGCCACGGTCGGTTGGAAGCCCTCGACTTCCAGACTTAATTTGAGCAGCATTTGAATGCTGGAATCGTCTTCGATGATCAGGATGTGCATAGAACAAGTTCCTTTCCGTATACGATTGGCGGAACTCCTGCACCGGAGCTCTTGAGTATTCATTTTACACAACAAACGGGAAGGGGCAAATGAATTCTAGGACCGATGACTTATATTGGCTTTTACAAAAATCAGTTTCAACCTTATGATGGAGGTGCGGTGTAATCTTTCTTGCCGCAGTAGGGAACTTTATTTCATTCGCAACGTAGTACAACAGTGACAATCAAATCAGAGATTCCGACATAACGCGGAGAGAAGGAGTTCCAACTGAATGAAGCATGAAGACAAGGGTGGGTGGCGTTCCGACATTGCGCCCTACGAAAGACCGCAGATGAAGCACAGCGTTTGGCAAATTATTAATACGGTAGTTCCATTTTTTGCACTTTGGTATTTCGCGTTTTTAAGTCTTTCGGTCTCGATATGGCTTACGTTTGTGATCGACCTGATCGCCGCAGGGTTTTTGGTTCGCATTTTCATTATTTTCCACGACTGCTGTCATAAATCATTTTTCAGAAATAAATGGGCTAATGAGATCGTGGGTACCGTGACAGGGATTCTGACATTTGTTCCTTATCATCAATGGCGTTATACGCATTCGATTCACCATGCTTCCAGCGGTAATTTGGACCGCAGAGGCGTCGGTGACATCTGGACGCTAACGGTTGAAGAGTACTTGGCTTCTTCTTGGATCAGAAGGATGTACTACCGGTTATACCGCAATCCGTTCATTATGTTTATTATTGGGCCTATCTTCATCTTCCTGATCGACTATCGCTTTAACCGTAAGCGCGCGGGGATGAAAGAACGCATGAATACGTACATCACGAACATCAGTATCGTGGGGAGCTTGGCTTTACTTTGCTGGGGAATCGGTTGGCAGTCCGTACTGCTTGTCCAAGGACCCATATTTTTCCTGTCGGGCATGATGGGCATTTGGCTGTTCTATGTTCAGCATAATTATGAAGAGACCTACTATGAGAATGAAGAAGAATGGGATTATGTGAAAGCCGCAATGCATGGCAGTTCTTTTTACAAATTGCCGCGAGTGCTGCATTGGATTACCGGCAACATCGGTTTCCACCATATTCATCATCTAAGTCCGCGTGTCCCGAATTATCATTTGGAGAAGGTTCATAACAAGAATGAGGTGCTGCGCAACGTTCAGACGATTACGCTCTTAAGCAGCTTGGAGTCGCTGAAGTTCCGCGTGTGGTGCGAGGAGAAGAAGAAGTTTATTCGGTTTAAGGATTTGAAGGCTTTCCGTGCGAGAAGAGGTCTTATTAAAGCAGTGGAAGTTGATTGAGTGAGTGATAGGGAGCTGTTAGTTGAAGCGGGAAATCTGCTTTGGCTGGCGGCTTTTTTGGTTATGAGGCATCGTGCTTACGGACACAGGAGCCCTTATTCGATGAAGAAAGGCAGCTTTGAAGATGTAACGGACACACGCGCCGCTAATTGCTTGGTTGGGGTACGATTATTCCGAAATTCATGCGAATAGGGTCTCTGGAGTCCGTTAGCATCGAAACAGGACGTCTTTTGTGAGTATAACGGCTGCTGTGTCCGTTAGCTTTGCTTGGTCTTTGTGCTTAGGGGTGCTGACGGCCGGCTCTTTGATGCAATGCCATACGGTCACTTCGCATCTAAAAAAAACACAAGTCAGTGAAAAGACATTCCATTGTTGCAAGCGCTTTAGGAAGGTACCATAAGGCTATATCATCAACGAAGAATAGTGAGGGGGGCCAGAAGATGGCAGTAGGCGCGCAAGCAGTAGAACAAATGGATAAACGTGCGCAAGTGAAAAAGGGCAATTCCTTTCTGCGAACGTTTTGGAAGTATAAGGCATTGTATCTGATATCGTTGCCAGGGATTATTTATTTTATAGTATTCAAATATGTACCGCTGTTAGGATCCGTCATTGCCTTTCAGGATTACAACATTTTTGACGGCTTTACAGGAAGCAAATGGGTAGGGTTCGAGCACTTTACCCGCATGTTCGCCCATTATGACTTTCTTAAAATCTTGAAAAACACTGTCCTCATCGGGGTTTACGATCTCGTGCTGGCCTTCCCGGCGCCCATCATTTTGGCCCTACTGCTGAACGAGCTGCGGGTCGTTGTGTACAAGCGTCTGCTCCAGACGGTCGTGTACATGCCGCACTTCTTGTCCTGGGTTATCGTGAGCGGGATCGCAATCGGCATTCTCTCGCCTTCAACAGGCGCCGTGAACCAATTTATCACGTGGCTGGGCTTTAAGGAGATTTATTTCTTGGGGGAAGAATCCTGGATCCGTACGGTGCTGATCACCTCGGGGATTTGGCGGGATTCCGGTTACGGGACGATCATTTATTTGGCAGCGCTTGCGGGTATCAATCCGGATCTCTATGAAGCTTCGGAAGTGGACGGCGCGAATCGTTGGAGACAAACGATTTCCATCACCATTCCAGCCCTGCTGCCGACGATTATGATTTTGTTCCTGCTGCACATTGGTAAATTCCTCGATTTCGGCTTCGAACGCGTTTACGTGTTCCTGAATCCGCTGAATAAAGAAAACGGTGAAATTCTCGACACCTACATTTATACCGCAGGCTTGCTGGGCCAACAGTTCAGTTATACGACAGCGATCGGGCTGTTCAAAGCGTTGGTCGGGGTTATCTTCATCGTCGCGGGTAATATTTTCAGCAAAAAAACAACGGGTGAAAGCTTGTACTAAGACGGAGGTGAACGCTTTATGAATCGCAAGCCGACAGCGGGCTGGAAAGTTTTTAATTTATTTAACGTCCTGTTTCTGACGCTCCTTTCACTGGCGATGCTCCTGCCGTTCTTGAACGTGCTGGCTCAATCGTTCAGTTCTTCCCAAGCCATTGTGAATGGCAAGGTATTATTCTGGCCGGTTCAATTCACGGCGATTAACTACCAATACGTATTTAGCGACGCGGCAATCTGGCGTTCCTTCGGCGTAACTGTGTATATTACGATAGTAGGTACGCTCATCAACTTGGTTGCCACCGCTTCGCTGGCCTATCCGGTATCGCGGCCTGAGTATGCCGGACGCAACGTTGTCGTCATCATGGTTCTGATTACGATGGTGTTCACGGCGCCGCTCATTCCGAACTTTATTCTTATGAAAAACCTGCATTTGACGAACTCGCTTTGGGCTCTCATGATTCCAGGTGCGATCAGCGCCTTCAACTTCTTCGTCATGAGGTCGTTCTTCCTGCAAATTCCGAGCGAGCTGATTGACTCCGGCCGCATCGATGGCTGCTCCGAGCTGAGAATGATCTGGAGCATCGTGCTGCCGCTATCCAAGCCGGTCATGGCTTCCCTAGGTATTTTCTATGCCGTGAGCCATTGGAATACGTACCAAAGCGCACTGTACTACATCAATAAACCGGCGCTATGGCCGCTTCAGGTTAAGCTGCGCCAGCTCATTGTCTCTGACGACATCTCTATCGATCCGAATTCCGCACAGTTCAGCGGACTGGCGAATATGGACCCGGAAGGGATCAAAATGGCGACGATTATTATCGCAACGATTCCGATTATTCTGATTTACCCGTTCCTGCAGCGTCACTTCGTTAAAGGGATGATGGTAGGATCCGTGAAATCATAAAAAGATTGTATGGTATGTCTTGTTTTGACACCATTCTAAAAAAAAGACAATTCAAACTAAAGCCAGCCCATATCGACGAATTGTAAACGCTTTTACAATGAGAGTGTGAAAGCGTCATATTTAATCGAAACGAAAAGAGGGGTAGAAATGAAAAAATGGATTCCCACAACGATGGCTGCCGTAATGCTCGCCAGCATGTTGGCCGCTTGCTCTTCGAAACCAGCTGAACAACCGGCATCCAGCGCGGCAGCAGGCACGGATAGCTCCAAGCCGGCGGAGAAAACGAAGTTCTCCATCTCCCTGCGTACACTGGCATTCGGTCACGTTGAGAAATCGCCTGATATTAATCAAGATAAATGGGTGAAGAAACTCGAAGAGTTAACGAATACCGATTTGAATATCGTGCTCGTTCCGCACAAAGAATATGAACAAAAAATGATTCAAATGTTCGCAACCAACGACATTCCTGACGTCGTACAAGGAAGCGGCGGTGTGAACGGGAAAGAAATGGCGGGTTCCGTGAAAGCGGGCGTCTTCATGCCGCTGGACGATTTGCTGAAGCAGTACGGTCCGAACTTGTTGAAAAAAGTGCCGAAAGACGCTTGGGATAACGTAACTTATAACGGCAAAATCTACGCGATTCCAGAGTTCCTGTCCAACCCGTCCCGCCGCGCGATCTTCGTGCGTAAGGATTTGCTGGATAAAGCAGGCCTTGGCGTACCGAAAACGGTTGACGAGTACATGGCGGTGCTTCGCAAGTTCAAAGAAATGGGCGTAGAGAACCCGTTCATGGGACGTGAGAACTTCAAATACGCGGATTCCTTCTTCGGCGCTTATGACGTGTACCCTTACCTGTCCATGTTCGAGAAGGTTGGCGATCAAGTGCTGCCGAAATTCTTCGACACCGAGAATATGACCAAAGCGCTGCAAACGTACAAAACGATGTTTGATGAGGGCTTGATCAACAAAGAATTTGCGACGATTAATGCAACGGTGTTCAAGAACACGATTCTTTCCGGCAAAGCGGGCATGTGGTCCATGAATGCGAACGAAATGCTGCAATGGGAAACACAGCTCAAAACGACTGTACCGACAGGCGACATCGAGATCATCGCTGCTCCGACCGGACCTGACGGCAAAGGCGGTCACTACTTGTACGGACCTGCGCCGCGCGCGTACTTCATTAACAAGAATGTGAAAAATGCTGCGCAAATTATCAAGTTCTACGATTGGATGATGTCCGATGAAGCGGAGAAATTCTTCACATTCGGTATCGAAGGCGACACGTACAAGACCGTTGACGGCAAAATCGAATACAAAGCGCCTACGGATACAGCGGGTGTAGATGAAGAGCGTTATCGTCAATCGTTCTTGTGGTTGGTTCAAGATACAACTTATAATAAGGGCACACTTAGTTTGACGGACGAAGGCAAGAAGTTAATGAACATCTATGATACAACGTTGAAAAATGAAGGACGTGACGGCATCAATTTCGAGCCGCGTCTGGAATCCTTGATGAAAAACCCGGATATTTCCCCGGCTTCCGACCAAGCGCCTCCAGTGATTCTGCAGCATATGGTCAAAATGGTTTACGGCAAAGAGCCGATCTCCGATTGGCCGAAAGTGCTGGAAGAGTGGAAGTCCAAGGGCGGTAACGATGTAATCAAAGAAGCGACAGACAAATTCAATGGCAAAGATCCTGGCACAACGATTTCAATGCCTCGTAAATAAGCTCAGGGTATGAGCATGACCGACTCCTCACGAGCTTAAAGCGCGTGGGGAGCGGGCATTTCATAAGGGTAAGAAAGGAGCGGCGCCTCATGTACCGCATACTGATTGTCGATGACGAACCGATGATACGCAAAGGATTACAGAAACTGGTGGAACAATCGGGGCTGCCGATCGAAAGCCTGAGAACGGCAGAGAACGGCGTTGTCGCACTGCAGCGGATTCAAGAGGACCGGCCTGACTTCCTGTTCACGGATATTCGAATGCCCAAAATGGACGGCTTGGAGCTATGCGCCCGCGTGGCCGAGATGGATGCGGACATTCAGGTCGTGGTTATTTCCGGTTATGGCGATTTCGAATATGCTCAGAAATGCGTATCTTATGGCGTCAAAGAGTACCTGCTGAAGCCTGTGAACATCAAGGGCTTTCAGGGCGTGCTGGAGAAGCTGATCCGTACGAAAACCAAAGTAAGCTCCGAGACGTTCGTCGCGGTAACGAAGCTGGAGCAGTGGGCAAGCCGCATGGAACAAGCGGTCTGGATGCTGCAGCAAGCGGAGTTAGCCGAGTTACTGGATGAAATTCACGGAGAGCTCAAGGAATATAAGCTGAAGCTCAATCGGGTTCACGATATTCTGCAGGAGCTTCATACACTGCTGTACCAGCGCTTGAATGTGCGGGAT
This sequence comes from Bacillus sp. 3255, assembly GCF_031456485.1. NCBI lineage: Bacteria > Bacillati > Bacillota > Bacilli > Caryophanales > Bacillaceae > Bacillus > Bacillus sp. 3255. The sequence goes on from NZ_JAVDUS010000018.1 coordinate 142,755, forward strand.
GTCTACCTGATGCAAGGAGAGCTGGCATTAACCGGCGCCGCAAGCGAAGAGGAAGCGTGGCATCGTTTCACGGCTGCGGTGTACGGCCATTTGGAAGAACTGAAGAACAAACGCAAAGGTAAGCTTAAGGACCCTGTAGAGGAAGCGAAACAGTACATTGAGACACATCTTGCCGAGGAGGTTTCCTTGGAGGAAGTGGCGGACTTTATCGGACTCAACCCCTCTTATTTCAGCCAATTATTTAAGCAGAGCACAGGGGAGACGTTCGTGCAGTACCGCACGCGCAGACGTATGGAAAAGGCGAAGAAATTACTTGAACAGCCGCAGTGGCGCATCACGGACATTTCGGGTGAAGTCGGATACGCCGATCATCCGCATTTTACGAAAACGTTCAAGAAATATGAAGGGTGTCTTCCTTCGGAATACCGTCAGCAGATGGGGATTCGTTCATGAGGGGCAAGACGCTGTCACGCCAAATTTATTCCTACTTTCTAATCGTGATCATTCTGTCTCTTGTCTCTGTAGGGGCTTTCTCCTATGTACAGTCTTCCAGAGCGCTGGACGGTCAAGTGAAGCAGTACATGGAGCAAATGATCGAGAGCGCCAACTATCAAACGGACAGTTATCTGCAGGCCTATGAGCTGCTCAGCGGCGCCTTCTCGTCTAATTCGGACGTGCGCGCGTTCATGGAGATTAAGCCGGACGATTCGTATGAGTATTATATGTATAACGAGAAGATTAAAGATTTTGCCAGTAAATCGGTCACGTCGGTCATCACCTTGTATAAGCAGCTGAACATGATTTATGCTGTCGGCCAGCATGGGCGTTCCGTCATCTACGAGAATCAGAATTTGCTGAACTTCGACCCCGTGTTGGTGAAAGAGAAGTACGATTATTTGATGAAAATGACACCGGATACCGGTAAAATCGCGCTCTTGAATATGAGCATCCGAGAGGTCGATAAGGGTTCGGTTGTAACAATGGCCGTTAAAGTGAGGGGACCCTCATACGGCCTGAACCGCGGGGTCGTAGCGATCGAGATCAAACTCGATGAACTGGCCAAGACTTGGGATCGGGCGAACTTGGGGAAGAAAGGCTTCTTCTTCATCGTGGATGATGCCGGCAACTACATCTACCCGGTGTCGATGAGCCGGCGGCAGCCGCAGGATGAACTGGCTTCGCGCGTGCTCGCCAGCGGCAATCAGCCGTTCACGTTTAAGTATGACGAGGAGGAGCGCATGTTCGTTTCCCGTAAGTCTGCGTATTCCGACTGGAATCTCGTGGCGTCCCTGCCGGTTGACGAGCTGCGCCGCCCGGCGAACACGATTCGCACGACCACGATCATTGTCGGTCTCCTTACGCTGGGGATAGCGCTGTGGCTGGCCTTCCGTTTCGGCCGCTCCATTATTGCGCCGATCCGGTGGCTCAAAGACAGTATGCGGGAGACGGAGAAGGGGAACTGGCAGTACATTGACGATACCGGCCGTGCCGATGAGATCGGCGGTCTCATCCACAGCTATAACCTGATGGTAACGCGCTTATCCGATATGATCGAGCGGGTGTATGAAGCGGAGCTGGAGCAGCAGAAGAACGCGCTGGAGCTCGGGGAAACGAAGCTGGAGCGGCAGCGGGCGGAGTTCCAGTCGCTGCAGCTGCAGATTAATCCGCACTTTTTATATAACACGCTCGAGACGATCAATTGCTATGCCATTGTGCAGGACTCGAGGGAAATTACCGAAATGGTAGAGGCGATGGCGTTCATGCTTCGCTATTCGGTACAGACCAACTTGGAAGAAATCACGGTTGCCAATGAGCTGAATCATGTAAGGAACTACATGATCGTGCTGCAGCACCGCACAGGCAAAGAGTTCGAAATCGACGTGGCGATTCCGCCAAGCCTGCTGTTGGAGAAAATGGTTCGGTTGACATTGCAGCCGCTGATCGAAAATATTTTCCAGCATGCATTTGCGGACGGCGTGGAGCCGCACCACTACATTCGCATCAACGCCAAGAAAGAAAACGGTTTGTTCCAGGTGTTCGTCGAGGATAACGGCGTGGGCATGAAGCCGGACCGGCTTGCGGAACTGCGGGAGAAGCTGGAACAGAACCGCCTGGCGGAGCCGGAAGAGACAGGCACGCAGCGGCGCGGCGGCATCGGGCTGATGAACGTCCACCGGCGCATCCAGATGGTGTTCGGCGAAGCCTACGGGCTGTCCGTTGACAGCGAGTGGGGGCGCGGAACGTGCTTGACGATGACGATGCCGGAGACGACGCGTCCGCGGATGCGGGGATGACCGGGGCGGCTTGGCTCGTTGTGCCGCTCCGTCGCTCACGCTGACGGGCAGAGGCGGGGCCGGTGAGACGCCATCGTTGACGCTAACGGCCACAGGAGCCATTGAACCGTAGCAGGAGGCCTCTCTACACATGAGACACTGGGTCTAGATTGGCCCTGGTGGGGGAGCTATCGTTGACGCTAACGGACATAGGGGCTGACATAAGGGTCCTTGGTCCGAGGCAGCAAGCCTCTTCGGTCCAGGGACACTGAGTCCGGATTAGCCCATTGAGAGGGCCATCCGCTGGCGCTAACGGACACAGGAGCCCTTATTGGGGGAAATAACCACCGTTGAAATTGTAACGGACACCACGGCCCTTATTTGCTTCATTTGCTAATAAAGAAGCGCTTCCAACGGGAAATAGCGGCACTCCAGTCCGTTGGAAGTAAATTGACGCTTAATTTGATGATTTAACGTCTCTCCTGTCCGTTAGAGCTTTGCGTGATGGTAGAGGGATGATGCATAGACGAATAAAACAAACACACACATGGGAGGAATTCATATGAATATCGATTTGACGGGGAAAATTGCACTGGTAACAGGATCCAACGCGGGGATCGGACGCGCGATCGCCTTGGCGCTCGCCAGCAACGGGGCTAAAGTGGGCGTGAACTGCCTGAACAACGTAGCGCAAGGGCAAGAAGTCGTAGCGGCCATTCAAGCTGCAGGCGGGGAAGCCGTGTTGGTACAAGCGGATGTTACTGATTTGGAGCAAATCGACAGACTCGTTAACGAAGTGGAGCAAGCGCTTGGCGGCACGATCGATATTCTGGTGAATAACGCGGGCCATCTGGTGCAGCGCGTTCCGAATTCCGAAATGTTTGAGGATATGTATAACAGAATCATGGATGTGAACCTGAAAAGCACCGTCTTCATGTGCAAAAGAGTATTGGCCGGCATGAAAGCCAAAGGCGGCGGCCGAATCGTCAACATGACGTCCGTTGCAGCACATAATGGCGGCGGGCCGGGATCCAGCGTGTATGCAGCGAGCAAAGCGGCGGTACTGGCCTATTCCAAAGGCTTGGCGAAGGAAGTGGCGGCAAGCGGCATTACCGTCAATAACGTATCGCCTGGTTTCATCGGCAACACGATGTTCCACGCCACGTTCACAACCGACGCTGCTCGTGCGGCAACGATTAACGGCATTCCGCTCGGACGCGAAGGCACACCGGAAGACGTAGCCGGCGCGGTACTCTACCTTGTTTCGGAATTGGCGTCTTATATAACGGGCGAAACGATCGAAATTAACGGCGGGATGATGATGCGATGAGTACCGCGCTGAGACAGGACCGTACTGTACAAATATTGAAAGAGGAAATCGACAGGCTGCAGCAAGCGGGCAGCCTGTCCATTCCCAAAGAACCTGGGGGCTGGTGGCACCAGTATGTTTGTCCGCACCATCATACCGAACTGGTGTTCGATGACGTGCAAGCGGACGCTACCGCATTCGCCTGCCCTCACGGCTGCACCATCGAAGGCGAAGCCTATCACGGCGCATGGCTCGTGTTCAAGCACCAGTCGCTGGCACGCGTAGCCTTGCAAGCCGCGGCTGTCTTTGCGGCTTTGGGCGAATCGGCCTATGCGCAGCTAAGCAAGAGATTGCTCGTTGAATATGCCGAGCAGTTTCCGCTTTATCCGGTGCACCCGGAAGCGCAGAGCTGGATGCTCAAGGGGCGTGCCTTCCACCAGGCGCTGACGGAGGCGATCTGGTCCACGACGCTCATTCGCGCCTATCTGCTGCTGCGTGATAAGGGCGTAGCGTTCGAGGCGAAGGAGCAGGAGGCGATCGACGTCTTCTTGGGTCTGCTGGCCGGCAGTATGGAAGAGTACCGGCACATTCTTATTCATGAGCGCAACAATGCGGAGAACAATTACACCGCCTGGCTGAACGCGTCATTGTCCTGCGTCTATGCCGCGCGCGGCGAGCAATCGGCACTGGAAGCGCTGATTGAAGGCCAAGGCGGCTTCAAGCATCATCTGTCAATCGGCGTCAAGCCCGATCAGTTCGAATTCGAGGGAAGCACGTATTATCACGTTTTCGTGCTTCGTGCCTATTTGATCGCTGCCGAGATGGCACAGCGCTTCGGCATTGACCTCTACGCCGTCACTGGCACAGACGGCCAATCCATGCGCGGCATGCTGGAGGCGCTCGCCGACCTGGCCGACGGCCAGGGCATGCTGCCTGCGCTGCATGACGGCCCGCTCGCGCGGGCTCCCTATGCCCGCGAAATCGCCGAGATCGCGGAGCAGGGGCTCGCGATCTATGGCATTGCCGGCCTCGCGCCGGTGCTTCGCGAGGCCTATCGCCAGCTCGGCGGAGGCGAACAGCTCGAGGCGCTGCTATACGGCGGCACAGCGGAAGCGGCTCCTGCGCCGCGCGGTTCACGGCTCTGGCCGGATGCCGGCTTCGTCATCGGCCGCGTGCAGGGGAACCCGTTGTCCTTCCTCGCCGACTTCGGCGAGCACGGGGGTTCCCATGGCCATTACGACAAGCTGCATCTGACGCTGATGCACGCAGAGCAAACCCTGACCCCCGATTTCGGGATGGTGCCTTACGGCTCGTCGATGCGGAAATCGTGGTTCGCCGAAACGTCCAGCCACAACACCGTATCGCTGAACGGTTTCTCCCAAGCGCCGCATGAAGGGCGCTGCGTCCGCTATGCGGCCGAAGAAGGTGCGGTATACGCATGGCTGCAAACGACAGGAGCCTACGAGGGCTGCACGATGAATCGTCATCTGCTCCTAACGGGGGAGTGGATGCTGGATTGGTTCCAGGTCGAGCTGGGAGCTGAAGCGCCGCAAAGCATCGAGTGGTGGATGCATCCTGCCGTTCAACCTGCCTCGGATGGGATGGCGGAGCGGGGAGATTCATATACGCTGCGAATCCGGGACAAAGATGTGGCGGTATCCGAGCGCGAACTGCCGATCACCGGACAGTTCGCACCGGAGCAATCCCAGCTGACTGTGGCATACCGGCTTGCTGCCGGCTCTGTCGTCAGCCATACGGCTTTGGTTCAGGCGGGTGATGAGCTGCTGGCGGTAAGCACGCCGGGAGACTCGATCGACCCGAGCCAGCCGCTTACGGCTATTCTGCATCGCCGGCATGACCGCAGCGCCGATTTTGTGCATGTCTACCGTGCGGGCAGCCCTGTGGAAATCCGGCGCGTGTCCCCGCAGGAGATTACGGTGGCGGTTCCCGGACAGCCGGGCTCCGAGGCACGCCTTCGACTAACGGAAGATCAAGGTTTAATTTTCATATAGAGAGTTTGGGTTAGGAGCCACATTAGGACTTATCGGGAGGAGATTGGAAATGACAACCCTGTCGCCATTATATGAACCGCAGAGCGGTGTTTTAACCGTACAATACGAACCGAACGAGCACACCGTCCTGCTGGAAAATCCGCCTCGTTTCACATGGATTCCGGCGCAATTGGAGAACGACCGTTATCTGCTGCAAATTTCGCCGTCTTCTGACTTTGCGGGAGGGGAAACGCAGACGATCGGACCAATTCCGTACAACTTATATACACCTGATGATGTGCTGGAGCCTGGAACGTATTATTGGCGTTATGCGCTGATTCAAGAAAGCGGCGAGCCAACGGCTTGGAGCGTTGTGAGACGATTCGAGGTGCCGGCGGGCTTGCCGGCTACACCGCTGCCTAGCCGGGAGCGCCGCTATGCCGAAGCTTCGGCGCAGCATCCGCGCTTGTGGCTGCAATCAGCGGAGCTGGAGGCTTTCCGCAAGCAGCTGGCTGACGATCCTGCCTATTGCGGCTTCGACGTGTTCTATGAGAAATCCGTCAAGCCCTGGATCGACCGCGAGCTGATCGCGGAGCCGCTGCCGTATCCGGGCAATAAGCGCGTTGCTAAGCTATGGCGCCAGATGTACATGGATACGCAGGAAGTGCTGTATGCGATCCGTCATTTGGCCGTGGCCGGCACGATTCTGAATGACGCCGGATTGCTGGACCGGGCCAAAGCCTGGCTCCTGCACGTTTGTAACTGGGACGTGAACGGCACGACGAGCCGCGACTATAATGACGAAGCGTCCTTCCGGATGACCGGCGCGGTTGCCTGGGGGTACGATTGGTTATACGGGCAGCTGTCGGATGCAGAGCGGGAGCTGGTCCGAGGGGTGCTGCTGGCTCGTACGCGTCAAATTGCAACGCATGTGATCGATCATTCCAAAATTCATCACGTGCCGTTCGATAGCCATGCGGTTCGCTCACTTTCGAGCGTGCTTGTGCCCAGCTGTATAGTGCTGTTGAACGAGGAGCCGGAAGCGAAAGAGTGGCTGGATTACACGCTGGAATATTATGCGTGCCTCTATTCCCCTTGGGGCGGAGCGGATGGCGGTTGGGCGGAAGGTCCGATGTATTGGACCACCGGGATGGCTTTCGTCACAGAAGCGATGAATTTGCTTAAGAAATATACCGGCATTAACTTTTATAAGCGGCCGTTTTTTACGAAAACAGGGGATTTCCCGCTCTATGCTTTCAGCCCGGATACACTGCGCGCAAGCTTCGGCGATCAGTCGACCTTGGGCGATCCTGTCAGTTTGAAGACCGGCTTCAATATCCGCCAGTTCGCGGGCGTCACCGGAAACGGCTTGTACCAATGGTACTTCGAGCGAGTGCGGGAAATCGATACCGATTCGGAAATGAAGTTTTACAATTACGGCTGGTGGGACTTCCGCTTCGATGAAATGGTATACCGCCACGACTATCCGCAGGTAGAGGCTCTGGCGCCGACAGATGCGAATATCGAAGGGGTCAAATGGTTCCGCGACATCGGCTGGGTCGCCTTCCACTCGAACATGGCAGATCCCGAGCGCCATATCATGCTGCTGACGAAGAGCAGCAAGTACGGCTCCGTCAGCCACAGCCACGGCGACCAGAACGGCTTCCTGCTGCACGCTTACGGAGAGCCGCTGGCGATCGAGAGCGGGTACTATGTCGCTTTCGGCTCAACGATGCACATGAACTGGCGCAGACAGACGCGCTCGACGAACAACATTTTGATCGACGGGCTTGGTCAATACGCGGAAAAGAACAAAGTGCTGAACATGGCGGCGAGCGGGGTCGTCGAAGTGGCAGAACAGCGCAAAGGCTACGGCTACTCCCGCAGCAACGCGACTGCAGCTTATAAGGAGTACGTTCCATATCTGGAGCGGTATGTTCGCGAACTGTACTTCTTCGGCACTTATGTGGTCGTTGTCGATCATATCGATTTGACGCAGACGGGCACGGTCGATTGGCTGTTCCAAACGCTTTATGAGATGAAGCTGAACGGACAGACGTTCAGAGTCCAAGGCCGCAAGGCCGATATGGACGGCCGTTTCGTTTATTGCTCCTCGGGAGACTTGGAGCTAAGGCAGCAAGAAGGCTTCCCGGATGTCGAGCCGTCGGAGATTGAGGGCCTGCCGCTGCATTGGCATCTCCGAGCCACGACGAAGCCGGCGCGCAGCCACCGTATTGCGACGCTGCTCGTGCCGATCAAGCATGGCGAGCCGAAGTATGTGTCCTATTTCATGGACGATCAAGGGTTCGATACGCACATTTACTTCACCGAAGATGGTGTCACACACCGTGTTGAGGTGCCTAAGGCATATTAATTTACTCCACCTGCCGTTTTGGCGGGTGGTTTTTATTTTGGGGCGGCATGGCGATCGTGCAGTGCAGCCACATTTGGCACAAGGTCGGCCCGTGCGCCGCTCTAACGGACACCACGGCCGTTAATCGGCGATCCGTGAGCGGATCCGGCGCTAACGGACTGGAGGGCCGCTATTTGCCGCTTTTCCTTCGAAATCGTCCATTTTGAAGCAAATAGCGGCGCTGGTGTCCGTTATCATCCTTCTGCCGCCCGAAACTGCGGAATAACGGCCGCTGTGTCCGTTAGCTGGCCGAGGGTTACCTTCGGCACAACTCGTATTTTGTATTTTGCCCGCGCAATGCGCACTTCGCATTCTATGCTGTGCATCGCCGCGCTCCATCACGCTGCGCTGTGCTTCGCGCTGTGTTTCACCGTCCTTCACAGAGCTCCACAACGCTTAGGCGCATTTCGCCGCGCTCCATCACGCTGCGCTGTGCTTCGCGCTGTGTTTCACCGTCCTTCACAGAGCTCCGCAACGCTTAGGCGCACTTCGCCGTGCTCCACCATGCTCCGCCGCGTCTCAACATCTTCCCATCCAGCCCCGCCCCATCGGCCATCCCACACATTCCCTCCTTCCATCGCCGCTAATAGCCACACCGCAAGGGAATTCTAGGCGGTAATTAGACGCTAACATGCCCCCGGCAGGCATACCCCGCATGTGTGTAAACTTCAGGTCGGCGCTTGATAACCTATAAAAAGTTAACATGAATCCTAAAGTTCGCACATTGTAGAAGATGCCGCTTTCAAGGGATAATAGGGACATCAAGATCACCAACAAACGAGGGGGATTTACCAATGGTTAAAAAATATAAAGCTCTACAAGTAGCGGCAGCTAGCTTGCTGGCTATTTCCTTGACTGCTTGCGGCTCCGGCGCGAGCACAAGCACTCCGGCACCGGGCGCATCCGCGGCACCAAGCGGCGGCAGCACAACGGAGAAGAAGGAAAACATCACCATCACGTTCCAAAACATATATCCGGATCCGACAGATCCAAAGAACGGTATGTTGAAGAAAATCGTCAACGACTACCAAACTAAAAATCCGAACATCAAAATCGAGCTGGACTCCCTGAACACGGATCAACAAAAGCTGAAGCTCAAAACGCAAGCCGCTTCCAAAGAAGTTCCGGATATCACCATCGTGAATCCAGCGGCTCAAATGAAGCCATTCGTTGATGCAGGCCTGTTCGCCCCGCTGAACGACATGGTTGAGCAAAACGGCTTGAAAGGAACATTCCAAGAAGGCATTTTGAACTGGTATACATTCAATAACAACATCTATGCATTGCCTGACGGTAACAACATCGGTCTCGTTTACTACAACAAAGACTTGTTCAAACAAGCGGGCGTAGAAGTTCCGAAAACATTCGAAGAAATGGTCGCAGCGGTCAAAACGCTGAAAGGCAAAGGCATTCAGCCAATGGCAATCGGTGAGAAAGATTCCTGGACGGGTTCCTTCTTATTCATGAACGTCCTGCTTCGCACAAACGGCGGCCCTGGCTTCCTGCAAGCGGTGGTTGACGGCAAAAAGACGTTCAATGACCCGGCATTCACGGATGCGGTAAGCTCCTTCCAAGATCTTGTTCAAGCAGGCGCATTCCAAGAGGGGGCAACGTCCTTCGACTACAACGCAGGCGAGAACTTGTTCAAAACAGGTAAAGCGGCTATGTACTACATGGGCTCCTGGGCGACAGGCGGAATCGAAACTTCGTCCGTTAACGGTAAAGTCGGCGTCTTCAAGTTCCCAACGGTCAAAGGCAAAGGTAACCCGGATGAGTTCATGCTTGCACCGGGAAGCGCGTTCGCCGTATCTGCTAACAGCAAGCATTTGAAAGAGACTAAGGATTTCTTGAACTACTTCATGCTGAACTTCCCGAAAGAAGCTTTCGCCGTGAAAGGCGCAGTAGGTATCGCACAGAAAGTGGAAGGCGACTTCAAAGCTGCCGGATACTCCGATATGGCCATGGAAGTACTGGGTATGTTCAAAACAGTTAAAGGCGGCGACCTTGCGTTCGATAACACGATGAACCCTGGAACAGCTCAAGGCCACTTAACAAGCATTCAAAACCTCTTCGTACAGAAGAAAGATCCTGCTGAAGTAGCGAAAGAGCATCAAACAGCTTACGAGTCCAACAAGAAATAAGATGAAATAAAGCCAAGTCGGAATTTATCCCTAGCGCCTAAGGGCCCGCGAAGGGTAAGTTCCGCTTGGCATATCCCATGAAGGAGGCGAGCCAAGTGAATGTGTTAAGAGTCTCCAAGTGGACGATTGCCATGTTTGTACTGCCGTGTTTGCTGATCTATGTCGGACTTGTTTTCGTTCCGATTCTCGTATCTCTGTACAGCGGACTGCTTGATTGGAACGGCATCGGGGAATCGACATTTGTCGGATTGAAAAATTTTCACACGTTGCTATTTGAAGATCCTGTTTTCTGGCCATCCGTGAAACGGACGTTAATGTTTGCCGTATTCTCCATGGCGGAGATTCCGGTTGCTTTGGGTGTAGCTATTCTGCTCAACCGTTTTATCAAAAAACCGAACTTTCTCGTTTCAGCCTACTTCCTGCCCGTTATTTTATCGGTCGTCATTATCGGCCAATTGTGGAAAACCATCTATAACCCTGCCGCGATGGGGGGCATGCTGAACCAAGTCCTCGATATGTTGAATTTGCATAGCTGGTCGAAATCCTGGTTGACGGATCCGAAGATTGCGATGTATTCCCTTTATTTTGTGGCCCTGTGGCAGTACTTGGGGTACCACACCTTGATCCAGTTCACCGGCATCCAGAACATCCCGGCCGATGTTTACGAAGCGGCGCGAATTGACGGGGCCGAGGGGCTGAAAGCCGACTGGCATATTACTTTCCCTATGAATATTCCGATTTTCAAAATATCGATCGTCCTCGCCTTCATCGGCTCGCTGCAAGCGTTCGACATGATCATGGTCATGACCGCAGGCGGCCCGGCGCACGCGACAGACGTCATCTCAACTCACATGTACAACATGTCCTTCCTCTCCATGAAATATGGTTACGGAAGCGCGATTGCCGCATTCTTAGTCGCTCTATGTTTACTTGCAACTGTTGTTATCAACTTTATCTTCAACCGTCTGGAAAGAAGATTTACGTAAAGGAGAGGGGTCACCATGAATCATGCAAGTCAAATAGCCGCGGCTAGGCCTGCAGCCGTACGGAGACGCAAAAGCCTCTCTATTACGAAAATCATTGTCGTAGGATTCTTGTCCTTACTTGTTGTAACGCAAGTCTATCCGCTGCTTTGGCTGTTCATTTATTCACTCAAAAGCAATGAGGAAATTTTGTCGGGTAAATTTTTCGCTCTGCCGCAAACGCTGCAGTGGAAGAACTTTACCGATGCGATCGATGCGGGACACTATTTTCAATATTTGAAAAATAGTTTGTTCGTCACCTCCGTCACGATGGTCTGCGTTCTGCTTCTGGCCTCGCTAGCATCGTTCGCGATCGCCAGGTTCCGCTGGAAATATGGGCAAGTCGTCATGGTCATCTTCCTGATCGGAATGATGGTGCCACTGCAAGCGACGCTGCTGCCGCTCATGCTGATCTTCAAAAATCTGCATGCGCTGAACACGCATATTTCGATCATATTGCCTTATATCGCCTTCCAAACACCGATAGCCGTCTTCATTATGAGCGGATTCATGCGTTCGATTCCAGCTGAAATTGAAGAATCTGCGATTATGGATGGCGCAGGGGTTTTGCGGATATTCCGCAGTATCATTATTCCGATTTCTATTCCTCCGATGATGACCGTCTGTATTCTTACCTTCATCAATATCTGGAACGAGTACATTCTAGCGGCGACGTTCATTTCGTCCGAACGGCTCAAAACGCTGCCATTCGGCGTCAACAGCTTCGTCAGCCAGTATTCGGTCAATTACGGGGCCATCGGCGCTTTCCTGGTGCTGGGTGCGCTGCCGGTCATAATCATCTACTTCTTATTAGCGGACAAAATTACAAAAGGCATGGTAGCGGGAGCGGTGAAGGGTTAACTTCACCCCTCGCTTTTTGCTATTTTAGAGAAGGCCTGTGATATGATAGCGAGTAAAGACGACGAAAGGGGACCGGATTCTCACGTGACACGGGGCCTTCATTCCATTCATAACCGGCTGTTTTTGCTTTTCATCTCCTGTATGCTGATTCTGCTAACGCTTGTCAGTGTACTCTACTACAAGAAGACGACGGATATCATTCATAGCAAAATCAGCGACTTGGCCGAGAAAAATATTTCCCAAACCGTCGGCCTCTTCGATCTGCTGCTTCAGGGCTACGACAGCATGACGAAGTCGCTGAACAGCAACTACGAGATGCTTCGGTTGATTCATGACCGGGATATCAGTAAGGATGAAGCAGTCAATATTATTAACGAACGGACGATTACGAACATTTTGGGAGCTGCTTATTACTCCCGGGATGATATTATCGGGATTCATGTCATTACGAACGCAGGCAAAAACTATAACTATGCACGGGGCTTTGACAGTGTGATTGAAACCGATTATGCCAACACGGCCTGGTACCATAAGCTGCAGGATTCTTCCGGAGAAATGGTCTGGCTCGGGCTTGCCAGAGGCTCCATCATCAACCGGTTTCAGACGGATTCCGTGTTCGTCTTCGGACGCAAGCTCTATGATTTAACTGACCACAGGTTGATTGGTGTCCTCGTGATAGAAACGAACCCGCAGCCTATTCTTGCCGCGCTCTCGAACGTAACGATCTCCCCGAACAGTCAGGTGTATATCGTCGATAAAGAAGACCATCTGATTGCTTCCACTGCCGAGGAGAAAAGCAGCCTACCTTTGTTCGGAGGACTGCCGCGGCCGCAAACCAATGAAATTATCGTCGATGACCGGACCGATCAATTGATTGTCGCCGCCAAGGCGAAGATGTCGGATTGGACCGTATACGGTCTGACGCCGAAGGAAGATATTAATGCTGAAATTGTGAAAACGAGAGAGTATCTCTACTTCGTCGTTTTGGCGCTCGTATTCCTGTCTCTGGTGCTGGCCACGATTATTTCCCGGAATATCTCCTCGCCGCTTAAGCTGCTCATTCGCGAGATGAAGCAGGTCGAGATGGGGAATTTCAAAGGCTCGGTGACGGTCAAATCATTCGAGGAAATCAACTCGTTGGTGTCATCGTTCAACCGAATGGTGCACCGGATGGATGAGTTGATCGAGCGTATTACCCTCGCGACGGTAAGCGAGAAGAACGCGGAGCTGCAAGCGCTGCAATCCCAGGTTAATCCGCATTTTCTCTACAATACCTTGGATATGATTTATTGGATGCTGGATGAACGCGAGAACGATCGGTTGGGCAAGGTGATTCTGGCTTTGTCCCATATGTTCAGATATAGCAGCGATTGGCAGGAGGCGTCCAAGACGACGCTGCGCCAGGAACTGGATCAGATGCGGCATTATATGACGATTATCGAGAACAGGCTGGAGGGCAGGGTTAGCACCGAGTTGGAGGTCGACCCCGATTGCCTGGATGTGGTCCTGCCGAAGATGACGCTGCAGCCCATCATTGAGAACGCAGTGAAATACGGGCTCGAGCCGCTGAGCCTGGATCGTCCCGGACTGCTGCGCGTCTCGACGGAGATCGGCGACCAGGAGTTCCGAATCGTCATTGCGGACAATGGCGTCGGTATCGAGGAAAGCGCCTTGCAGAGCATGCAGGAGCAGTTGAAGAAGGATGCTACGGATATTGACGGAGCGATGGCTTCCTTGCGGGGCGACGACGCGGTAGGCGCTTCCGTGATGTCAGTAGCGCACGACCACACAAGACGCGGCATCGGGCTGACGAACGTGCACCGCCGCATCGTGCTCATGTTCGGCGACCGCTACGGCCTGCGCATTCATAGCAAACAGGGGGAAGGTACAACCGTTATCATTGCGATGCCGCCTCCCCGGAGAGGAGAGTAATCATCATGGACATTCTCATTGTGGATGATGAAACCGTCATTCGCGAGGGCATTCAACGCACGCTGCATAACCGCTTTCCGGAGTATAGGATACATCTTGCCGCTAATGCAGAACAAGCGATAGCGCTGCTGCGAAGCCACCATATTCATATCGTCCTAACGGACATTCTCATGCCGGGCATGACAGGGCTGGAGATGATGAATCTATCCAGAAGCAAGCACCCGCATGTGAAATGGGTCGTCATTTCGGCCTACTCCGAATTCTCGTATGCACAGGAAGCCGTGCGGCTCGGGGCGAAGGACTATCTGCTGAAGCCGATCGGCAAAGAGGTGTTGAGCGAGATGATCCGTAAGCTAAGCGAGGAGATTGCCCGCGAGAACGAATTGACCGAGGAGGCCGAGCAGCTGAAGACGAACCGCAAATATTTGCAGGAAGCCGTCTTCCAACGTTTCGTGCAGGGCTTGGACACCGGGCGCATCGACATGGCGCCTTTCCTTGAGCAGTACCCGTCTTTCCACCTGATTATGGTCAAAATGGAGAGCGACAAGGCCGTCTTCCTCGAAAACTTCATCATCGAGAACGTCCTGCTGGAGCTGATCGAGCGCTACGGCAAAGGCTTCGTGACGGTTCACGACAGCAAAAGCCTGCTCGGGCTCGTCACATTGCCGGAGACGGGGCACCTGACAGCGCTGGTGGATGAGCTGCGAAGTCATCTTGTGAAATATTTGAAGGTGCCGTTTCAAATCATGAGCACCGGACTCATTGACCGCTTGGAGACAGTGCCGGCGGAGGTGCAGCGCATGCGTCAAGCTTCTACGACACAGGTCTACGAACACCATGCGAGCGGCAGCGACCGGTCCGTCGACGTCGTCCTGCAATATATCCGCACGCATTATCAGGAAGAGCTGTCACTGGAGAAGGTCGCTGCGATCGTGTATTTGAACCCGGTTTACTTCAGCCAGCTGTTCAAGCAGAAGACGGGTCAAGGGTTCAAGGAGTACGTCATTCATCTCCGCCTGGAGCAAGCGAAACAGCTGCTCATGAATCCGAAGCTGAAGCTAGCGGACGTGGCTGAGCGGATCGGTTACCAAGACATGCGCCACTTCTCTCAGGTATTCCGCAAGAAGTACGGCATGACGCCTTCCGAATACCGGCAGGAACACTCGACCAATCCTGTATGATGCGTACCAAGAGGGATGGCAGAGGACTGGTCCATCACAGGCCGCCGTTGTAATTGACCGATGCGTCCCATTAGTGGTATATCTAAGTAAACCGACGTAAGGGAGCAGGACAATCGAGATGAACTTGAACAAAGCGTATGAAGATGTCAAAAAGTTTCATGAAACCTTTGAGCACCCGGTAGGAGCGACCCCCCAGCGTTTGACGGAGAGCCGTAAGGCAGCCCGTTTGGCTTGGATGCAAGAGGAGCTGGATGAGTTTAAGGAGGCGGCGACGCTGGAAGACGAAGTGGATGCCATGATCGACGAATTGTACTTCGTACTTGGCACCTTGGTCGAATTAGGGGTCGAGCCGGGGCCGATTTTTGACATCGTACACGGAGCGAATATGGCCAAAGTTTGGCCGGACGGTCTAGTCCATAAGAACGAATTTGGTAAAACCATTAAGCCCCCCGGATGGCAGGACCCTTTCGACAAAATTAGAGCAGAAATTCGCAGACAGATGAGCAAGTAAACGAGGAGGGACGGGCGTGGCTTTTCATATGAAGCTGAAAGCGTTGAGACAAGCGCAAAATTTAACGCTTCGCAAACTTGGAGAGAAAGCGGGCGTCAGCTATTCCCTCCTTAACTCCATCGAAAACGGTCGAATGCAGCCGTCGAAAGATGTCGCATTGGCGCTGGCAATTGCGCTGAAATTGGAGGATAAAGACGAGCTAATTTCTTTGGCAGCAAATGCCTCCGATGGATAATTGCATTACCCAATTATGTGTGGTACAGTAATATTAGTCTTGAAGGGTAAAACCTAATTGCGTATTGCAAAGGGTTATCATTTTAAAACGGTGAAGCCTTTTCCAATGTGTAATTTTTTTGTTCGAAACAAGAAAAAAGACATGTTAATTAAACTTTTGGAGGTATTACCCATGGCAGTAGGAACAGTTAAATGGTTTAACGCAGAGAAAGGTTTTGGCTTTATCGAAGTTGAAGGCGGCAACGATGTATTCGTACATTTCTCCGCAATTCAAGGCGAAGGCTTCAAAACTTTGGACGAAGGTCAACAAGTTGAGTTCAACGTTGTTCAAGGCAACCGCGGACCACAAGCTGAGAACGTTGTGAAGCTGTAAGCTTTAGCTTGCATAGATAGCAGTTCGGAGAACAACTCTTAACGATAAGTTAAGAGTTGTTCTTTTTTTGCGCATATTTCTTTCTGTGGAGATCTATCAGGCGTCTGGGTTGTGCAGCATTGCTTCTTGCTTCTTCTGGATGTGGATGTGGATGCGGGTGAGGAGTCGTTCTAACCGTTGGAGGTTTTTAAGCTTAGCTGGAATTTCTCCTGCTAAATGCTTCAGAAGAGCCTCTCGCATGCCCCGTAGCTGGAATTCCTCCAGTTAATCTGCCCATTGAAGGCGAATTATTGGGAAGATCGTATGAAATAACGGGAGCTTTTCCAGTAATTTGACCAGATCGCGCCCCAACTCGTCCATTTAACAGGAGAAACTCCGTTTACGCCACTCTGAGGCGCCATGGTCACGCCTGGACCACCAAGTACAACGTTAGGATGGATCCATCAGACGGGTTGAATCGTCCTAACCGTAACCGCTGGAGGTGCTTAGCTGGAATTTCTCCTGCTATATTTTCCACAAGAGCCTCTCGCATGCCCCGTACCTGGAATTCCTCCAGTTAATCTGCCCATTGAAGGCGAATTATTGGGAAGATCGTATGAAATAACGGGAGCTTTTCCAGTAATTTGACCAAATCGCTCCCCAACTCGTCCATTTAACAGGAGAAATTCCATTTGCGCCACTCAGTGGCGCCATGGTCACGCCTGGACCACCTAGTACAACGTTAGGATGGATCCATCACATCGAAGTTGAGCAGCATCTTCTTCATCTCGTTCGGTAAACGTCTTATTACGCCAACACCTCCTCGGCGCGAACTTATTCTACCTAGCTCTGCCTGTACCTCTTCCTCTTCCTGACTCACATCTACATTTACTTCCACCTCTCAACCTCAACCTTTACCTTTACCTCTGCTACTTCAACTGCTGCTACTGCTAACTGCTAACTGCTACTGCTTCTCTACTGCTACTTCCACAGTTACTGCAACTGCAACTGCAACTGCTTCAACTTCAACCTCCACCTCTCCCTTCCACGAGCAGGGGCTGCCTTTCATGTTCTGGTTTACAGACCATGCGTATCGAGAGTACAGTAATCTTTGTAAGCTTTACAGTTGTACATAAGTTCAGTCAGGAGTGTAGATTGTGCATGGCAATTAAACATATGGAGATGTTCAAAAATTTCTCCAACATAGAATTAGCCAAGCTCTTGGGTAAGCTGGAGAAGCTGGAGCGGGAAGCGGGGTCCGTGCTGTTCGAACAAGGCGATCCCGGAGACCGGATGTATCTGATCGAGAGCGGGAGAATCGAGCTTTTCTCCCAGAAGCCGGACGGCGCCCGGCAATCGCTAGCGCAGCTGCATCCCGGCGATGCGCTTGGCGAGATGGCTTTATTGACCAATGAGCCCCGGTCGGCAACTGCCGTCATGGCTGTAGACAGTGTGTTGTATGAAATCGACAGGGAGACGTTCGAGCGATTAATTATCGATCAGCCGCAGATATCGTCATATTTTATTCGCTTGCTTTCCCAGCGGCTGGTGTCGACCAATGACCGCTTGCAGGCTTCTAAGGAAGCGAAGGCCGCCTGGCTGACGCAGGAGCTTGCGCAGCTGGCGGAGCCTACGCGGGACTTTCTCTTCGCATGCGCCTGCTTGAGAGGGATGAGCGAGAAGCTGGCTGTGCATGTCTTTCAGCAGGAGCTGCCTGCAAATGGCGAGGTCCCGCATGGCTTGGAGCATTTGGTACGCAGAGCGGACGGTTTCCTTCACGTACGCGAGGAAATGATACGCACGATGCTGGATCTCGTGCCGCAGAACTGCAGCAGCAGCCTACAGCAGCTGTGGGCGGAACAGGCTGCGTCCTTCTACCTGGCCGAGAGGGAATGGGCTGCCGCGATAGAGATTTATGCGGAGCGAGGCGAGTGGGAGCTCGCGCTGGAGTTGGCCGCGGCTGCCGGGGCTGCGCTGGCGGAGTCGGATCCGCAGCGGCAGGCGATCGGGCAAGCGCTCCGGCGCTGCCCGCATGAGAGGTTGACCGAGCTGTATACGGTCATGCTGGAGCACCTCCGCTATTGCGCGGAGCACGCGCCGGAGGCGGGCTTGTCCATCGTCGAGGCGGCACTGGACAAGCAAGGGGCCGCCTATTCGGCGCAGCAGCTCATTACGCTCTACGAGCGGGGAGCCGAGCTGTGCCGCAAGCTGGGAAGAAAGCAGCTTGCGCTGGAATATTTGCAGCTGGCAGAGACCCGGCAGCAGGGGCAAGGGCAGCGGGATCGGTCCAAGATCAGCGAGGACCGGATCTATGGGCTGGCTAAGCAGATGCTGGCCAGGAGCAAGAGCGAGTTTCTCGCCGAGAGCGCACGCCGGCTTGCGGGCCGCAGCCGCCTGTTGGGCATTGCGGCGGTCGTTCTTGCCGTGCTGTCCGTGCTCGGCTTCCATCTGGCTGATCCGGTGGCGGGTCTGTCACAGCAAAGCATGGACTTCATCGGCATCGGGCTGGCCGCCGTCATTCTCTGGATCTCGGGGATCATGCCGGATTACATCGTAGCCCTGGGCATGGCCATGCTGTGGGTGCTCGGCGGTGTGGTCGAGCCCGAGGTGGCCTTGTCGGGTTTCGCCACGCCAACGTGGCTGTACATGATCTTCATCATGGCGATGAGCGCCGTCATTACGAAGTCGGGCTTCCTGTACCGCTTCTCCCTTCATGCCTTAAAGCGGTTTCCTGCTCATTATCGGGGGCAGCTGTGGGGGATTGTCGCCGGCGGCGTCATGCTCAACCCGCTGATCCCCTCTTCGTCGGCGAAAGTCTCGCTTGGCGTCCCTATTGCGCAGACGCTGTCGGAATCCATGGGCTTCAAGGCGGGGAGCCGAGGCGCAGCGGGGCTAGGATTAACCGCAATGCTCTTCTACGGCTTTACGGCGCCATTCGTGCTCACAGGCTCGTACACGAACGTGATGGCTTACGGCCTCGTCTCGTCGGGCTCGCCGGTCAACTGGATCCAATGGCTGATGTATGCGCTCCCTGCTTTTCTGATATTCGGCGGAGTGCTGCTCGCGCTCCTGTTCTTCATGTTCCGCAAAACGGAGTCGGCGAAGCCGGTTTCGGGCGAAGTGCTGGACGAACAGCTGCGGTTGCTGGGACCGCTGTCCCGCGAAGAGCGCATCGCGCTATGCACCGTACTTGGCAGCATCGCGGCGCTCGTTCTTCAGCCGCTGCACGGCGTGGACAGCGCCTGGGTCATGCTGATCGGTTTCGCCGTGTTAGTCATCAGCGGCGTGCTGGACCGGCGGACAATCTCCACGGGCATTGACTGGACGTTCCTGCTCTTCCTAGGCGTAGCCTTCAGCTTCTCTACGGCAGCGAGCGAACTGGGGCTGGTTGAGGCGCTCTCGGCCTTCCTGGGAGGTCATATGGGGGTTTTCGTCTCATCGCCGATCTACTTCCTGCCCGCCGCGATCGTACTGTCGTTCGCAGTCACATTGATCGTAAGGGATGATCCGGCGGTTATCCTGCTCGTGACAGCGCTGCTCCCTCTTGCCGAGCAGGCCGGGGTCCATCCGTGGATTCTCGTTTTCGTCGTGCTGCTGTCAACGGATCCGTTCTTCTTCGCGTATCAATCGCCTACCTATCTGACAGCCTATTACAGTTCGGAAGGCAAAGCGTTCAGCCATCGGCAGGGCCAGATCATCGCGCTTGGTTACGCTGCGGCTGTTTTGCTGCTCGCGATATTATGTATCCCCTACTGGCAATGGCTAGGGCTTCTCTCCTGACAATAGGTTTCACAAATGCCTCCAACAACGATGCGAAATTCGTAGTATGGAGGTTTTTTGCTGTCTGCTTGCGCCCGATTTCTGGCCTCTGTCAGGAGACCCCGTGTATGTCGGAGCGGTTCCTCCCTCTTTTTGCTCCGAAAATTGGAATTGCTTCTTTGATACGTTTGCGCAGCCGATTTCCTTACGAATTTTTCCATTAAAAAAATTTAGGAATATTAAGACTTCTTGTCAAATGAACTTCAAAAAATGTCGATGGTTTTATCTTTTATTTCCACAAAATAAATTTTTGGTATTTTCTAACTATTAAATAATCGCTATAATCCAACACTGTATATACAAATAGTTCTCTATTTCTCGGATCCAACCTCTCGATTACCCCGATCATGCTTCTGGTTGCTACTGAAGCAGAAACTTTTAAAATTAGATAAATACGAATGTTTCGTATTTTCTGTAAATTAAAAATAAAAACCAAGCTGCACGCCAACCGCCAGTACAGAGCATGCTGCCTGAACGCGCACCCACGTCGTATCGGCATCCTAGTCGACCCTATGCGACGATGGACAAAAGCCTCCAAATTCGCTTGTGCGAATGTTCGGAGGCTTTGCTCATTAACGATCCTGCACGACGGTAATGGATTGTTCATTGCCGACATAGATCCGGTTGTTTTGTGTGTTCAAAGCCATGTTCCCGGCGGATTGGCCGGTTCGCAGCTTCACCGCCAGCGAGTTCGTGAGTCCGTTGTAGACGAACAAATCCCTTGTTTCCGTGTCCCCGACATAGAATCGATTCGTCAATGGATTGACAAGAAGTGAAGCGTAGGTCGGGATGGTTAACTTTCGTGCAACAGCATTGGACTGTCCGTTGATGACGAATAGCTTGCCCTTGCTCACCTGCTGCGCGCTAGTGATATAAATGCGGTTTAAGGCGCTGTTGACGGCAAGCTCGCTCTGCAGTCTTCCGAGTTGAACCGGAACGCTTGCGCCCAAGGTGGAACCGGAAATGACCGAGGCATAACGGCTCAAGTTATTGGCCACATAAATCCGGTTCGTCTGGGGGACGATGCCGGGAGTAATGATCGGATTTCGTCCGACTTTGATCGTCTTCACCAATGCCAGTGTCGATCCGTTGATCACATGGACGGAGTCCATGCCCGTATTCGTGACGTAGATCCGGTTGGTTCTTTCGTTAACGGCGATGAGGGCGGGTGATCCTCCTACGCGGAACGTCTTGAGGATGCGGTTGGTCTTGCCGTCAATAACACTAATGGATCCGTTCGTATTGGCGACATAGATGCGGTTGCGCCCGGTATGAACGGCGATGCCGAATGGACGAACGCCAACCGGCACGCTAGTCACGACGTTATTGCTGCCGCCGTCAATGACTGTGACGGTATTCGAGCGGAAATTCGTAGCATAAATCCGATTGGTGAAGGCGTTGACGGCCAAGAACGTGGTGCCGTCCCCAGCTGTTATATTCCGGATGACTCGGTTGGTCGTACCGTCCAACACGCCTATCTGGTTCTCGCTATGAACGAAATAGACGCGGCCAGTTGCGGAGTTGACACGGATGTCGCCGACTTGACCGGCTACGGGTACGATTTTGATGACCTGTGGTAAGGTCTGCTTCATAAGCACTTCTGGTTTAACCTGCCTGACTTGAGCCATTTGCTGGATAAGAGGCCTTGAGAAGTTCGTCATAGGGGTCCCCTTCCCGTTACGATTAATTGCAATAGTATATGGTGAAAAGAAGGATTGGGAACTTGTATGTGGAAAATATTGGGCAATCCCTGAAACGTTTGATAAAAGGGGAATTTCTACAATCGTCCTGAAATGAGGGGTAGTGATGTCCGGGTCTAAATGGAAAGGCAGCTCACTCGTAATTGTAAGTATAGCGATCCTCTGTGTCGGATTTGGTGTATGGGGATTCCGTTCGTTCCCTGCTCGGGGAGGGGCAAGCCAAGCGGCAACACCGGAGAACGTTACAACAGGAACGCCTTCCGCATCCCCGGCAGTCGGAAGCTTCGACGAACTTCTACAGAAATACGGCTCATTGCCGCTTGCCGATGCTCACAATCATGATGCCAGTGATTCCAAATATACAAGTATGGGAAATACGTGGAAACGCGATGCCGTGGATCGTGTTGTGATTTTCGGAGATGTCTCGGAGTTCAGCGCCTTTCGAACCGACGCCTACGCGTGGGATGCCTACCTGGCGAAGCCTGATTTCTATATCCCGTACTTCTCCGGCTTCGATTTGCATGCTCCCTCCAGCCTGGAGATGGTTCGGAACAAACTGGAGCGGGGTTACTTCGGGCTCGGCGAGGTGGCGGGAGCCTCCTACAACTCACCGGTCGTATCCACGGTGGAATGGAAGGCGATGGATCCGATGGACGGTTATCTCCCGCAAATCTATGAGCTTTGTGCGGAGTATCAAGCTCCGATTCTGCTGCACATCGATCCTCCGAACGGCTTTGTTATCGATAAATTGGAGGAAGCTTTGAAGGCGCACCCGAAGACGACGTTTATCTTCGGACATGCCAACGCCTACAATTCGCCGCAAAATATCAAATCTTTGTTGGAGAAATATGATAACATCTACATGGATTTTTTCGCAGGCTTCACCCTGTTGAATCCGGATAGCGGCAACAAGCTGGAGGATTTCCTTCCGGTCATTAAGCAGTACCCGGACAAATTCATGCTCAGCACCGACTCCGGATACGGTCTAGCGTCGGAGCATGCTGCGATCGAAGCGATGTATCGCGTTTTGGATGCGATCGGTGATCCGGTCATCATCAAGAAAGTCGCTTACGATAACTTGAATGACATCATCCGCAAAGAGCCTGCTACGAAGACGCAGAAGGAAGCCATCCTCAAGAAGGACCCGTCGCGCGATGTGGCCAATCTGAGTAAGCTGGAGGCGGGAAAGCTGCTCTATGCCCATTAATCAAAAAAGCCTGCTGTCCGCAACCGGAAAGGCTGTCGGACAGTAGGCCTAATGAACGTCTAACGCAGATTAGCGCGCTTCAGCAAGCGCTGAATGGAGCGGTTCGCTTCCGGAAGGACGATCTCCTTATCGATCGTCCGCATGATCCGGTTCTCCATGACGATCCGCCCGCCGATAATCGTCGTCTCCACGTCGGCGCGCGTCGCGGAGTAAACGATGCGTGAGATCGGATCCACGTCGAAGGACGGATACGTGTGGAAATTGCACAGATCGAGAATGGCCAGATCGGCCTTCTTGCCGACCTCGAGGGAGCCGATCTCGTGCTCCATACCGACGGCGCGGGCTCCGCCGATGGTCGCCATGCGGAAGACCGTTTGCGCATTCATCGACGTCGGTCCGTGTACCGGCTTCTGGATCAGCGCGGCCAGGCGCATCTCGTTGAACATGTCGAGATTGTTGTTGCACGGCGCCCCATCCGCGCCAAGCGAGACGGAGATATCGAGCTTCAGCATATCGGGCGTCTCCGCGATCCCGGAGGCCAGCTTCAGGTTGGAGCCGGGACAATGGCTGACATGAACGCCGCGCTCACGGATGATCCGCTTCTCCTCCTCGTCAAGCCAAATACAGTGTGCGAGAATGAGGCGGTCATTCGCCAAGCCGAGATGGTCGAGATAAACCACATTCCGCATGCCGGTCTCCGCTTGCACGATCGCAATCTCGCCCTGATTCTCGGAAGCGTGCGTATGCACCTTTACTTGGTACTGCTCGGACAGGCTGCGGACCTCGCGCAGCAGCTCTTCCGTACATGAGATGACGAATCGCGGTGAGAAGGCATACTGGATGCGGCCGCCGTCATGTCCGTTCCATTTCTCCAACAAGTCGACGCTTTGTTGAAGTGAATCGACCGTATTCTCCTGCAGCGGGAACGGCACTTCGTCGCCTTTGTCCATCATGACTTTCCCGGACAACGCGCGGATGCCGCTGGAGGCAATCGCTTGGAAGGCGTAATCGGTATGGTGCACGGTCTCCATATCGACTATGGTCGTTGTTCCGCTTTGGATCAGCTCGCCGATGCCCAGCAAGGCGGAATAATAGATCGACTCCTCGTCATGGGACGCTTCAAGCGGCCATATCCGCTGCTTCAGCCAATCCATCAATTCAAGGTCATCTCCCTTGCCGCGGAACAGCGTTTGGCATAAATGAATATGCGTTTGAACGAAGCCTGGAATGACCGTGCGGTTCCTGGCATCGATCACTTTATCCGCTTTGGACGGATCTGCGTTCACATAGGGTCCGATTTCCTTAATTTTGTCATCCTCAATGAGAATATCTCCGGTATAAATATCCCCGTCACGGTTCATCGTGACGATCTCCGCGTTTTTAATTAGAATAGTCGCCATGGGCATAAACCTCCTGCTTCTGTTTATTGTATGACGCCAGGAACATAAAAAAACTAGCCACGAAAAATATGCAAATGCGCACATTCTTCGTAGCTAGAAATTTACGGTTTCTAAGTAGAGACCCTTAATCCGATTATTAAGGTTATACGAAAAAGAGTATTCGGTTTTTCCGTTTCAATCGAATGTTCCTGCTTTCTCTAGCGTAACGGCTCCGGTACCGATTTGTCAATGATGTGTTATATATAGTGACATGGACCGCACATCCCCTCCCTCTTTTTACTCGGGATGATTGTTTGTTCCGCTGCCTACGGTATAAGGCGACGTTACGCCTTCATACATCAGATGCATGGTCATGCCGGCAGCGGCGTGCACAAGGTTGTGACAGTGATCCATCCATAGCCCTGGGTTATTGGCGACGAAGGCGACTTCATAGGTATCGCCCGGCTGCACATCCAACGTGTCCGACCACCAGGGACTGCCGGTGGAGGGCTTGCCGTTGTGGGAGAGAACGAGCACGTGATGCCCGTGCAGATGCATCGGATGCTCGACATTGCCGCGGTTGATGATCGTCGTTTTGACGAGATCGCCCTCCTTCACCATGAACATCGGCGTATTGGGGAATACTTCGCCATTGAGCGTGTAAAGGAAATCGAAGCTGCGGTTGAAGAATCCGAGCTTATTGTCCAGAACAAGCGTAAACGCTCTGTCGAACCGGCTGCTTGCGTCAAAAGGCGTTGATGTCGGGCTGCCGTAAGCGATCGGGTCGAAGGCAACGGTTGGCGCGATCGCCGGGATGTCGCCGCTGCCGTCTGCAGACATCAGAATCCCTGCGCCATTCGCCCCTGCCCCGAGATATACCGGGCGTTCCGGCATGATGAAGGTGATGTCGTAGCGGCCGCCGGTAGGCACAATGATATGGGTGTTCGTCAGCACATCCGGCTTATTTAAATCCGTACCGTCAATGGCGGCAACCTCGTAATGCGTGCCGGTCAACGTATACTTCTGATTCACCCAATCGTCGGTGTTGATCAGTCTCATCCGCACAGGAGTTCCCGGAGCAATCGCCATCCGCTCGAGACCGTCGTTAGCTCCGATGGCGATCGAAGCGCCGCTCCAACGATGTGTCATTACGGTGATGTCCTTCACAGGCTGTAAAGGGTCGAGCTTGGGCTCTACGACCAGCGCTCCGAACAGCCCCTTGCTGACGGCTTCCTTAGAGTCCTGATGCGAGTGGTACCAGAATGTGCCCGTTTGCTCGGCGCGGAACCGGTAGGTGTAGGTTTCGCCCGGCATAACGGCATTCTGCGTTGCACCGGCAACACCGTCCTCCGCGTTAGGGACATCCAGGCCATGCCAATGAGCTGTCACACCCTGCTCGATATCCTGATTAACGAGCGTGATTTCGACCAACTCGCCTTCTTTGATGCGAAGCTCGGGACCCGGAATTTGTCCGTTATACGTCCAGGCTTCCACGGATTTGCCGGAGCTGAGCGTGACCGTTTTCTTCTGGGCTGTCAGCGTGAATCGGCGATCCGGCGTCCCTTCGCGGGGACCGGTCAACTCGTCAACGGAGATCGTGCCGCTTGATGAGGCGTTCATGGCGGCCATTCCGCTGTGGTGGTTATGCGGGTTCGTGCCTGCGGGCATGCCCCCGCCATAATCATGCGTTCCGCTCGCCATATCGATTTCGGCAGGCAGCTCGCTTCGCTCCATGGCATACGTGAATAGGTAGTAGCCTGAAGCAGCCAGCACGGCAAGTACGCCGAGCATGGCCAAGCCCCGTCTCCAGAAAGCGGGAGCCGTGTAGGATTCCGTTTTGCTAACCTGCATGAACCGCACCCGGTGTCTCCACCAAAGCGCTGCCGTCGCTACTGCGCCAACGGCCAGCGGTACGGCAATGTCCTGCCACTGGAACGGGAACGGCGGCACAAGGGCGAAATAGAAGGACGTTAATGCGGCCAGCGCCGTCATCTGAAAAGGAAGAATGAGAGCGGGACTCGCCGCTCTTGGATAGATAGCCGGGTCCGCGGGAATAGCCGGCTCCCCTTCCCCGGACAGGGGCTTCGTGAGCGCGCGCAGCTTGATCAGCTTCGGCACCGATACGAACCAGACCGTCAGAAGCGGCAGCACGATCAGCGGCACCCCGACCAGCATGCGGTCGATCCAGAAAGCAGCCTGCATCGTCTGCTGCATCCAAACCGTAGCGCCGATGACAGCGGCAGCCGGGATGACGGGGAACCACGACCAGAAGAGCAGCTTGCGCGCTTTGCGATGCATGCGCTCCGGGCTCCCGCTATATAGAAGTCGCGAAGCTTTGACACTCCCGATCCAGGCGAAAATGAAATAGAATAACGATCCGAGCAAGATGGCTCCTATACTTATGCTGTACACGTTGAATGACCCTCCCAGTAAACTTCATTACCTTCAGTATAGGGACCTCGCTTAAGCCGGCAAACGGTCTTGAGGCTAATTGAAACCTAGACCAAAGTTGGGGCGGACTGCATAACTTCCCCTTAATTGCAAAACATAAATGTCGGAAAACAACCCTCATGAAAGGAGGCAAACTGTATGAAGCACATCGTTCGGGATCACGTCGCCAAGGAAGCGGGCATTTCGGAGTTTCAAGCGGAGAAAGCCGTCGAGGCCGTCGTTGACTATTTCAAAACGAGGCTTAACGTAGAGGCGAACAATGAAATTCAAGGCGTCTTGTTTGGTGAAGACCACCACGACTAACTCCCGTATGGGAGTTTTTCTGTGCTGTGGAGGGCGATTACATCACTATGTAAGAACTGGAAATAGTTTGCGTTTTCAAATGCGATATGATATGATGGTCGTAATCGACAAAAAGAACCTGAATTCACATATTGTAAAGGGTTTTCATTTTTGTTAGAACCTTTTATAATGTGTGAATTTTTTCTCTTTGAAGAATAAAAAACATGTTAATAATTTTTTGGAGGTATTACTCATGGCTACTGGTACAGTGAAATGGTTTAACGCAGAAAAAGGTTTCGGTTTCATCGAAGTTGAAGGCGGCAACGATGTATTCGTTCACTTCTCTGCAATCCAAGGCGAAGGCTTCAAAACTTTGGACGAAGGTCAACAAGTTGAGTTCAACGTTGTTCAAGGCAACCGCGGACCGCAAGCTGAGAACGTTGTAAAACTGTAATATAATTAAAAAGACTGCCTTACCTTGCGTAATGGCAGTCTTTTTCAATTTAACTAAATGTTCATACACGGAGGAGGATCACCATGTATTCCAGAAAAAAGTCCTTTGAAGAGATGCCTCTAGAAAATGTGACGGTATGGTCTTGTGTACAAGAAGGCTGTAAAGGCTGGATGCGGGATAATTTCACTTTCGAGCACGAACCGACTTGCCATTTATGCCAGTCTGCCATGGTTCGAAGCGTCAAGTTGCTTCCTCTCGTGAACAACACGAGCATTGATCAGAAAGAACCAAAGAAAAGCGTACAGATTTAAACGAAGCCCGGAGACGATGCTGTCTTCGGGCTTTTTATGTTATGATGGACACATATCCATATGAATGAAACCCATAGCCCATTGCAGGACAGGGGGGAATAAATGCTGTGAAACGTGCAAAACGCCGCCGGCAGTGGCCTTTATTGGCAGGCGCTTGTCTGCTTGCCGCTTGTGTTGTGATCTTGATCGGCAAATCGCCGTTCGGTCCGGTCTCCTCCTGGACGAGAGCGGACCCGGCTCCTGCTTCAGCGACTCCGGCCCCTACGCCGCCGCCCAGAGTAGCCGAGACATTCCGCATGGAGGATTTGGAACATGGCTGGGTGCGGTACGCGGACGCCCTCGTCGTGACAGAAGACGGGGGAGCGCAGTGGCGGGAAGGGACAGAGAACGTAGCGGCCGGTGCATTGCCAACACCGACTGGAAGCGCTGCCACTGCAACGGGAGCACTGAAGCTCGAGGAGCTGCTGCGCCTGGAGGGAGATACAGGAGCCTTCCCATCTCCGCAGACCGTTATGTTGGGGGCGGCCGAGGTTCCCGTGAAGATGACGCAGTTCCTGACGCCGCGAATCGGCTGGGCGCTGCCTGTCAGCTCCAAGGATGCGAAGAGCCCGCTGCTCGTTACAGCCGATGGCGGACAGACGTGGTCGGACGGTATGGCCGAGGAGGTCAAAGCCGCCATCCGGAAGGAGCAGGACCGGCTTCAGCTGCTGGCGAAGGAGCTTCCGCTTTATCCGACGAAGGAAGCTGCTCAGGGCATCATGAGCGCCGATTGGAAGCTCGTGCCGGACACGGCGGCACCGGGGGATGCGGTGCTGGTGCGGCATAACAAGCCGGGGACCATCGCCTGGCAGAACAAAACCTACACGCTTCAGCCGTACGGAGCGGGGTATTTCACGTATTTGCCGATTCCGATGGCGGTCAAGCCCGGCAAATACCCGATCGGCGATCAGACGCTGACCATCGTGCCGAAGAAGTTCGAGACCCAGTATCTGAAGGTTACGGCTCAGATGGAGAGTATGAAGCAGGATACGGCGCGAATCGCCGCCGATCAGAAGAAGATCGATCTGGCTCGCAGCAAGTCCGAGCCGGAGTTCTTGTTCAGCGGTCCGTTCGTGAAGCCGATCGAGGGGATTTTGACGACGCCGTATGGCTATACCCGTTATGTGAACGGGAAATACGACAGCGCGCATATGGCGGTGGATTTGGCCGCGAAAGAGGGCACGCCGATCAAAGCGACCAACGACGGGGTCGTGGCGCTGGCCGACAGCCTGTACTTGACCGGCAATTCCATCTATCTCGATCATGGGATGGGGCTGTTCTCCCAGTACGCTCACATGTCGGAGCTGAAGGTGAAGACAGGCGACCGGGTGAAACAAGGGGACATCATCGGTTTGGTCGGGACGACCGGATTCTCCACCGGGCCGCATCTGCATTTCACCTTCTGGGCGCATAACGTGCAGGTCAATCCGGATTTGTTTTGGAATACGACGCCGTTTCGTTGGGCTGCACCCAAAGGGTAAATAAAGAAGGACACCGGCTCTCTGCCAATGAGAGTTCGGTGTCCTGTTTCGTTAAGCCCGCGCGGAAATGCGCTGGAACGTGTCCCCGTCGCAAATGACGAAGAGCTGCGCGTCTTCTGGAATCAACTGATCCAGCTTACGGTTGATGTTCAACTGATCGCGGTCGGCGATCAGGGTGGCGCCTTCCTCCAGCAGCTGCTCGAAAGCGTCGCGGTACGTGCGCCATTCGCTTCTTTTGCCCAACACATGAAGATTGCTGCTGGATTGCCTGGTCAGAAGCTGCGATACGACGCGGGACGACCCGGGCGAGAAGGCGGAGCGGACGGCCAACTGCGAGATGGTCTCGGAGCCGAGGATGAATTCGTTGACATTGACGTGCTGGAAATTTTGCATGTTTTCACTGTTTTTGATTTCGACGATGGAGTGGACGTTGCGGAAATTGCGCTCGATAGTGGTGGCTACGAGCAGCGTCTTGCCGTCGACGAACGACGGGTCGCGCAGCATCGCTTGATCTTCGGTGATTTCATTGGCGAAAATGAAGACGGAGCGGGCCTTCTCCATATTGGCCATTTCGAGCGTTTCGAGGTGGGTGGGATTGCCGCGGATATAATGGACCCGGTTATGTACGATCGGTGTCTTATCCAACGTATCGATCAAAACGACTTCCGTTGTCGTGTCCGTATTCAATATTTCCTGAATGGCCAATTCGGCATTTTTGCTCCAGTCAATGATGACAAAATGCTGTTCGCCTTGAAATCGCAATTTACCCTCTTCCTTTCGCTGTCTATAGACGAATAGTGAGTCAATTACTTTGCTGATCGTGACGGATATGAGACCGATGCCGAAGATGTACAGAAAGATGCCGAGGCATTTGCCGGCCACGGTTTTGGGCGCGAAGTCCCCGTATCCCGTCGTCGTCACGGTCGTCATCACCCACCACAACCCGTTGAAAATGCTGCCGAACGTTTCCTTCTCCAGGAGATAGGCGCCGATCGCGGATAACAGAATGAAGAGCAGGGCCAGTGTGAATGTGAATTTGTTGTCCAAGCGCAGCAGTTTAAGGAAGAGTTTACTGAAAAAGAACATAGGAACTTCCTTTCCTGAATAGGTTGGTAAATATTTGAAAAGCCAATGCTATTGTAGCACAGTTCCACTTCCTGAGGGAGGTGGATATTTGGCTTTGCCGCATGCTACAATAAGGAACAAATGTTCTAGGACGGAGAATGGCTAATGACCCAAATGATCAGCATTTCCGTGCGTTCTCTGGTGGAATATGTATTCAGCAGCGGCAGTATCGATTCCAGCTTCCGGACCAGCGTCGCGCTGACCGAGGGGACCAAGGCGCACCAGAAATTGCAAAAGCAATACCGTGAATCGGACGAGCATGAGGTGTACGTATCGGCCGAGATCCCTTACCGGGAGCTGTTATTCGTCATTGACGGCCGGTGCGACGGGCTTCTGCAGGAGGCGGACGGCAGCACGGTAACGGTAGACGAGATCAAATCCACCTCTTCGGACATCGGCTTGATCGAGGAGAATTCCTATCCCGTTCATTGGGCGCAAGCGATGTGCTATGCCTATATGGTGGCCAAAGACCGCGGGCTTCATCAGATGCGTATCAGGCTTACGTATATGCAGGTGGATACGGAAGAGACGCGCCGGTTTATACGGGAAGCCTCCTTCTCTGAACTGGAGCTGTTCGTGCAGGATGTGGTGGAGCGGTATTACCCATATGCGCATGCGCGTTATGAGCATGTGCAGCGAAGGGACCGGAGCGTGAAGGAGCTGGCCTTCCCGTTTCCCGCCTACCGGGAGGGCCAGCGTAAGCTTGCGGCTGCGGTCTATAAATCGATCGGCGAAGGACGCAAGCTGTTCGCCAAGGCGCCGACCGGGATCGGCAAGACGATGTCGACGCTGTTCCCTTCCGTCAAAGCGATTGGAGAGGGGCTGCTGCAGCGGATTTTCTATTTGACAACGAAGACGATTACACGTACGGCAGCGGAAGAAGCCTACGCATTGCTTCAGGCACGAGGTCTCGAACTGCATGTCGTGACGATTACGGCCAAGGAGAAGGTCTGCCTGAAGGAGGAAGTCCGGTGTACGAAGGAGCATTGCGAATTCGCGGACGGCTACTATGACCGGATCAACGAAGCGGTGCTGGATCTCCTTGGGTCGGAGACGATCATGACGCGAAGTGTCATGGAGACTTATGCGCGGAAGCACCGCGTCTGCCCTTTTGAATTTTCTCTGGATGTCGCCTACGCCGCCGATGCCGTCATATGCGACTATAACTATATTTTCGATCCGCGCATTAATTTGAAGAGACTGTTCGACGAGCAGAAAAAGCAAACGGCGCTGCTGGTGGACGAGGCCCATAACCTGATTGACCGGGCCAGAGAGATGTACAGCAGTACGTTGACCAAGTCGCCGTTCCTTGCACTGCAGAGGGAGTTCAAAGGTGTGCGCGCCGATCTCCATGATGCGGCCAAAGCCGTTAATCAGTATTTCATCGCACTCCGCAAGCGGATCGGCGAACGGCCCATGATGGCGGAGCCGGAGCTTCCGGAGGCTCTCCTGGGGCTGCTCGATGCTTTCCTTGCTAGCGCGGAGAAAGAGCTTGCGGCAGGGGGAGGCAGCCCTACGAGTCCGCAGCTGCTGGAGACGTACTTCGAGGCGCATAACTTCGTCCGCATCGCGAAGCTGTATGACGAGCGGTACATGACGCTGTATACGTCCGAACGGAACGAGACCGGCGTGAAGCTGATCTGTCTGGACCCGTCTCATCTGCTCCGCCAGATGGGCAAAGGGTACCGGTCGCACGTGTTCTTCTCGGCGACGCTGTCGCCTTTGTCCTACTATATGGACACGCTGGGAGCCGGCGAGGAGGATTACTCCGTCAGCGTACCCTCGCCATTCGCCCAAGAGCAGTTGGAGGTGTACGTGCAGCCGTTATCCACGCGTTATCAGGACCGAGAGCGCAGCAGGGAGCCCATCGCCCGTTCGATTTATGATATGGTGACTCGTCATGGGCAGGGCAACCATTTGGTATTCTTCCCTTCTTATGCTTATATGAGCAGCGTGCAGGAAGCGTTCATGGAGCTTATGGCTGAACAGGGAGGGGATAGCGGACTGCGGATCCTGGTGCAGACGGCGCAGATGCCGGAAGAGGAGCGAGAGAATTTCTTGGCCGAGTATCAGGCAGGCCGGGAGGGAACGCTCGTCGGCTTCGCCGTCATGGGCGGTATCTTCTCCGAAGGGATCGATCTGGTCGGGGAGCGGTTGACCGGCGTGGCCATCGTCGGCGTCGGTCTGCCGCAGCTGGGGCCGGAGCGTAATCTAATCCGGTCCTATCTGGATGAGACGGGGAAGAACGGCTACGAGTATGCCTACGTCTTCCCCGGCATGAACAAGGTCCAACAGGCCGGCGGTCGGTTGATACGCTCCGAAACGGACCGTGGCGTGCTGCTGCTGATTGACGACCGCTATCTGCAGCCCTTGTACCAGCGATTGCTGCCGGAGGAGTGGCGGGGGTATACGGTGCTGCGGTGAGCGGGAGCGGTGAGGGGGGCTGCACCGCGCAAGTTTGCCCGATAGGGAAATACGATCCGCTATTTGCCTGGAAAGCACCCGTTTCGCGGCTCAAGAGGAAATAGGACGCCTTATTTCCCGAATTTTGGCTGGAATTGAGTAACTTTGGGGCAAATAAGACCCTGTATTTCCATATGGCTCATGAATAGGGAGGTACTGGCGGGAATAGCGAACTGTATTTCCCTTTGGGAGGCGTGTAAGTGGTTGCGCACGCAGGGATTCGGTTGCTCATACCCATAGAACAGAGGGACTATCCCCATGCAGATGAATCTGCTGGAGGATAGCCCCTCTTTGCGCAACGACTTTATAGCGACATCTTGTAAATGTTGACGACATCTTCGCGCGTCAGCTTCTTGAAGTGGCCGAAATCACCGTACACCATCGCTTTATCGGCCATTTCCTCGATGGTGGAGTCATCGATATTGTAATCCGCGAGCCGGCTTGGCGCGCCGATCGAGGTGAAGAACGCGCGAAGCTGTGCGATGCCTTCCTCGGCGATCTGGCGGTCCGTTCTGCCGGCGTCCTGGACGCCGAAGACACGCTGCGCGAACTGCTTGAACCGCGCTTCGTTGGCATCCAGCGTGTAGGTCATCCAGTTCGGGAACAGGATCGCAAGACCTCCGCCATGCGGGATATCGTGAACGGCGGATACCGCATGCTCCAGATTATGCGTCGCCCAATCGCCGCGTACGCCCATGCTGAGCGTGCCGTTGAGCGCCATCGTGCCGGTATATAGAATCGTTCCGCGATGCTCCAGGTCCGTCAAGTCTTCCAGCAAGCGAGGCGCCGTATCGATGACCGTCCGCAGGATGGTTTCGCAGAAGCCGTCTTGTACCGGCGTGTTGGTGCCATGATGGAAGTACTGCTCGAACACGTGGGACATGATGTCGACCATTCCGTAGACGGTTTGGTTGGCAGGCAGGGAAACGGTGTGAGCCGGATCGAGAATGGAGAACTTCGGGAATGCGTACGGGCTGCCCCAGCCGAGCTTCTCCTTGGTCTCCCAGTTTGTAATGACGGAGCCTGAGTTCATTTCCGAGCCTGTAGCGGCAATCGTCAGCACGGTACCGAGCGGAAGCGCACCTGTAGCGGATGCTTTGCGCGTGACGATATCCCAGAAGTTCCCTTCATACTTGGCGCCAACGGCAACCGCTTTGGCACAGTCGATGACGCTGCCGCCGCCGACGGCCAGAATCAGGTCGATCTGCTGGCTGCGGCATAGCTCCACCCCGCGCTGCACAGTCGATAATCTTGGATTGGGCTCGACGCCGGGCAGCTCGAAAATCGCAGCATCCAATCCCTTCAAGATGTGAACTACCTTGGTGTATAGGCCGTTCTGTTTGATGCTGCCGCCCCCGTACACGAGGAGCACGTTTTTGCCATACTTCGGAATCTCCGTTGTCAGCTTCTCCAATTGACCTTGTCCGAAATGAAGCGTAGTCGGATTATAGAATGTAAAAGTATTCATCGAAATACCTCCTCGTCGATTAGCTATAGGATGTCTTACCCTTCCATTGTATAGATTGAAACTGCAAAAAACAAAATTGAACGATGTGCTGACGACGACAGGAAATCTATGCTGGATTGCTTAATGAAGGAGTTCCTGGAACGGTCCTAGAATTCCATGTCACGAAGGACTCCATTTCCAGGGAAGTGAAGGCAGTATGTTCAAAACAAGAAGGTCCGACCACATTTTAGAGATTGCCTATAGTTGTGTAAGGTGGTTTTTCGTACCGACCTCTACGCTTTTATATCTGAAATATTATCAGCACGGGAAGATGGACCTCATTCTATTTGCCGTCCTTTTTTCCGTTGCCGTTTGTTATATGGGAGTTACGGAGTATATTTTGCACCGGTCACCGATTAATTCCGCTTTATACCGTTATATGACAAGGCTAGGCGTGGTCATGGATTACGTCGCCTTCATCATGATTATCTCCCTGACCGGCGGTACGAAAAGCCCATTGCAACCGATTTCATATTTGATTCTTCTGCACGCCTCGCTCTACTGGAGCTTCACAGGCGCTATGGTGGCAACGTATATGGTCCTCATCGGCTATATCGGGGTCGTTTTCGTAGTGGACGGCGGATTCATGGCGGCCGATCTGCCGCGGCATTTATTTAATTTCGCCTTCACCGTCATGATCGGGGTTATCGGCGGGATCATCGTGGCCCGCGAGCGCAAGCATTTCGTAGAGAAGGGGATCTTTGAGAATCTGGCGAAAAAGGACTATCTCACAGGACTCTACAATCATCGCAGCTTTCAGGAGCAAATCCGGGAAACGATTACGCAGCGCAAGCATTTTACGCTTGTGATGTGCGATATCGATTATTTCAAAAAAATAAATGATCGCTATGGCCATCAAGTCGGCGATGCGGTCCTTATAGCGATCGGCCATCTACTGGAAACCGTCATTCCGGAGGATCAGGGCCGTGCTTTTCGTTATGGAGGCGAGGAGTTTACGATTATTTTGTTCACACCGGACCGCCAGCCGGCCATCGCATTGCTGCAGCGGTTCATCGCGGAGCTCAAGAAGCTTGAATTCGGCTCTGACGATGACAAGTTTGGCGTGTCGATGAGCTTCGGCGCGACAGTTCGCAAGAAGGATCAGAAATCGGAGGAGCTTGTAGCCGCGGCGGATATGCTGCTCTATGCGGCCAAAGAGCAAGGAAGAGACCGTGTCGTCTGGGGATAGGCCTTTACGGATATCCTATATTTTGAGTACATTGAGGAAAATATAATGAAACTTTAGGAGGATTTTTACGATGGCAAAACTGACTCCCTATATATACAGCAGCAGCGCTAGGGCGCAGGCGGATTTCTACGTCAAGGCGCTGGGCGGCGAAATCGTTTCGCTGCGCACGTTCGCAGATATGCCGGGTGCCGATGAGGCGGACCGCAACCGTGTGATGCATTTGGAGCTGCATGCGTTAGGGCTTCGTTTCTTCATGGCGGACTCGGGCACCGACGCGGTGAACCGGGGACAAGGCATGGACTTGTCGCTGGAATTTGCGAGTGAAGCGGAGGGGCGCCGAATTTTCGCGGCTTTATCCGAGGGCGGCAGGGTGATCATGCCGTTCGAGCGTATGTTCTGGGGGACGATGTTCGGGCGTCTGGAAGATCCGTTCGGCATCGTATGGCAGATCACAACGGAGACTTAGCCTTTAACTCCTCTACATCGCCGGACCGATTCGATCCTGTTTATATTCCGTTTAAAATACAGGTGTATAGTTCTTTTTGCCAAGAGAAACTGAAAAGAACATATAGACGAGACGGATCCATATCCGGTCGGGTAAAGGAGTAGATGAACTGTGAGAGAAGCAAGGAACGCGGCGGCTCAGGGAGCGGGCAATTGGCGGGGGTTTTTCCGCTTGATCCTGCAGGCTGAGCCTCCGAAGCTGTTGTTAAGCATAGCATTAGGATTAAGCATTATGTCAACGTTGGTGAGTTTGGTGATCCCGCTGTTTACGAAGAATGTCGTCGACAGCTTCTCGATCGACGCCTTGAACTGGATGCAGATCGGCGGTATGGCGGTCGCCTTCGTCGGTTCGGCCGTCGCATCCGGGGTTTCCGTCTATCTGCTGAATTATGCGGGGCAGAAAGTCGTGGCGGGCATTCGGGACCGGTTGTGGAAGAAGCTGCTGGTGCTGCCTGTCGGTTACTACGACAATCACCAAACGGGGGATACGATCTCCCGAATGACGAACGATACTGCGGTGATCAAAGGGTTGATCGCCGAGCATACGTCAGGCTTTGTTACAGGTCTTATTTCTATAGTTGGTTCAATCGTCGTACTGTTATATATGGATTGGAAAATGACGCTCATTATGTTCAGCGTGTTCCCGATCGCCTTCCTAATCCTCTTTCCGCTGGGGCGGCAAATGTTCAAAAT
The DNA here is from genome assembly GCF_031456485.1 of Bacillus sp. 3255. Classification (NCBI taxonomy): domain Bacteria; kingdom Bacillati; phylum Bacillota; class Bacilli; order Caryophanales; family Bacillaceae; genus Bacillus; species Bacillus sp. 3255. The sequence continues at coordinate 179,579 of NZ_JAVDUS010000018.1, forward strand.
CTCCAAAGGTATGCAGGCCGAGACCGCCAGCTTCACATCGGTACTGAATCGCGTTCTCTCCGAGATCCGCTTGGTGAAGGCGGCGAACGCGGAGCCTGTGGAGTATAAAGAAGGCAGCTCCGGCATTCAAAAGCTGTTCCAATTCGGCCTGCGCGAAGGCAAAATCCAAGCGCTGATGGCCCCGCTCGTTACCTTTGTCATGCTCATGCTGTTTGTCGTGCTGTTCGGTTACGGTGGGATGCGTGTGGCGTCCGGGGCGATATCGGCGGGTCAATTAGTCGCTTTCATGTTGTACTTATTCCAGATCGTGATGCCGATTACGCAAATCACCCAATTCTTCAATCAAGCGCAAAAAGCGATGGGAGCGACCGATACGATCCTGAAGGTGCTGGATTATGAAGAGGAGAATCCGTATGCCGGCGCCAATGTCACGAATGCTTCACAGTCGATCCGTTTCGACGGAGTCACTTACGGCTACAAAGAGGGAGAGTCCGTGCTGAAAGATGTCTCCTTCACGATGGAAGCGGGCAAAGTGACGGCCATCGTCGGTCCGAGCGGAAGCGGGAAGACGACGACATTCTCGCTGCTCGAACGGTTCTATTCGCCGCAGGCGGGCTCCATCACGTTAGGCGCGGATGCCATTGACCGGTTCTCACTCGTCTCCTGGCGGAGTCAGATCGGGTACGTATCCCAGGAAAGTCCGCTTATCGCGGGTACGATTCGGGATAATCTGTGCTACGGCCTGCAGCGGGAAGTGACGCTGGAGGAGATCAAGCAGGCTTCGCAGATGGCTTATGCGGACGCGTTCATTGAGGAGCTGCCGCAGCAGTATGACACCGAGGTCGGCGAGCGCGGCATCAAGCTGTCGGGCGGACAGCGGCAGCGGATTGCGATTGCGCGGGCTTTGCTGCGCGATCCGAAAATTCTTATGCTCGACGAAGCGACATCGAGTCTGGACAGCAAGTCCGAGGTTGTCGTGCAGCAAGCGCTGCAGAACCTCATGCAGGGACGTACGACGCTCGTCATCGCGCACCGCCTCTCGACGGTCGTCGATGCCGACCAGATCATCTTCCTGGACAAAGGCGTCGTCACAGGAAGCGGTACCCATCAGGAGCTGCTGGAGACGCATGAGATGTATCGCGAGTTCGCCACGCAGCAGCTGCAGATTCAGGAGCAGCTGGCTGCGGACGCTTCGCCTGTGTTGGCTGAGGCAGGCAAGGGACCCGCTGCCGCGGGGTCGCTGCAGCGCGAGATTCATTAGCGCTGCGGGAGGCATGGTTTTTGGGGTGGATAGAGTGGCTGGACAGTTGATCTGTTCGGCCACTTTTTTGTTGGAGGCGTGATGAGGCAGGTGGGGCTGCCTTAACGAAAGTCTCGCTCATAACGGGGATTTCTCCTGTTAAATGAAGTCTGATCGATCCACAAACGATGGATAACAGGAAAAACTCCTGTTAATTTCCCCCAACTTGCTGTCTTTTCGCGAAAAGTGGATGAAATAACGGGAGGAATTCCCTCTATTCGCACAACTGGGCCAATAACCTCGGAAATAACGGGAGAAATTCCAGTTACGCCACGGCCCGAGGATAAGAAAACAGCCCTCCTCAATGAGAGTCTCATACAGGGAGCAAGCATCCCTCGACAAGAGTCTCGCCCATAACGGGAAATTCTCCTGTTAAATGCAGCTGATGAACACCCAAACGATGGATAACAGGAAAAACTCCCGTTAATCTCCCTCAACTTGCTGTCATTTCGCGAAAAGTGGATGAAATAACGGGAGGAATTCCCTCTATTCGCGCAACTGGGCCAATAACCTCGGAAATAACGGGAGAAATTCCAGTTACGCCACGGCCCGAGGATAAGAAAGCGGCCCTCCTCAAGGAGAGTCTCATACAGGGAGCGGGCATCCCTCGACAAGAGTCTCACCTATACCGGAGCAGGCCTCCCTCAACAAGAGTCTCGCTCATAACGGGAATTTCTCCTGTTAAATGAAGTCTTATCGATCCACAAACGATGGATAACAGGAAAAACTCCTGTTAATTTCCCTCAACTTGCTGTCTTTACGCGAAAAGTGGATGAAATAACGGGAGGAATTCCCTCTATTCGCACAACTGGGCCAATAACCGCCGAAATAACGGGAGAAATTCCAGTTACGCCACGGCTCGAGGAGCTCCTCAACGGAGAGTCTCAACCGGAGCGGGCACCGCTCTGCAGGCAACCCGCATGCTCTGCCAGCCTCCCTGTCCGTCGCAACCCACATCCTCCCGCCAGCCTCACTGTCCGTCACAATCTGCGCATGCCCCGCTAGCCTCCCTATCCGTCGCAACCCACATCCTCCCGCCAGTCTCACTGTCCGCCGCGAGCCGCAAAGTTCTGCCTCATCAGCGCCGCGATCTGATTCTCATTTTCCCGGTTAAGCTGCTCCAACCGTTGAATGACGAGCTCCTGACGCTTGGCAGGATGGTTTTGGCTCAGCTTCGCCTTGCCTTCCATGCGGGTGATGCCGATCCGGAAGCCTTGAACCCCCTTGCTTAACCCGGCCAAATAGGCGGCGTCCACGTCGGCCAGCTTATACGGGCTATCGGACGCCTCGTATTTGACGACCAAGTCCTGCATGGCAGAGAGGGTTTCTTCGGTGTCATGAACCATCTGGACCCGCCCATAGACATGGACAGCTACATAGTTCCACGTTGGAACCGAGGTGCCGGTCTCGTACCAGGAAGGGGAGATGTAGCAATGAGGTCCTTGGAAAATAACGAGCGCCTCCTGACCCTCCAGATCGGTCCATTGCGGGTTAGGACGCGCGAAGTGGCCGAGAAGACAGCCGTTCTCCCTATCGAGCGTAAGGGGGAGATGCGTAGCGAACGGACGGCCTTGATGCTGGGAGACCAGCGTGGCGAAGCCGTTTTGTTCCATGATATCGTACATCAGACGAACATCCTGTATTTCGAAATGGGCAGGGACATACATGCGTTGGCTCACCTGTTTCGTTAGATTTTCCGACATTATAGCAACATGGGCGGGATAGACATAGTGCCAATTGCAGCGATATCTTTTGTACCAATTGAAATAGGTTCGGAGGAGGAGAGGCGCGTGTGTCGAATGTTATGAAGTAACAAATTGCATAGAGCTGGAGGGAATCGGTGTATGGATAAGGTTCGATGGGGGATTATCGGCTGCGGCGACGTGACGGAAGTGAAAAGCGGGCCTGCTTTTCAGAAAGTGAACGGGTCTGAGCTTGTTGCCGTTATGCGGCGCAATGGCGCGTTAGCGGAGGACTATGCCAGAAGGCACGGGGTAGCCAAATGGTACGACGATGCGGAAGCGTTGGTGAATGATCCTGATGTGAACGCAGTTTACGTGGCGACGCCTCCTGGTTTCCATCGGGATTATGCCGTGATGGCAGCGAAAGCGGGAAAGCCGGTCTATGTCGAGAAGCCGATGGCCCGTAATCATGAGGAGTGCCTCGAAATGATCGCCGTTTGCGAAGCAGCGGGTGTGCCGTTATTCGTGGCTTATTACCGCAGGGGGCTGCCAAAGTTTCTGCAGATCAAAAGCCTGCTGGACAGCGGCGTTATAGGCGAGATCCGCTTCATCCATACGACCTATCTCCAGATGCTGCGAGAGGACGCGGGGCAAGAGCTCCCGTGGCGCATTCAGCCCGAGCTGTCGGGAGGCGGTCTGTTCGTGGATTTGGCCAGCCATACGCTCGATATTCTGGATTATTTGCTCGGACCGATAGGCGAAGTGAAGGGCTTTGCCAAAAATCAGAGCGGACAGCAACAAGTGGAGGATATCGTAACAACCGCCTACGCGTTCGAGTCCGGCGTGATGGGCACGGGCATTTGGAGCTTCAACAGCTACAAGCGCAGCGATGTGAACGAGATTGTAGGTTCCCGCGGGAAAGTGGCGTTCTCGACATTCGGCGACGATCTTCGCGTGGAGACGGCGGACGGCGAAGTGCAGACATATACGATTCCGAATCCGGCGCATGTACAGCAGCCTCTGATCGGGATGGTTGTGGACGAGCTGAGAGGTCTGGGCACAAGCCCGAGTACCGGCGTTACGGGGGCGCGGACGAACCGGGTGATGGACGAGCTGCTTCGCGGCTTTTATAAATAGGGATAGCGGAAAGACTGCGCCAAATTATGACATGGTGCATAAAACAATTGACGGAAACACGCGTACCAATTAAACTGTGGTTAATTAGAAAATGGGCTTGGCCTATATCGGTATACCACGGCACTTTGATGAACAAAAGCGTTAAAGTGATGAGTGGACGACGGGTTCAAGCTGGCCAAATGGGTACAAAAGAGAGGGGTAATGAGGTTGAAAAAGAAAGCACTTGCATCACTTGTATTATCAGCAGCTCTTATGGTCGTGGCCGGTTGTGGCCAAAAGGCGGCAACAACGCCGGCGGCAGGAGGCGCATCAGCAGCTCCGGCAGCGACGGCAGCCGCATCGAAGACGTACAAAGTAGCAATTTCACAAATCGTCGAGCACCCTTCGTTGGATGCTACTCGCCAAGGCTTCCTGGCCGCGCTGAAAGATGCCGGTATCGTGGAAGGCACGAATTTGAAAGTCGACTTTAATAACGCGCAAGGCGATCAAACGAACAACTTGTCCATCGCGCAAAAGATCGCTTCCGCTGACAATGATTTGGTGCTTGGAATCGCTACGCCATCCGCTCAAGCGGTCGTACAGCAAGTGAAGAAAGCCCCGATCCTTTTCGCAGCCGTAACGGATCCGCTGGCAGCGAAGATCGTCACGAATGTAGATAAACCGGGAGGTACGGTTTCCGGAGCATCGGATACGAACCCGATGGCTGTCGCTCAATTGATGGATTTCGTAGCAGCTAACATGCCGAAGGTGAAAACGGTTGGTCTTGTCATCAACGAAGGCGAGCCGAACGCAGTAATTATGGCCAAAAATGCAGAGGAAGCGCTGACGAAGCATAACATTAAACTGGTGAAAGCGCCAGTAACCAATACATCCGAAGTGAAGCAAGCCGCTCAATCGCTTGTAGGACGTGCGGACGCGTTCTTGATCACGCTGGACAACACCGTTGTTAGCGGTGTGGACGGCATCATTCAAGTGGCCAACGAAAAGAAAATTCCGTTCTTCTCCAGTGACCGCGATACCGTGGAAAAAGGAGCATTCGCAACGGTTGGCTTCAAATATTACGATCACGGCTACCAAGTAGGGCAAATGGCTGTCGAAATTTTGAAAAACGGCAAAAAGCCTGCCGACATGAAAGTGACGGTTCCAGACAAGCTGGATTTGATCCTGAACCTGAAAGCGGCTAAAGCGCAAGGTATCGAAGTGACGGATGCCATGAAAAATGCCGTCAAAGACAAAGAGAAAAACATCATTCAGTAATGGATAGGATAAGAGGGGTGGACGACACTTTCGTCCGCCCTTTTTTTCTCTCGTCGGACGCATCTGTGAAAATAATAAGGAGGTTGTTCACCTATGATGGAATCCATGAACGGCGCCGTTGAGCTGGGGCTTCTCTATGCGTTGATGGCGCTGGGCGTTTATATTACATTCCGAATTCTCGACTTCCCTGATTTGACGGTGGACGGGAGCTTTACAACCGGCGGCGCAATAGCTGCCATTATGATTGCTAACGGATACTCGCCGCTGCTGGCTTGCGTGGCGGCCTTTGCCGGCGGCCTTGCTGCCGGTGCTTGTACGGGCTTGCTGCATACCAAAGGGAAAGTTAACGGACTTTTATCCGGTATTTTGATGATGATCGCGCTCTATTCCATTAATATGCGGATTATGGGGAAACCGAACATTTCGCTGCTGGGTGCGGACACGATGTTCACGTCGATTTCTCCTATTGCCGTCGGTTTCATCGTTGTCATTCTGTTCAAGCTGCTGTTGGACGGCTTCCTGCACACGGATCTGGGACTATCCCTGCGAGCGACGGGGGATAATGCCCGGATGATTCGCAGTTTCGGGGCGAATACGGATAATACGACCATTCTGGGCATTAGCTTGTCGAACGGTTTAGTGGCTTTGTCCGGCGCGCTGATTGCCCAGCATTCCGGATTTGCGGACATCTCCATGGGAATCGGGATGATCGTCATCGGTCTGGCTTCCGTCATTATCGGGGAAGCGATCTTCGGTGCTAGGTCCGTATTCCGGGCGACGCTGGCCGCTGTTCTGGGCTCGATTGTGTACAGAATCGTCGTAGCGTTGGCGCTGCGCGTGGAGTGGCTCGACGCTTCCGACTTAAAGCTGATTACGGCGATCATCGTTATCATCGCGCTAGTCCTGCCATCGGTGCAGCGTTCCATCCGCCAGAAAGCAACCGCCAAGCGGCGTTCGGCTGAACTGACGGCGCGGGCCGTGCAATTGAACAAGGGAGGTGGCCGCTGATGCTTCAGCTTTCCAATGTATCCAAGCTGTTTAACCCGGGTTCCGCCGATGAGAAAATTGCGCTGATCGGCATCAACTTAACCTTGAAGCCCGGCGACTTCGTCACGGTCATCGGCAGTAACGGCGCCGGCAAATCGACGCTGATGAACATCATCTCCGGCGTGATGACGCCCGATGCCGGTGAAGTGGCGATCAATGGTGAGAAGATCCACCATTTGCCGGAGTACGAGCGCAGCCGTTGGATCGGCCGCGTCTTCCAAGATCCCATGGCGGGGACAGCCCCTCGTATGACCATCGAGGAGAATCTCGCCATGGCCTATACCCGCGGGAAGAAGCGCGGGCTAAGCTTCGGCACGGGAGCGCGCCGCCGTGCGGTGTTCCTGGAGCAGCTGCAGCGTCTCGGCATCGGCCTGGAGGGCCGTCTGCGCGCCAAGGTCGGCCTGCTCTCCGGGGGAGAGCGGCAAGCCCTCAGCTTGCTGATGGCTACGTTCACGCAGCCGCAGATTCTGCTGTTGGACGAGCATACCGCCGCGCTGGATCCTGCGCGGGCGGAGCTGATTACACGATTGACCGAGGAGATCGTGCGCGAGATGAAGCTGACCACGCTGATGGTCACGCATAACATGGAGCAGGCGATCAGGCTCGGCAACCGCCTGATCATGATGGATAAGGGCCGCATCATTCTGGATGTGAGCGAAGAACGGAAGAAGAACTTGACCGTCGAGCAGCTGCTCGGGGAATTCGAACAAATCAGCGGCAGCAAGCTGTCGGATGACCGCGTAGTGCTGGGATAAGTAGTAAAGCCTTCAACCAGAGGAAATGGTTCCTTGGTTGAAGGCTTTTTGTGTAAGTAAGCGCCCTGACGGCGATGCAGATGATTAAGCTTCTTGTGCCGCGGATCGGCGTCTTTTTCTTTGCATGCTTTGTGCCCGAAGGGTTTTGATCGACAGGGTGATCCCTGTGACAGTGAGGACGATCATACTGATCGCGGTGAGATCGACAAGCCACTTCACATTCGTATTGCCGATTCTGCCTTCGTGCAGGTTCTTAATGAAACCGGTAACCCCGGCCTGTCCTCCCGGACCGGCACCGCCGCCAGGAAACGGCCGTTGACCTTGCATTTGACCCTGCATTTGACCCTGCGTCTGACCTTGCGATGTCCCTTGTCCCTGAGACTGATCTTGGTTTTGGTTCTGCCCCTGGGCTAGTCCAGCCTGATTTCCGGCATTCATAGTTTGCATCATGCCCTGAGGCGGTCCCTCGGAAGCGCCGGTTAACCACTTCTCGGATAACAGTAACCCCGTTACCGATTGAATGAGAATAAATACCGAGCAGATCATCCCGATCCATAAATGCAGTTGTCGCGTTCTCTTCATATGCCCCCGCCTTTTTCCAATTAGTTTATTATATAAAGGGAGTATAGAGGCTATCGCTGAAAAGCATCTGAAGCTTCGCTGAGCAATTGCTGAGAAAAAAGAAAAGCCCCTTCCCGGCTGAATGTGCAGCCTAGGCAGAGGCAATGGTAATGGTATTTGTAATACGCAACCGTCCTTATTATTTGGCAATTTCAGCTTTGACTGCAACTGCAGCGGGAGCGGAAGCTTCCTTCTCGGCCGAGCGTTTGCCGACGAACAAACTCAGCGGCAGAGCGACCAGCACGATGAAAGTAGCGAGCAAATACACGTCATTGACGCTCATTGTGAAGGATTGCATCCCGATGACCGCTTTATCTTGAATCCCGCCGGCGGCAAGATCCGTGGCGTGTTTCGTCGATTGGGCCGCCAGCACCGAGGTGAACAAGGCGATGGCGAAAGAGCCGAACACGTTGCGCACCCAGTTGCTCATGGAAGTGGCATGGCCGGACAGCGTCCGCGGAATTTGTTCCATACCCGCATTGCTGGCAGGCATCGTGGCGAAGGCGATCCCGACATTCCGCACGATCATCCAGAACAGGATGTAGCCGCGGGAGACGTCGACGCTAAGCCAGCTAAGCGTTAGCGTACCTACGGCGATAAGGGCGATCCCTACGAAGATCAGGATGCGCGGACCGACCACACTGTACAATTTCCCGACAAGCGGCATACACAGCGCCATAGCCAGGGAGGCCGGGAGCAGAATCAAGCCGGTATCAAGCGGCGTAACATGTTGAATATTTTGCAGGAAAATAGGGGTTAGGAACGTACCCGAGTATAAGCTGATCGTAACGATACTGGAAATAATCAGCGTCAGCGAGAAACGCGCATTCGTCAGAACGCGAACGTTCAACAACGGGGTTTCCGCGCGCAGCTCTCTCCAGATGAAAAGTCCGAGCACGACGACGCCTGTTGCGAACAGCCCGATAATACGGCCGGAAGTCCAGCCCCAGGCATGGCCTTCGGAGAACGCGACAAGCAAGGTAAGACTGCCGATCACAACGGTGATTAAGCCGATGGCGTCGAACCTCTTCGGTACGGAAAGACGGTAGAACGGAATCAATCGGATAACGAGATAAGTAGCAATAAGGCCGACAGGAACATTTAACAGGAACAGCCAGTGCCAGCTCCAGTTCTGGAGAAGCCAGCCGCTAAGCGTAGGGCCGATGGCAGGGGCCATCATGGCGGACAGGGACCATAGGGAAATCGCAATCGGCTGCTTCTCGCGCGGAATCACTTGGTACACGATAGTCATCGTCGCCGGCATGATGAGACCGCTGAAAGCCCCTTGAATAATACGGAAAGCGATGAGTGACGGGGCATCCCACGCAATCGCGCATAACAACGAAAAGACGGTGAAACCGACGAGCGCCAGAGCGTACAGCCGCTTATAACTGAACCTCTCGCCCAAGTAACCGGTGATCGGCGCGATCGTACCGCTGGCAAGCATGAAGCCTGTGATCGTCCACTGGATTTTGCTCAAATCACTATGGAAATGCTCGCTAAGAATGGGTATAGCAATATTAATGGTGCTCATACTCAGGATCGAAACGAACGATCCGAAGAAGATAGCAATCATGATTGGCCAGAAACGGACTTGCTGCAAATCGTCCTTGCTCACTTTCATCCTCCACTCCATCCATTGAATGTCTATGATTGAACTTATTCGCCGGATTCTCTATAATTTTGAATGAAAATCATCATACTACCAAAGTAGACATATGTCAATTATGACATAACAAGGAGTTTCGTATGAATACCCTTTCTTATGGCTTGCTAAGCCTGTTATCCAAAAACTCCCGAACCGGCTATGAGCTCATGCAGCACATACAGCCTTTCTGGCCCGCGAAACACAGTCAAATTTATCCGCTTCTCGCTCAGCTCGAGCAGAAGGGGTGTGTTGAGTTTGTTCATGTGCCCCAATCCGATAAACCGGACAAGAAGGTATATTCTTTGACCGACACGGGTCTAAAGGCACTTCAGGAATGGATCGGCATGCCGACTGACGCACCGGCGACTCGCGATGAGTTTGCCTTGAAGGTGTATTGCATCGGTCTTGTCAGCAAAGCTGAGGCGATGAAAATGCTCGTTGAGCGCGAGGACTACTATATAAAGAGGAAAGTGCATTACACGCAAAGCTTCGAGAAGCTCGTCAAGCTAAGCGAGAAGCCTTTGGAGGAATTGGAGATGGATGAGCCTTTATTCGGCAACTACGTGCTGTTGCGCAAAGCGCTGCATAAATTGGATGCGGATCTGAATTGGTGCGAGTGGATGAAATCGAAGCTGAAATAGGCAGTCGTATGGCGGGGGTAAAATGGTGCGCAGGCTCTGGCTAACGGACACCAGAGCAGCTATTCAAGTTCTCCTGCGTCTGAAATAGATACTCCCTTCAATCTCTTGTTCTACTTCGGTCAAAATACAGCTTGTCCGCAAGGGACAGGCCTCTTGGCAATTTTCCCTCTAGCTGCCCAGCTCCTGAATGACCGTCTGGATCTTCTGCAGACGTATATACTCCGACTTCTCCAGCTGCGGGCGGAAATAAGCATACAACCATGCGGCATCTTGGAACTCCAGACCCGGATAACAAACGACTTCCCGCACGACATTCGGGTTGTCCATAATGACCTGCCATTCGCCTGTTCGCTCATTCGCAGCGATGGAAGAGAGAACATGCTTCTTCGCGGCCAGATTGGCGCCCAGCTCCGCCCAGATGCATTCCCACGACGGGCTGAACCGAACCGGCTCCGGAAACAGGCGGGCAGCTTTGGCCAGTACCTTCTCCAGCTCAGGGATGTCCCTGTCGGAGGCAGCTTTGATAGCTTCGGTCAGGCCGTCAAGCAGACGGCGGAAACCGGCATAACCCTCGGCATGCACCTCTTGCTGATAAGCAGCCTCGGCCTCGGCGCTCTCTAAACTGGAAAACTCGGCATATGTATCATGTAGCATACGGTGCGGTCCCCCCAGAAACGATACTTTCTCCAAAATGTATCATAAATATTTTTCCAAAAAAAGCCTTTACATTCTCGAAATCTCCCTCATGGTTTACATTCAGTTTATAAAAATCGCTTAAGCTACTTTCATCTTATGAATTACTAAAATTCGCCGGCCTCATGTTTCGGTATGTAGCGATGACGATAATTGGTGATATTATGCCCATAGAGAAGCGCGGCAAATACAAGGGAGTGGTACAAGATGGCTACAATTCTCATCGTAGACGATGATCCTTATATTCGCGAGTTGGTTCGCGTGTTCATGCTGAACGAGGGCTTCGATGTCGTGGAAGCCTCTGACGGCGAAGAAGCGCTCAAGCAGCTGGAAACCGTCCAGGCGGACATGGTGATCATGGATATCATGATGCCGAATATGGACGGTTGGGAGCTGTGCAAGGAGCTCCGCGAGCACTATGACATCCCGCTGCTCATGCTCACCGCCAAAGGGGAGACGGCGCAGAAGGTCAAGGGCTTCGAGCTGGGCACTGACGATTATCTCGTCAAGCCCTTCGAGCCTGTTGAGCTCGCCATGCGGGTGAAAGCGCTGCTGAAGCGCTACAAAATCGCTTCGTCCCAAACGGTTCAAGTCGGAGACCTCACCATGAACCGCAAAACGTACGAAGTCACCGCAGGCTCGGAGAGCATAACGCTGCCGCTTAAGGAATTCGAGCTGCTCTACAAGCTTGCGAGTTATCCGGGCAAAACCTTTTCGCGGGACCAGCTCATCGAGCAGATCTGGGGGTTCGACTATGAGGGCAACGAGCGCACCGTCGATGTCCATATCAACCGGCTGCGGGAACGTTTTCCGGAGGAGGCTCATGCCTTTCGCATTGCGACGATCCGCGGGCTCGGCTACCGGATGGAGGTGCTGCGACCATGAGCAGAAGGCGGGGGAAGTCCGCACGAAGCAACATGACCCGCCGGCAGCGGGTTCGCAATACGCTTTTCACGTTCGGCATCATTCTGCTCATCATCTTGTATTGGTTGGGAGCTTTTTATGGGACCGGGTGGCTGTATGACTACTTGAAGAAACGTCCTCCTGAAGTCGTCGCGCAGCTGATTAATTGTGTCGGCGGCATGGTGCTATGGGGCTTCACGATGGCTTGCTTGGGGCGCTTTTTCCGCAGTGAGCAGATGAAGTTCTTTCAAACGATGATTGCCGCCATCCAGAGCATGTCCAGGGGGAATTTCAATGTGTCCGTAGACAATAATCCGCACAACGGGCCTTTCGTCGAGCTGGTCGATTCCATCAACAACATGGCCGTAGAGTTAGGGCAGCTGGAGCGAATGAGGCAGGAATTCATTTCGAACGTTTCCCATGAAATACAATCGCCTCTCACCTCGATAAGCGGATTCTCCCGCGCATTGCAGAATGAGCGGTTAACGCAGGAGGAACGCAAGCATTATTTGGAGATCATTGAAGCGGAGAGCACACGCCTCTCCAAGCTAAGCGATAACCTGCTGAAACTGTCGTCGCTGGAGTCTCAGCACCACCCTTTCGAGCCGAAGAGCTACCGGCTGGATAAGCAGATCCGCAGTCATATTTTGGCTTGCGAGCCGCAATGGGTGGAGAAGCATATCGATATGGACATCGAGCTGGAGCCGGTCACCGTAACGGCCGATGAGGATTTGCTCAGTCAAGTATGGACGAATTTGATTCATAATGCCGTCAAATTCGCGCCGCCGAATGGCACAATCAGCGTCCATGCTGCGGGTAACGGCCAGGAGGCCGTCATCCGAATCTCCAACAACGGGGAGCCTATCTCGGAGGAGGATTTGCCGCACATTTTCGAACGCTTCTATAAAGCGGATAAATCCAGGAACCGCGCTGCCGGCGGGAATGGGCTGGGGCTGTCGATCGTGAAGAAAATTATCGACATGCATAGCGGGACAATAGCTGCGGAGAGCGATTCCGGGAAGACGTCGTTCACGGTTCGGCTGTCAGCACAAGAACAAATAGAAACCTCCGCTTATCGATGATAACCGGAGGTTTCTAAGTTTCGCTAAAAGTATTCAATTGTTCTTTCACACACTCCAATCAACCAACTGACGTTGCAAATTACGACTAGGTGATTACGAATCCTTTCCTCGGAATAAACGCGTAGCACATTTACCGTCTCTGGATTCCCACATGCCCGATGAACGTTACCCGTTCCCGCACCTTTTCTCCCGTCGCTTGAAGATAAAGTGGGCATGTTTCGCTAACGTTGTCCATTGGACTATCCCCTCTCTCAGAGAGTGCCGGCTGCTTTCGGGAGTCCTTACCGCTGTAAGGCTTGTCCGTCAAGTGAGCCTGATACCAATATAGCCCATTATTAAAATTTTGTAAATATTCAGAATATTCGATAAAAAGTGATTTATGCTGACTTTTTGGACGTATTCTTCAAAAATCTCTCGATTACATGGTTTTTAGTGGTTTGGTTACGTGCCTTTGGCCTGGAGCAGCGCAAGCAGCTTCTTCGGAGCGGTTCGGGCATAGCCCTCTCTGATGAGATCCGTTATTTCCTCCCAAGGTACCCGGTCCGTACCGATGAAGGAAACCCATCCGTGCTGGCCGATATAGGGGGTTCTGCGATAAGCGGTGTCCTCTTGCTGGAGGAGGAACTCTTGAGTCGTCATCTGGGTTTTGATGGCTGTCGAGGGCTGTCCGTCCGATTCGCCCATCATGATGAACGGTTTATCCTTCACCCGAAAGGTGATATGGCCGAAGCCGTCTACTTTCTCTTCGACTTCGGGCAGCTGCCGGCAGAAATCCCGTACCTTCGCGACCCAGGCCAAACTTTCGGCGGTCTCGAATTTGTAAGTCATGAACGTATCCTCCTTAGGATAGATGGGATAAATTGCGTGTAAAGCTTTTGAACCGGGTTCCCTGATACATCAGTATGCCCTGATCTCCTTCGACGATATAACCGAATTGGTCGCGCCCTACGCGCAGCTCCAACCGCCTCCGGTCTTCGAATTCGAATGTCGCGTAATAGCGCGTATTCGTACTGGAATCACCAGAACCTCCGCTGACATGCATGCGCCTGGCTACGACTTTGCAGCTGAGGCTTTCGATCGGGGAAGCGTTATTAGCGGACCATTGCAGGACACCCTTGATGATCAGGACGATGATGAAGCCGCCAATCAGCACGCACAGAATCGTAAAAATAAGTATAAAAAGGCCTCCGGTGCCATCCGTAGGGAAGGGGCCTGAGTTTAATCCGGTTGACATGGCATTCACCCCTTAAATATTGATGGTACTGCTGCGGCTGCTAGAGGAATCTCTTAACGAAGCGATACCCCGTTTCGTGAAAGCCGCATACTTTCCGGTTGTCGGTATGGTTCTCTGCGCCAGTGATCCACCACATGCCCGAGCAGGCGTGCTTCAGAGCAAGCTGCTCGGCATAACTCTTCAGCTTGTTACCGGCTGCCTGCGGACTGTTCGATTCATCTTCCTCTATGGATATGACGGAGATTTCGCTGAATTTAATAATGTCATCCTCAGAATGGCGAATGCGAAACCCCAGCGTGCCCAGAATCCGGTTCTCCTCTTCATATACATAAAGAGATTCATCGGGGTTCTCGCGCATGAAATGCAGCCGGTTCTCGATGTGTAACGGTGAAATCAGCTTGCCCGTTCGCTGGGAGACGAAGCTGCTGATCTCCTCGGTATCCTGGGTTGTTGCTTGTCGAATAATGTACGTCATGCTCTTCCTTCTTTCTTACGGCCTATGATTCTACTAATTATACCATATATTGGAACATAAGTTCTACATTTGTATATAAACATTACGAGGCGATTGCCAAACACGTAAAAAAGCCCGCCAACCGGCGGGCTGTATTTCATGGTTACGCTTGAGCATGAATGGTATTCAATGTTGTGCGGTCGCTCGCTCGCACTAACTTGATGAGAAGCTCCTTGGCAGCGGCGTAGTCGTCTACGTGCAGAATCGATGCGGACGTATGAATGTAGCGCGCGCAGACGCCGATGACTGCTGACGGAACGCCCGTACCAGACACATGCACGAGTCCGGCGTCGGTGCCTCCGCCGGAGATAAAATACTGATACGGAATCTGATGCGTCTCCGCCGTATCCAGAATGAACTCGACCATCCCGCGATGGGTAATCATCGTCGGATCGAAGATGCGCAGCAGCGCCCCGCGCCCGAGCTGCCCGTAGGCGCTGCGGTCGCCGGTCATATCCCCGGCGGCACTGCAATCCAGCGCGTAGAACAAGTCGGGCTGGATGAGGTTCGCGGCCGTGCGTCCGCCGCGCACGCCGACTTCTTCCTGTACGGTCGCGCCGGCGTACAGCACATTCGGGAGCTTCGGCCCGCCGTGAAGCTCCTTCATCAGTTCAATCGCCAGGCCGACGCCGTAGCGATTGTCCCATGCCTTGGCCATAATCCGTTTCGGATTGGCCAAGGGCGTGAACGGGCAGATCGGCACGATCTGCTGCCCGAGCTTGACGCCGATGCGCTGCACATCGGCTTTGTCTTCCGCGCCGATGTCAATGTACATCGTCTTGATGTCTGCGGGCTTGCTGCGTGCCGCCTCGTCCAGCAAGTGCACGGGCACCGAGCCGATCACGCCGGTGACCGGTCCCTGCGCGGTCATGATCTGCACGCGCTGCGCGGGCAGCACTTGGCTGAACCAGCCGCCAAGGGGCTGGAATTTGATCGTACCGTGCTCGGTGATGCCGCTCACCATGAAGCCGACTTCGTCGAAATGGCCGGCCACCATAATCCGC
Organism: Bacillus sp. 3255; assembly: GCF_031456485.1. NCBI lineage: Bacteria > Bacillati > Bacillota > Bacilli > Caryophanales > Bacillaceae > Bacillus > Bacillus sp. 3255. The sequence goes on from NZ_JAVDUS010000018.1 coordinate 195,097, forward strand.
GGACCGGCCTCATCGCCGCGCAGGACGCCGAATAGACTGCCGAGGCCGTCTTGGACGAATTCGTCCGTGTATTTGGCCATTTCCCCGCGGACGAAGCTGCGTATTTCACGCTCGAAGCCAGGCGCTGCCTGAAGCTCGGTCAATGTCCGGAAAAGTTCTAACGTTTCAGTATTCATAAGGAATCCTCACTTTAGCAAGATTAGAAGTAGAGATAGCTTTATTTTACCATAACGGAAAAAATAATTGAGGGTTGGGAGCAATCCCCCTTTACAAAACTAATGTAATTAGTTATTATACTAATATAAATAGTAAACGGGAGGCGTTCGAAGATGAAATTAACACAAATCGGGTTTTTATATCAGGTGGCTTTCATGCCTAATTTTTTCCCAGTGAATTGTTATTTGGTGGAAGAGGAGAGTGAGCTGACGCTCATCGATGCGGCGCTGCCATTCAGTGTCAAAGGCATTCTTGAGGCATCTCGGCGCATCGGCAAGCCTATCACCCGCATCGTGCTTACCCATGCGCATGGAGATCATGTCGGGGCGTTGGACCGGTTGAAGCTGGAGCTTCCGCAGGTGAAAGTCCACATCTCGCGCCGAGATGCGAAGCTGCTCGCGGGCAGCAAGGAGCTGGAAGCCGGGGAAGGTCAATCGCCGATTAAGGGCGATGTGCCGAAGGCAATCCGGACGAAGCCGGATGTGCTGTTGGCGGACGGCGACCGGATCGGCTCGCTGCAAGCCGTTGCCGCACCGGGGCATACGCCGGGTTCGATGGCTTTCATTGATGTGCGCAGCCGTGCGTTGGTTGCGGGCGATGCCTTTCAAGTTCGCGGCGGAGTGGCGGTGTCCGGGCTGATGAAGCTGTGGTTCCCTTTCCCGGCGCTGGCGACTTGGAACCGTGAGGTGTCGCTGGACAGTGCGCGGAAGCTGAGGGCGCTGGCGCCTTCGGTCCTCGCGGTGGGACACGGCAAAATGATTGAGCAGCCGCTTACGGTGATGGACCGGGCTATTGAAGAAGCGGCTAGAAAGTTTCGCCTGGAGAAAGCTAACATTTAGAGTAAAGGAAGAGTGGGATTATGGCACAGCGACAAGGACTGGACGCAGCGAATGTGCTGCAGGCAGCGGTAGAAATAGCGGATGAGACGGGTGTGGAAGGGCTGACTTTGGCGGCTTTGGCCGCCAAGCTGAACGTGAAAACACCGTCTCTTTATAATCATATCAAGGGGCTTCCCGATCTTCGGAAGCAGCTCTCCCGGCGCGGGCTGCTGCTCATTAAGGCTGCGATGGTCGAAGCGGTGATCGGCAAAGCGGAGGACAGCGCCTTGCTGGCGGCGGGCTTCGCCTACGTCAATTTCGCCAGGAAGCATCCGGGTCTCTACGAAGCCATTTCAATGCTGCCCGATTACGAGGATTCCGAGCTGAAGGAAGCGGGGCAGGACGTCGTGCTTTTCCTGCTGCGCATCCTGGAGCCGTACGGATTGAGCGAAGAGGACGCGCTGCATGTGGTGCGCGGCTTCCGCAGTATGGTGCACGGCTTCGCCTCGCTGGAGGGACAGAACGGGTTCCGGATGGATTTGGAGCGGGATGAGAGCTTGCGGAGGCTGCTGCAGACGTATTTGCGGGGGCTGCGGGTTCCGCTGCATGAAACATAAGGCAAAGATTCTCTGCTAACGGACACAGAGGCTAATAGGGTCTCCGGTGTCCGTTAGATTGCATATGGGACAATGATGAGGGGTATAGCTGCCGTGGAGCATTAGCAGTAAACAGCCGCGCTAGCATGCTAGACGCCGGGCTGACGAGGCTGCGGGAGCCTGGATGCAGCATGAAGTAGCATGACGCAGCACGAAGCGGGCGACCACTGCCTTGCAGCGGCCGAACCCGCCTAGCGTCAAGTCAGCTGCTCTATCGGCAGGCCGGAGTCGACGAAGCCTTGGTCCACCGCCTGCCACAGGTACAGAGAAGCGAAACTGCGGGGCGATTTGGCCCAAATAGTTGCCGTCCTTGCGCTCGTCCAGCTGGTGCAGCCAACGGGCTGCGCGCTGGAGCCCGGCATCGCCGACGGACATGACATCCGCCCGGCCGAGCGCGAAAATCATAAACATCTCGGCCGTCCAAACGCCGATGCCCTTGACGCCGGTCAGCTGCCGGAGCAGCTCTTCGTTGTCGAGCTCGCGCAAGTTGTCGAGGCGCAGTTCGCCGGCGATAACTTTGCTGCTAAGATCGCGGATGTAGCGGATCTTGGGAAAGGACACGCCGCATTGCCGAATGGCGGCCTCATCGGCCGCCAGCACTTGCTCCGGCGTAAATTCCGGCACGGCCAGCTTGACTCTGGCCTTGATCGTGGCTGCCGCCTTGGCCGAAAGCTGCTGGGAAATAATCGACATGGCCAGCGACTCAAAAGGCTGGGCGCTCGGCGTCAGCGTCAGTTCGCCCACAAGGCGAATGAGGCGCGCCAACCGGCTGTCCGCTTCGGACAGCGCCAGGATGGCGGGATGCTCGGAATGAAGCAGGATCGGGCGCAGCGGTGATACGGATGAATGCTCTTCTGGGATATCGGAACCGGCGTCGATGTCAGGCAAGTCAGCCTACCTCCTTAAATATTCATAGATCTAGTATAATAGGAGGACTAAGGCTGGTAAACAGAAGGAGCGGAGCTTTCTCATGACCGAGGACAAGGACAAGGGCAAGGGCAACAATCATCTCTCGACTAAGCGAAGAAATGTGGGCATTTTCGCCCATGTCGATGCGGGTAAAACGACGACAACCGAGCATCTGCTGTACCACAGCGGCCGTATTCGCAGCCTGGGCAACGTGGATAGCGGCACCGCGCAGACGGACTCTATGGATGTGGAGCGGGAGCGGGGGATCTCGGTACGCAGCGCGACGACCGCTTTGATCTGGAAAGATACCTTCATCAATCTGGTAGATACCCCGGGGCACGTGGACTTCCTGTCGGAAGTCGAGCGCTCCCTGAGAGTGATGGACGGCGCAATTCTTATCGTTTCGGCGGTTGAAGGCGTGCAGTCGCAGACGGAAATGATTTGGCACGCGCTGCAATCGCTAGGCATCCCTACGCTTCTGTACGTGAACAAAATGGACCGCGTAGGTGCAGACGCGGCCAAAGTGCTGCGCGAAATCGAGACGCAGCTCACGCCGATGGCGGTGCCGATCCAGGCGCCGCTAGGGGCGGAGGACACGTTCCGCGGCGTAGCGAGCGTGTTCCAAGAGGGCGCCTCCGCGCCCGGCTTCGACCTGGCGGCAGCGGTCGAGAAGCTCTCCGAGCTCGATGAAGCGATGCTCGCGAGCTACGTCGAAGGCGCGCCCGTCCCGGCGCACGACGTGAAAACAGCCCTGCGGCGGTACGCCCGGCAGGGGCAAGCGTTTCCTTTGCTTGCCGGAGCATCGAGCAAAGGAGTAGGTATCGAGGAGCTGCTGGAGGCGATCCTCGATTATTTGCCAGGGCCGAGCGGCAGCGCGGAGCAGCCGCTGTCGGCCGTCGTCTTCAAGGTCGAGCGCGACAAGACCATGGGGAGAATGGCTTACGTCCGCCTCTACGAGGGGACGATCCGCAACCGGGACACCGTGTTCAATGCCACGCGGGGCGTGGAGGAGAAGGTGACCCAGATTCGCAAGATCGACGGCCGCCGGGCCGAAGATATCGGGTTTGTCGGGGCTGGCGATATAGCCGCCGTGTGCGGCTTAGCGCAGGTGCGCATCGGCGACGTGCTGGGGCGGCCTGACGCCGTTCCCCCGGCGCCTCGGCTGGCGGTGCCGCTGCTGACCGTACAGGTGCATGCGGAGAACGACGCGCAGTATCCGGCGCTTGTCGCCGCCCTGCAGGAGCTGACGGATGAGGATCCGCTGCTCGACCTGCAATGGCTGCAGGAGGAGCGCGAGCTGCACGTGAAGGTGATGGGCGCGATCCAGCTGGAGATTCTAACGAGCCTGCTGGCTTCGCGTTTCGGGCTGAAGGCAAGATTCGATCAGCCTTCCGTGATTTACAAGGAAACGCCATCGCAGCCTGGCGAAGGCTACATCGCTTATACGATGCCCAAGCCGTGCTGGGCGATTCTGCGCTTTCGCATTGAGCCCGGCGCACCGGGCAGCGGGCTCGTCTATGCGTCGCAAGTGCGAGCCGATCAACTGCTGGCTCAGTACCAGAGCGAGGTGGAGCGCCGCGTGCCGGAGGCGCTGCAGCAAGGGCTGTTCGGCTGGGAGGTGACCGATCTGAAGGTGACGCTCACCTACGGCGAGCACCACGTGTGGCACACCCACCCGCTTGACTTCGCCGTCGCCACGCCGATGGGGCTCATGCAGGGCCTTGCCCAAACCGGAACGACGCTGCTTGAGCCGATGCTGCAGGTGCGGATTACTGTGCCTGAGGTTTACGGCGGCAAGGTGCTCAGCGATCTGGTGCAGATGCGGGCGACCTTCGATCCGCCGCAAGTGAGCGGCGACAGGTTCGTCGTCGAAGGGCGGCTCCCCGTCGCCACGTCGCTGGACTACCCCGTGAAGCTCAGCGCCATGTCCGGGGGCAGAGGCGTCATCACCTCCTCGTTCGGCGGGTATCAGCCGAGTCCGCCGGATGTGCATGCCGAACGGAAGCGGCGCGGTGTGAATCCGCTGGACCAGTCCAAGTACATTTTAGCCGTGCGTAAAGCTTTGTCGACATCCTAGACGTTTATTCTCATTGACAGGCGGGGCGGGTGTAAGTACAATGGGAAGTAAGTTAATAACATGTGACGGAGAACTGGAGAACTCACGGGGATTGCCAATTGCATAGCATTGGTATATCTTTCGTGAGTTTTTTGGTGTTCTTCCCGCCGCAAGGGGGCACATGAACGGAGATGATGAGCTTGTCTTTGCAGGAGCAGCGAATTTTACCGGCGATTCGTAAGATGAAAGATCTGGAGAAGCTGTTGAAGTCCCACTATACCTACATTGTGCTGCTGGACAGCCATATCGGACAGCTCAAAAGCATTGTAGACCTGGGGCGTGCCAACGGCAAAAAGCTGCTGCTTCACGCCGACTTAATCGAAGGCCTGAAGAACGACGAGTATGCGGCGGAGTTTCTGTGCCAAAGCATTCGTCCCGCCGGCATCATTTCCACGCGGGGAACGGTCATTACGAAGACCAAGCAGAACGGCCTTCTAGCCATTCAGCGGCTTTTTCTCCTGGACAGCAGTGCCCTTGAGAAAAGCTACACCCTTTTGGAGAGGACCCAGCCTGATTATATCGAGGTGCTTCCCGGCATTATTCCGCACATCATTACCGAGGTGAAAGAGCGTTCGGGCATCCCGATTTTTGCCGGTGGCCTCATTCGTACCTCAGGGGATGTGGAACAGGCGCTGGAAGCCGGGGCGACAGCCGTTACAACCTCGAATACCGAGCTGTGGCAGCATTATCATCAACGATCCTAATCACGTGGGGGTAACTAGTATGGCAGCAGCCGCTTCCTATATTCTTGCGCTCGATCAAGGAACGACCAGTTCCCGAGCGATTTTGTTTGATGCACAAGGGAGCATCGTGCACACGGCGCAGCAGGAGTTCAAGCAGCATTTCCCGAAGCCGGGTTGGGTGGAGCATGATGCGATTGAAATATGGCAGTCGATCCAGGCGGTAATGACGGCCGTGATGTTGGAGTCGGGGGTGCAGCCGGCGGAAGTTGCGGGCATCGGCATCACCAACCAACGGGAAACGGCGGTAGTCTGGGACCGGCATACCGGGGAGCCGGTCTATCATGCCATTGTGTGGCAGTCGCGGCAAACCGCCGATATTTGCGACGCCCTGAAGACGAAGGGGCTTAATAACCTTTTTCGGGAGCGTACGGGCCTCTTGATTGACCCATATTTCTCCGGAACCAAAATCAAATGGATTCTCGACCACGTGGAAGGCGCGAGAGCGAAGGCTGAGCAGGGGGATTTGCTGTTCGGCACGATGGACACGTGGCTCATTTGGAAGCTGACTGGCGGTCGAGCGCATGTCACGGATTATTCCAACGCTTCGCGAACGCTGCTCTACAATATCCATGAGCTCCAATGGGATGTGGAGCTGTTAGGCCATCTGGACGTCCCGGCTTCGCTGCTGCCGGAGGTTCGATCCTCTTCCGAAGTCTACGGATACACGGAGGAAAACCTGTTTTTCGGCGCAGCGGTTCCGATTGCAGGCGCGGCCGGTGATCAGCAGGCGGCACTGTTCGGGCAGGCATGCTTCGAGAAAGGGATGGCCAAGAACACCTACGGCACCGGCTGTTTTATGCTGATGAACACGGGCAGCGAAGCGATCACGTCCCACAAAGGGCTGCTGACCACCATAGCCTGGGGTTTGAAAGGCAAGGTGGAGTATGCGCTGGAGGGCAGCATTTTCGTAGCGGGCTCGGCGATCCAATGGCTCCGCGACGGGCTGCGGCTGCTTCGAACAGCGCAGGACAGCGAGATGTACGCGCAGCGCGTGGACTCGTCGGACGGCGTCTATGTCGTGCCGGCCTTTGTCGGCTTAGGTACGCCGTACTGGGATAGCGATGTTCGCGGCGCGATTTTCGGAGTGACGCGGGGGACGTCGAAGGAGCATTTCATCCGGGCAACGCTGGAGTCTCTTGCTTATCAGACCAAGGACGTGCTGCAGGCAATGGAGGACGATTCCGGGATCGGGCTGACGAAGCTGCGGGTTGACGGCGGAGCGGTGAAGAACAATTTCCTCATGCAGTTCCAGAGCGATATGCTGGGCGCTTGCGTAGAGCGGCCGGTCGTGAGCGAAACGACGGCGCTTGGTGCTGCTTACTTGGCAGGGCTGGCGGTCGGTTTCTGGAAGGACCAAGCGGAAATTGCGGCTCAGTGGCAGATTAACGAAGTGTTTCAGCCTCGCATGGACGCGGAGCAGCGGGATAAGTTGTACAGCGGCTGGAAAAAAGCAATACGGGCTGCTATGGCTTTCAAATAATTCAGGGCAATGATATACTTATCATAACAAGTTAATACGATGGTAGGAGACTAGGAGAAGCCAGAACAACCTGTACGCGAGAGCGTGCCGGGTTTGTTGTGGCTTTTTTCGCTTTCATATTCGAGGGGAGAGATTGGAATGACACAACCATTTAGCGGATTATCAAGAACGGAAAGACTGCAGGCCATGTCTGGGCAGAAGTTTGACCTGATCGTCATCGGAGGAGGCATCACAGGTGCGGGTATCGCGTTGGATGCGCAGAGCAGAGGGCTGCGAACGGCGCTGATTGATATGCAGGATTTTGCTGCGGGGACATCGAGCCGTTCGACCAAGCTTGTTCACGGGGGGCTGCGCTACTTGAAGCAGTTGGACGTGAAGGTTGTAGCCGAAGTCGGCAAGGAACGGGCGATCGTGTATGAGAATGGGCCGCATGTGACGACGCCGGAGTGGATGCTGCTGCCTTTTTATAAAGGCGGTACGTTCGGCAAGTTCTCTACGTCGCTTGGTTTGCGCGTCTACGACTTCTTGGCCGGGGTCAAACGGTCGGAGCGCAGAAAAATGTTTCGTCCCGAGCAAACGCTAAGTCATGAGCCGCTGTTGAAAAAGCAGGATCTGCGTGGCGGAGGCTATTACGTGGAATACCGCACGGATGACGCGAGGCTGACGATTGAAGTGATGAAAAAAGCGGTGGAGCTCGGCGCTCAAGCGGTGAACTACGCCAAAGTGGAAGAGCTGCTGATGGACAACGGCAAGCTGATCGGCGTGCGTGTGGTGGATCAGCTTGGCGGCGAAGGGAAGAAAGCGTCTTACTCGCTGTATGCAAGCAAGATTGTCAATGCGGCGGGACCTTGGGTCGATACGCTTCGTGAGATGGACCGTTCGAAGAAAGGCAAAACCCTCCATCTGACCAAAGGCGTGCACCTAGTCTTCGACCAGAGCAAGTTTCCGCTGCGGCAGGCGATTTATTTCGATACGCCGGACGGACGGATGGTATTCGCCATCCCTCGTGACGGCAAAACCTACGTGGGCACGACAGACACGAACTACAAAGGGGATATCGTGAATCCCCGGATTACGGTGGCGGATCGCGCCTACGTGCTGCGTGCCGCGAACGAGATGTTCCCGACCCTCGGCCTGACGGAAGCGGACGTCGAGTCGAGCTGGACCGGGCTGCGCCCGCTGATCCATCAAGAGGGCAAAGATCCTTCGGAGATTTCGCGCCGCGATGAAATCTTCGTCTCCGACTCCGGCCTTATTTCGATGGCCGGGGGCAAGCTGACCGGCTACCGCAAAATGGCGGAGACGGTCGTGGACAAAATCGCCGCCATGCTGGTGGCGGAGGGAACAGCGCCGGGGGCTGGACTGCCCCCGAGCCGTACGCGCACGCTGCCGATTTCCGGCGGCGATGTGGGCGGCTCCGCGCAGCTGGAGCCGTTCGTGCAGCGCAAGGCCAGCCAGGGGCAGCAGCTGGGGCTGGCGCGGTCTGAGGCTGCTCTGCTGGCGCACCGCTACGGGTCCAACGTGGACGCCGTGTTTGCGCTTGTGGAGCAGTACCGGGATGAGGCGGCGAAGCGGGGCATGCCCGCTGCTGTGCTCGCTGCGCTCGTGTACGCGATCGAGCACGAGATGGCTGTGAAGCCGTCGGATTTCTTCATCCGACGTACGGGAGCCCTCTTCTTCGATATCGCGTGGGCAAGGCAGTGGAAGGCTCCGGTGATCGCCTTCATGGCCGAGCGCTTCGGTTGGATCGAAGCGCAGCGGGCGGCTTACACCGCCGAGCTGGAGCAGCTGCTCCATGAGGCGGTCAACCCGTTGGAAGCGTGATGGCTTCCAGGCCGGCTGCTGCTGTAGGCTGCTGGTCGTTGGTGCCGCCTGCGAAACTAAGCTTGCATTACAAGTACAGTAGCATGCAGTAGGCATCATAATAAGGCTGAATGCATGAATTGAAAAAATCCTGTAATAAGTGCCTTAAATTCCGGTGTATCGAGCCGTTATTGCTCATGCTGTGGGATTTAATGCACGAATTGCAGGATTTTTTTTGTTTATAGGGGTCCGTGTCTCGTGTGCTCCCCAACCCGCGAAGGTCCCATAGATCGTTTCACGCCTATCTGAGGTATCTACATACGCCAAATTAGCTGCCCGCGAACATTCATGAGAGGAGGCGAGGAGGTGCAGGTGGAAGTCCGAGGGTCCCATACATCGTTTCACGCCTATCCTGTGGTATCTACAAACGTTAAACTAGCTGCCCGCGAATTTTCATGAGAGGAGGGGAGGAGGTGCAGGTGGAAGTCCGAGGGTCGCATACATCGTTTCACGCCTATCCTGAGGTATCTATAAACGTCAAACTAGCTGCCCGCGAACATTCATGAGAGGAGGGGAGGAGGTGCAGGTGGAAGTCCGAGGGTCGCATACATCGTTTCACGCCTATCCTGAGGTATCTACAAACGTCAAACTAGCTGCGCGCGAACATTCATAGAGGAGGGGAGGTGGTGCAGGTGGAAGTCCGAGGGTCCCCTACATCGTTTCAAGCCTATCCTGAGGTATCTACAAACGTCAAACTAGCTGCCCGCGAACATTCATGAGAGGAGGGGAGGAGGTGCAGGTGGAAGTCCAAGGTCCCGTAGATCGTTTCACGCTTATCCTGTGGTATCTACAAACGTTAAACTAGCTGCCCGCGAACAATCATGAGAGGAGGGGAGGAGGTGCAGGTGGAAGTCCGAGGGTCCCCTACATCGTTTCAAGCCTATCCTGAGGTATCTACAAACGTCAAACTAGCTGCCCGCGAACATTCATGAG
>NZ_JAVDUS010000019.1:0-199006 GCF_031456485.1 Bacillus sp. 3255
CCGCTAAGCACCGAAGTGCTCCGCTCGACTTGCATGTATTAGGCACGCCGCCAGCGTTCGTCCTGAGCCAGGATCAAACTCTCCATAATAGTTGACCGATTGCTCGCTCATTTATTGAAAGCTGAATAGCTCAATTGACTTGCTAGCGAGATTATTAATCTCATTTTGTCGCTTAACGCGACTATTGTGCTGATTGTTCATTCATTTGTTCAGTTTTCAAAGAGCTTTAGTTCGGTTACCGTTTAAAGCGTTAATGTGTCGCTCTTGCGGTGACAAGAACATATACTATCAGGTTTCGAAACGAATTGCAAGCACCTTTTCGAAAAAAGTTTTTAACCCCTCAGAAACCCGCCGTTGCCAGCGTCCCAGCGCCAAACAGAGCTCGAACCCCGTAAATGAACGCCGCCGATCCAATCATCGATGCCATTCCGTAAGACCTGATCTTCGCTACCTGTAAAGACTAGTTTCCCCATCTCCGTCCAACTTACTCGCCATTCACTGAATCCCTCTGGCAAAGGATCATTGTACTTCGGCAGACAATCTCCTCCCGTTATTGCGATCAAGGGGTGCTTACACGTTCGAAGATGCTCCAGTAAGCTCCAGAACTGCAAATCGCCTAGTCCGTACTCTCCGCACTTCGCGCTGATATGTTGAAACAAAGATAAGACAGACCTCTCACCATGTTCCAATTCACTCAGAATGAGCTGTTGCAGACGGCTCAGGCCGTTCGTAACGGACGGATAACGTCCTATATTAGCCTCCAAAGCTTTTTTCAAATAAGGCAGGACCGAAAGATCGTCCTTCAACAATGAAGCCATAGCAAGCGGCTCAGGAGCTGAATAAGCCCTCCATACCTGGCCCCCAAGTCTAAGCTGCCCCTCCGTGACTTTAGACCTCGCTTCGTACCGCTCAACCCAATCGCACTCCGCCGACGCATCGTACATAATCAAAGAGAGACCATGAGACCGCCGAGCCGAACGCAAGCGCATGAACAAATAACAAAGCATCAATTGATCAAAAAGATCGTGGTCAAACCAAAAAACAATCTCATCCGCGTCCTCCGCAAATCGATCCAGTTGACGCTCCTGCTCCAGCGAGATCGACTTGAACTCGCCCTCAGGTATCCCGTGCTTGCGATACATATAAGAAGCCCGGTTAGATAAAAGGACACGATCGGACATTTGCATGCCGACAGGTCCTTCATATAGAGACTCGCGCCATACCAAGATGACGCCGTCAAGTCCGGTAGCGCGCAGCTTGTTCCCAAATGCGTCCCCGTTCACGATATGCACATACTTCGGCATGGCGCAGCCCCTTTACATCAAATTAGCTTAACTTTCACCCAGCAACTTTAAGAGCTCCTGCTCATCATCGATGATTCGAATGCCTAAATCCTGCGCTTTGGTCAGCTTGCTGCCGGCGCTCTCTCCGGCGATCACGATATCCGTTTTTTTGGAGACGCTGCCGGTGATTTTCGCTCCGAGCGCTTCCAGCTTCTTGGCGCATTCGTCGCGCCCCATCGTCGAAAGCGTACCTGTCAGGACGATCGTCTTGCCGAAAAAAGGATGGTCCGGACTCGCCTGAACGACCTCAGGCTCCTCGGCAAACGGAGCAACGCCTGCGGCCAGCATGCGCTCAATGCTGGATACCATGACAGGATCGCGGAAGAACGAATAGATGCTGTCCGCCACAATCCCGCCCACATCCGGCAGGGTGATGAGTTCTTCCGGCGTAGCCTCCATAACTTTGGAGAGACTGCGATAATGGTCCGCGAGCACCTTCGTAGTCGTTTTGCCGGAATTGGGGATACCCAAGGCATATAAGAACGAAGCAAGGTCGCGCGTTTTGCTTTTGTCTAGAGCGCCCAGCAGATTGCGGGCCTTCTTCTCGCCAAAGCGGTCGAGCTTAACGAGATCTTCGAATTGCAGCGTATATAGATCCGCGGGATCATTGACGCCAAGCTCCTGATGCAGCTGTGAGGCGGTCATTTCGCTGAAAAATTCAATGTCCATCGCATCGCGCGAAGCGAAATGCGCCATCCGCCCGACGAGCTGCGGCGAGCAGCCAAGCCGGTTCGGGCAGAACAGATGCGCGCCGCGCATCTCCAGCTCGCTGCCGCAGGCAGGGCAATGCGTCGGTGCGACGATTTCCCCGCCGTCATTCTCCTCGGTCACTTTGCCGAGAATTTCCGGAATGACGTCATTGGACCGGCGGATGTAGACCAGACTGCCCAAGGCGTGCTTGAGGTTCTTGCGCTCGATGTCGCCGATATTGTTCAGCGTGCAGTTCTGCACGGTGACACCGGCAAGATCGACGGCTTCGACGCGCGCCAGCGGCGTAATTTTGCCTGTGCGTCCCACTTCCCAGGACACGCTTTGGAGTATCGTCGTCGCTTCTTCCGCTTCGAACTTATAAGCAATCGCCCAGCGCGGGAATTTCTCAGTGTATCCGAGCACTTCTCGCGTGCGCATATCCGTCAGCTTCACGACGCTTCCGTCGATGAGGAAGTCAAAGCTTGCGCGCTCCTCCGCGATCCGCTCCAGCTCCGCGCCCACTTCTTCAATCGTGTCGAAGTACCGCGTGCGGTTGCTGACTTTGAAGTGATTGTCCCTTAGAAACTGGACCATCTCGACATGGTTCTGGAACTGAATGTTATCCGAGTAACCTACATTATAGAAGAACGCGTTCAGCTTGCGCTCCGCCGTCACTCTCGGGTTCAGGTTGCGCAGCGCTCCGGCCGCCGCATTGCGGGCGTTCTTCAACGGCTCGGCAGCGGTCTGGTTGTATGCGTCGAGCACAGACAGGAACATGACGCCCTCGCCTTGCACTTCGATCGTCCCTTGATCGTACGGAATTTCCAAAGGAATCGATTTGATCGTCTTAATCTGCGCGAGAATGCCCTCGCCCACCGTGCCGTTCCCCCGCGTAGATGCCTGCTTGAGCTGCCCTCCCTCATACGTCAGGTTCAGAGTGAGTCCGTCAAACTTCAGCTCTACGACGTACGACGGATCCGGCAGCGGCGTTGCCGGATTCTTGCCGTTGTAATCGGCAATCAGTTTAAGCACGCGCGCATGCCAGTTCTGCAGATCTTCGGCATTCTGCGCTTTATCCAGACTCCAGAGACGCGCCAGATGGCGGTGCGGCTCGAAGCCTTTGAGAATATCGCCGCCTACGCGCTGCGTCGGCGAAGCCGGGAGGATCACGCCCGTCTCCTTCTCCAGCGCAGCCAATCTATTGTATAAAGCGTCCCACTCGGCATCCGTGATGGTCGGATTATCGAGCGTGTAGTAATTGTGGTTGTGCTTGTTGATTTCTTGGATGAGGGTTTGCATTGCCGCGATGGCATCTGTCATTACGGGCTCTTCCTCTCTAATGGGAAATGGGTGTTCCAAAGCGGAGATTACCCGCCCCTATACCTTCGTGATCGGGGCGAACTTCGCCAGCAGGCGCTTCAAGCCCGCAGGCGCCGGGAAAGCGATTTGCAGCTCGGTCTCGTCGCCCGAGCCTTTCACGGACACGACGGTGCCGATTCCCCACTTGCCATGCGACACTTTGTCGCCGGCTCTGTAATCCTGCACCGCCCCGCCTGCGGCAGGCTGCGAAGCGCGGAACGGCAGCACCTTCGCTGCCGGTGGAGAGCTTGGCGCAGCAGCGCCGCCGCTAGTCCGTCCTCCGAACGAGGACGGCGTGCCCCAGGCGGACGAGCCGGCGCTGCCGCCGCGGCTCGTTACCGAGCTGCCGAACGAGCTGGTGCGGCCGCCTCGGGAGAAGCCGCCGCCGATGGAGCCTCCCATCGAGACCTTCTCCAGGAGTTCCGGCGGAATCTCCTGCAGGAAGCGCGATGGCGCGTTGGCGGCGGTGCGGCCGAAGAGCGTGCGCATGCGGGCGCACGTCAGGAACAGCTCTTCCTCGGCACGCGTAATCCCGACGTATGCCAGCCGGCGCTCTTCCTCGAGCTCTTCGTTATCCGAGAAAGCGCGGCTGTGCGGGAAGACGCCTTCCTCCATCCCGATGATGAAGACGACCGGGAACTCCAGACCCTTGGCGCTGTGCATCGTCATCAAGACGACGGCGTCCTGCTGCTCGGCGTCTTCATCCTTATCCAGCGTATCGATATCGGCGATGAGCGCCAAATCGGTCAGGAACGAGATGAGGGACTTGTCCTCGTTGCGCTTCTCGAAGTCCTGCGTCACGGACAGGAACTCCTCGATATTCTCGAGGCGGGCCTTGGATTCGATCGTATTCTCGCGCTGCATTTCCATACGGTATTCGGAAAGCTCCAGCACCTTCTCGGTAAGCTCCGTTACGGACAAGTATTCGACCATCCGATTCAAATTATCGATCATTTCGCGGAAACCGCTGAGCGCATGCTTCGCTTTCGTATTGATCTCCAGGATGTCGATTTCCTCCAGCATAGCAAAGAGCGAAATCCCCCGTTGCGCAGCCATGGCCGCTACCTTGTCCATCGTCGTATCGCCGATGCCCCGCTTCGGCACGTTGACGATCCGGCTCAAGCTGATATCGTCATCCGGATTGGAGACGAGGCGCAAGTAAGCCAAAATATCTTTGATCTCTTTACGGTCGTAGAACTTGACGCCGCCGACGATCGTATACGGAATATCGGATTTGATAAGAATTTCCTCGATAACCCGGGACTGGGCGTTCGTTCGGTACAAGATGGCGTGATCCGCGAACTTCTTGCCCTTCGCTTTGTTTTTGTTGATTTCGCTTGTCACGAAATAGCCTTCTTCATGCTCGGAATCCGCTTGGAACAGCTTGATGCCTACGCCGCCCTCTTTGTCCGTCCACAAATTTTTGGGCTTACGGCCCGTATTGTTGGCAATGACCTTATTCGCCGCCTGCAAAATATTCGAGGTCGAGCGGTAATTTTGTTCCAACAGAATCGAGGTGGCATCCGGGTAGTCCTGCTCGAAGTTGAGGATATTCGTAATATCGGCCCCGCGCCAACGGTAAATGGACTGATCGCTGTCCCCAACAACGCAGATGCGCTTGTGTTTGGCGGCAATCATCTGGCAGAGCATATACTGCGCCCTATTCGTATCCTGATACTCGTCTACATGGATATATTGGAATTTATTTTGATAATAATCCAGAACCTCGGGCACTTCCTTGAACAATTGAATGGTTGCCATAATCAGGTCATCAAAGTCAAGGGAATTGTTGCTTCGCAGTTTTTTCTGGTACAGCGTATATATTTTAGAGGTCAGCCCGTCAAAGTAATCGCCGATTTTATCTTCGAATTGTTTAGGAGAGATGAGTTCGTTTTTGGCTGTAGAAATGGCCGCTTGAAAGGTTTTGGGTTCAAACTTCTTCGTATCGATGTTCAGTTCTTTGCAGCAGGCTTTAATGACCGATAATTGGTCGCCGGAATCCAGAATTGTAAAGTTCGAGGTAAAGCCAATACGCGAGATGTCTCTGCGCAGCATACGGACGCACATCGAGTGAAACGTGGACACCCAGATGTCGTTCCCGCTTCCGCCGACCAGCCTGCCCACACGCTCCTGCATCTCACGGGCCGCTTTATTCGTAAACGTCAGCGCCAGGATGTTCCATGGCGCCGCTTTGTGCGTGCCGATCAGATAAGCGATCCGGTGCGTAAGCACGCGGGTCTTCCCGCTGCCCGCTCCCGCCATGATCAAAAGCGGCCCGTCAACCGCTTCGACCGCTTTGCGCTGCTGAGGGTTCAACCTTTTTATCGCATCTAAAATATTGACTGTCTCGTTCATAAGTTACCTTCCTGTTCTATCGAATTTCACGTTCACCGTCTGAAGCGCCTGCTCCAGATCGCTATAGATAATGTTGCCAACGACGATCGTATCGGCCGCTTCCGCCGCTTGCTGCGCCTTCTCCAGGCTGTCGATGCCGCCCCCGTAAAATAACCGGGCATTCTCAAGCACCTGTCCTGTCCGCCGCACAAGCTCCAGGTCGCCGAACGAACCGCTATATTCCAAATACACAATAGGCATGTTAAAAAGCTTGTCCGCCATGCGCGCGTATGCCGCAACATCTCTGGCGTCCAAGTCGGCGCGGGCTTTGGTCAGCCGGGCGGCCGCAGCTTCACCATTCAGAATGATGTAGCCCTCCGTTATAATTTCATCCCAGTTCAGCATGGAACCGTACTCCTTCAACGCCGCATGATGCTGGCCGACAATCCAGTCCGGATCCTCACTATTGAGCACTACCGGAATGAAGAAGAGGTCAAAGCCCGGCACAATCGCCTCCTGGTTGGAAATTTCCAGCACACATGGCACCTCATATTGACGAATCCGCGCCAGCAGCTCCACGGTGTTATCGAATGTAACCCCCGTTGACCCGCCGACTATCACGGCATCCGTGCCCGATTGGCAGACGCGTTCCAGCGCCTCATCGGTTAGTTCCCGATCCGGGTCCAGCTTAAAGACATGCTTCCACTTACGTATATCGACGATCAATTGTTTCCCTCCGATTAGGCGGCAATCCTGCCATACTATCAACAGTCTATGCTACCTATACGGGTGTGTCAAATGACAAAAGACGGGCATTTAGCCCGTCTTTTCACAGAATATGCGTGCAGTGTCGCCGGATCTTCACACAAGCCAGTTTTCCGCACGAATACGCACAAACGTTCCTATTACTTCACTTCGACGTTAAGAATCTTCTCGACATTCAATGCTTTGTGATCGTTCTGCTGCAGCTCGAGCCGGATTTCATGCTTGCCTGTCGCCAGATTGTTAAGCGTAAGAGGCCCTGTTTTGCCGATCATCGCTTTCTGCTTCCCGTCCACATACAAGTGCAGATGCCCTTGACCTTGTACATTGGCTTTGTCCATCGACTGATCGGACAATTGGAAGTTCGACGTCTGGTAGGTGATCGTCACATTTCTACCGTCCACCTTGGCAACTTGCGCATCAATGGAGGGCTTGGCCCCCGCTGCGATCGTTTTCACACTGCTCTCCGCCTGGCTGCCTGTCACCGTCGTCGCCACCTTGGGACCCGCTCCCGTCGTGCTCACAACCTCCTCTTTGGAACCGCATGCGGTTGTCACTGCTCCCAGCACCATTAAAGCGGCTGCGCCGTAAATCCATGTTTTTTTCATATCGTAGCTACACCCTTTTCCCATGAGATTGGACATCCTTGTCTCTTATATATGTGTGACAAGCAGGTTCCATACCATCATTCTGAGAAAAGATGGACAAATTTACGGAAAGAAAAGAAAAACGCCCGCAGCAGGCTGCGAACGTTAGAGGCGATAAGGGAGCGTAACAGGAGCTAGAAGCTATACTTACTGCCCTCATGCTGTTTGTTTATATAGGAGCTTTCCCCAGTCACATGCGAGGATTGGCGGGAAGCGATGCTTGGATTGGCTGATTTGCCGATCATGCCGGCTTGATCTGCAGCTCCGAGGCCGGTCGAGGTCGCGTAGCTTGGAGTGTGCCCGTAGCTCGATTGGCCGTAGCCTTGATGCTCTTGCATCGTGTTCTGCCCTTGAACGGAGCCGTAGCCTTGTTGCTGATTAGCGGATGCATAACCTTGCCCTTGGTTGTTATATACGGCGTTCGGATATTGCGACGCTGTAATCGCCGGTTGGATAGGGGCTTGATACAAGGCTGCCATCTGGTTCTGATGCTGGCTCTGCGGCTGCTGATGTTGCGTATAGGCCGGGGTTTGAGAAATCCCAACGGATTCTTGTTGTTGCTGTTGTTGCTGTTGATAACCCATCATTGTGTTATTGCTCAAGCTCTGCTGAACAAAAGATTGCAGCTTGGATGCGGCCTGGCTTTGCTTCTGCAGCTCTTGCTGGATTTGCTGCTGATCCGCAGGTTGGACCTCATATGCGCCAAGCTTTTGCAGCTCCTGGAATACGGCGGCTTGATCGTTCAATGTTTTTTGCAATAACGTTTGGAAGGTTTGGCGAATTTGCGGGTTAACCGCTTCTAGCGCTGCTGTCGTGTATTCTCTTGCACTGCGTTTCAGCTCGGAGAGAACGAAGTTAGCGAAATCCTGCTCTTGCAGGTGGACTTGCTGTTGCTGTTGCTGCTGTTGTTGGTACGAGTTGGATTGATACATGCTATTAGCACCTCCTCTGGTTGTCTATTAGTGGGTCATGCCAGACTGCTGCTGCATCGTGTTAATCAGCGTACTGATATTCTGCAGCCGCTCCTGGGACAGCTGAGACAAAGTTTGCTTCAAAGATTGGCTTTGGCAATTCGCAGCCCCCTGAACGCAAAGCTTTGCTAACAATTCCTCGTTTTTCAGCGTATCCGCAAGGTACGAGAGCTCTTTGCCGGTAATGGTTTGGTTTCCTTGATTGTTGTACATGTGAATGTTACCTCCTTTCCATTCCTTGCTAAGTAGGGTTCCCAAAATATTACGTTTTATTTCCATTTGGTAAAAAAAACCTAATAGGCGGGTGCCGCAGCTCTTTAGACACCCTCGCCTAGCAAATCGGACACATTGAACGGTATCCTTGCGAACAGCGTTGCATTCATTGCTAACGGGCAGCATACAGGCCGGCAACGGAGCTCCGCTCCGGCTAACGGACACAGCAGACCTTATTCGGCCTACCCGGGCCGATTTGAGATTCTAACGGACACCAGTGCTGCTATTTCCCCATACCAGAGGGAGCTTTACCCTAGAACGGGGAAATAGGGACTTCACAGTCCGTTAGATTCGAATTGTGCCGATGATCACGCGTTTAACAGCCGCTGTGTCCGTTAGATGCTATGAGGCAGCTTCTCGGCAGGCTTCCCTCCTGTGTCGCTTAGCCGAGAGAAGCAAAAAAACAACCCCGGGCAGCATAGCTGCAGGGGGTTGTTCGATTAGGACGCAGGCTGCGCCGTCTTGCCGGCATAGGCATCCGCTATGTTCTGTATGTCTGCCGCAGGCAGCTGGTAGGACCATGTCCCGCCCTGTTTGGCCACCCAGACTTGGTCTTGACTCAGCTTGCCTTCGTAAACTTCCGTCACGTCTTTGCCGTCGGCCGTCAGCGTCAGCTCGACCTTCAGCTCGCCGCCTGCGGCAGGCTGCTGCGCCGCCGGCTGCGGGAGCTCCGTGCTATGCAGGAAGATCAGTTCATCGAGCAAAGGACTTGCTTCCGAGCCCTTCAGCTCCTTATCGCCAAGCTTCCAATTCGCTTCCGCAGTAACCTTGTCCTTGTCCGTCTTCGTCAGCGTCCAGGTTTGGCCCTTCCAGGTGACCTTCACGGCCTGCACCTTGTCGCTTTCAAATTTGACCGGACTCGTATCGGCGAAATCGACCGGCGTTTTATTCAAGGAAGACAGCGATTGATCGCTGACCTGGTAGACGGCGGGAGATCCCTCCACCTGAACGTAGGAGAAGCCTTCGATCGGCAGCGCCGTTCCTACCGAAATCCCTTTCTTGGAGCCGTCCTTCAGCGTGACCCGGTACGTTTCAAGGGGCTTATCCAAGCCGTAATTGGCCAGGTTGCCGGCAGACTCTTCGACCACTTTGGTCGATTGGACCAGACCCAGCATGTCCAGCCACGAATCGACTTGATTTGTATTCATCGGGACAGCAGCCGGCTTCTTCATCTCCCAACCGCTGTCCGTACGGCTTAACTCGATCTCCTGCGCTTCGGTCTTAAGCGACAGGGACTGCACATCTTCTTGCTTCAGCGTGAGAAGAGATTTCGGTTCTTCTTGTTTCTCTTGAAAGAAGTTTTTGCTCGAAGCGTACCAGAAACCGCCGATACAAATAACGACTAACAGAATCGTCGGAATAAACCGTTTCATCCTCTTCTCCTCCTCCACCAGATCAAACCGCCGATGATCAGGAACAGAAGCGGCAAGAACACGATAGTTACGAGGAAAATCGTATTGGCTTGGCTAGGTGTAATCATCGCCTGCTGGAACGCGTCCCCTTGGCGCGGACGAATCGTAATCTGATCCTTCTGCTCCTGGAGCCAGCCGATACTGTTCATGGCGAAATCCTTGTTGCCTTGATTTTGAATATCTTGATCCAGCACGAACGTCGATCCGCCGAGAATAACCGCCTTCGGCTTGTTGTCCTTGTTCGCAATGGCGTAGCCCAAATTCAATGGACCTTTGACATCCGTGTCATCCTGCTTGGTCTTGGACTGCGCCAACAAGTTGATGTCCGTTTCGCCATACGCTTTGTCGGTCGTTTTAAGCAGCAGCGATTGGGTGAAATCCGGCGCGCTTTGATCGGCATTCAGCGTTACCGCAAGCGACAGCATCGTCACCAGATTGTTGTCGGACAGCTTATTGGTAATGTCATGGAAACCGTAGTCCGGAATAATCGTCAACGGATCATAGAGCGAAGTTTGCTTCGGCTCGATGGCAATCGCGTGCTGATCCTGGATACCGTAGGTTTTCATGATGGCATCGATATTTTTCCACTTGGTCGCCATATCCTTGTTGAAGCCTAGCGCCATGTAGATCTTGCCTTTGTCCTTCAGGTACGCCTGAATGAGCTCCGCTTCTTTGTCGTTCAGGTCGTTCTGCGGTCCGAGCAGCATGAGCATCTCGGCATCGTCCGGAATTTTGCCGGCTACATACAGATTAAGGTCCTTCACCGTGTAGTTGGCGGCCTCCAGCGAGCTTCTCAGAACCGTCATCGCGCTAAGCGGATATTCCTGGTGTCCGGATAGCACATAAACCGTATGTTTCTCCGTAGAGGTTAAGCTCGTAATAGCCTGTGTAAACTTCTCTTCGCCGGAGAACGTGTACGAACCGTCCTGTTGGCCAACGAAAAGCTCATAGAAGTTCACGTTCTGCTTCTTCGTTCCCAATTCGAAAACAAGCGTACCGCCTTGATCGACGCCATACTGCTTGGCCATCGAAGGCTGTTTCAGCATATCGTACTCGTCGTACGTAATTTTGGAGCTTTCCTTCTTATACTCTTGAATCATATCCGTCACTTGGCGCGTCACGAATTCATTGTTATCCCCACTGTTCGTGAAGGCAATGACATGAATGTCTTGATTTAAATTTTTGAGCGTATTGACCGTCTGCTCCGAAAGCGTGAAGTTCTTGTTTTTCGTCAAATCGACCTGAAAGCCTTTCAGCGAGTGAAGGAAAATGGTCAGAATGATGAAAATACCGATCACCGCGATGGATAAAACTGTCGCATTCGTTCCCCGTATCCACTTGTTCATCCCGCTCACCTCCAACGCTTTCTTTCTAGAACTTGTATGCTAAGCACGAGGAACAACGCCGTCAACGTGACATAGAAAAGGATGTCGCCCCCGTGCAGAACGCCCTTCTGCAGATTGGACAAATGGCTGGTCAATGAGAATTGACCGACATAATCCTTCAGCTTGCCGGTCATGCTTGCGCCGACCCAATCCAATAGCCACAGCAAGAGCAAAATGACGAATCCGGTAATACCGGCAACCATCTGGTTGTTGGACAAGCTTGACGCGAACAGCCCGATCGCCATCATCGCGCAGCCGATCAGAAACATGCTCAAATAGGACAGCCACAGAACAGGCTTATCCATCTCGCCGAACGCGGACATGATGAGCGGATAGATCAAGGAGATCGCCACAAGCCCCACTTGCACGATGAAAGCCGATAAATATTTACCGATTACGATTTGGCCGATACCGGCAGGCGACGTCAACAGCAGCTCGTCCGTCCCTTGACGGAATTCATCTGCAACCAGACGCATGGTCAGCAGAGGAATGATGAACAGATACACGAACGACGTATTGCCGACAACGGAACGCGCATCGACAATCGGCGGCTGTCCGGCAACGAAGTTGACATAAAAGAAGAAGCTCGACAGCAGCACATAGAATGCGAAGGCTACGTACGCAACCGGCGAGAAGAAATACATTTGCAGCTCTTTGGAACAAATCGCCCAAATTTTACGCATCGGTATCGCCCTCCTCTTGCGCTGCGGCGCCTTCTTCACCAGGCTCGTCCGTCGTCAGCTTGAGGAATATCTCCTCAAGGCTGAGGCTCTCCCGCTTCATCTCGAGAATCGGGTAACCGGCGCCGGCCAAGCGGAAGAACAGATCCTCCCGGATATCAGAGCGGTCCGCTGAAGTCACGAGCAGCTTCACGGAGCCTGTGTCTTTCTCATCAGACGCGGCATCGCCGGCCGAAGCTTCCACCGCATCGGCAGCTGCCGGAGCGTCGAGCTCCTTGACGGCGGCGACCGTCTCCAGGCTGCTCAGCTCGGTAATAATCCGCTCGCGAGGCCCTTTGACCTCGAGCGACACCTCGAACGTCTCGCCCATCGTGCGGCCGAGATGCTCAGGACGCTCGTCGAGCACGACGCGGCCCTGGTTAATAATTAGAACGCGGTTGCAGATCGCGTTAATTTCCGGAAGAATATGCGTGCTCAGCAGCACGGTATGGTTCTCGCCCAGCTCATGGATCAGCTGGCGAATTTCGATGATCTGCTTCGGATCGAGACCTGACGTAGGCTCGTCCAGAACGAGCAGATCCGGTTTGTGCAGAATCGCTTGCGCAAGGCCCAAGCGCTGCTTGTAGCCCTTCGAGAGGGAGCGGATGATCTGCTTCTCGCGCCCTTGCAGGCCGAGCTTGTCGATCGCTTCGCCGACGCGCAGCTTCTGCTCTCTCGCCGGGACATCGCGCAGATTCGCAATAAAGCGCAGGTAAGATTGCACCGTCATCTCCGGATAGAGCGGCGGTGTTTCGGGTAAGTAGCCGATCTTGCGGCGCGCTTTCTTCGGGTTGTCCGCCATGGAGTGGCCATCTATCAAGATTTGGCCGTGCGTCGGATTCAAATAACCCGTGATCATGCGCATTGTCGTTGTTTTGCCAGCACCGTTGGGCCCTAGGAAGCCGACGATTTCGCCGCGCTGCATCGAGAAGTCGATGTTATGTACGCCGCGATCATTTTCGTACAGCTTGCTGACTTGTTTGACCTCAAGCATCCAATGATCCCCCATTCATACTTTTGCGTTCTTAGTAACCATCATCACTATACGCGTGGAACAATAAACCAACCTTAAGCCAATCTGAAAAAAACATTAAAAAATTGTGTCCAAATTGTGAACGAAATAAAAGCGCGATCAACACAAAGGAACCAACAGGTGCCGGAGACCGACTGTAGATCTAACGGACACTGCAGTCGTTATGCTCGCAAAAAGTCTAGCATTTCACAGCTAACGGACACCCGTGACCTTATCTGATGATTTCAGAGTAAATCAGCCTCTTATTGGCAAATAACCGCGCCGGTGTCCGTTAACATTACAGAGATCACCCATTTTCATCAAATAAGGGCCGCCATGTCCGTTAGCGGCTAGGGCCGATCCGAGCCGCCCATTGGCACAAAAAAAACCATAGACAACAAGTGTCTATGGTTCTTCACCATCCTTATTTCACCAGCTGGCCGCGGGTAACGCCCAACTGATTCGTGGCCTTCAAGGAGCGCCATACTTGTGTGCCGCTGATCTCCCCGTTAATCGCCCGGCGGTACAAGCCTAAAATTTCGTGCACCTTATCCGGCGTCTCTTCAAGGAATTCCACGCGGAAGGAGCGGATACCGAGATCCATGAAATGGTTCAAATACTCCGCGCCCGACTGATCGACCGCATTATAAACCGTGTTGCGGCAGCCTTCGTCGACCCGCACGGGATGCGACATCCCTACGCGGTCTTGCAGCGAAACGCGGTGTTCCTCGCAAGGGCGGCCGCAATTCGTATAATCCGTGCCTTCGCTCAGGAACGTGCAGTATACGCAGTGCTCCGTGTGGAACATCGGCATATGCTGATGAATCACGACTTCCAGCTTGGACGTTTCCGCGCGGCGAAGCAGATCGACCATCTGTTGAATGTTCAAATCGTAGGACGGCGTCACCGTAGACAGCCCCGCTTCCAGGAAAAGTGCGGCCGTTTTGTGATTCGCCACGTTCAAGGAGAAATCCCCGATCAATACAGGCTGATGCTCGTTCGGATGCTCCAGCCGATGCTTCAGGAAGAAGTAGGCTGCGCCCGTATTCCGAATCAGCACCGCATCCGGCTTCAGCTTCAATATATGGTTGAAATAGCCCGTTTCCCCCGGCATATGAATTCTCGGCGTCACCAGAGCAATCTGGCGTCCTGCCGCATGAACGGCTTCAACCGCCGCAGGGAATTGCTTAATGAATTCGAAATCCGCATAAATCAGTTGGACATCGTCCGTCTCCAGCACGGCCTTCACCTGATCAAGGTTGCGGCACAGCGCGGTCAGCTTCACCGCGCTGCGTTCGGCCTGGGATAGCTCAGGCTGCTCCGCGGCAGTCACCGGCACGTCATCGTATACGCCGACCTCGCGCTTGATGTATGCCCGAGGCTTCTGGCGCTCGTCTTCCATCAGCTCCACCGCGCTGCGGCGCATCGCATTCAGCTCGCGCATCGGTACGATCAGCTCGCCTTCCAACTGCACGTCCAGCGCGTCCAGCGCGTAGATCGTGCCGCCAAGGCGGCCGAACTGGTCCGCAAAGAGCTGTTCGTCCATCGGTCTTTTCTCGGCGCGAACGAGCGGCAGCTCGGATTGGACGAAGACCGTATGCCCGCCCTGCACGTCCGTCCACCAGCTTCTGAGCGGCTCGCCTTCCTTGCCGGTCACCTTCACGCTGACCGGGAACGTCCGGTACGGCTTGTCGGTCTCGAACGTCTGGCGCAGCCGTTTGTCCAAATGCGGATCGTTCGTCTTCCAGATGCGGTCTCCGACATGCAGACGGCTGAGCTCGACATCGTTGCGGCCCATGACGATCTCAATGATGCCGCCCTCGGCTTCGCCTTCCAGCTTCTCGCCTTTGCGGCGCAAATCGTATATACGTCCGCCCTCTTCCTTCTTCGTCGGATCCCCTGCATCGAACACAAGGCCGTCTCCGCGCTTAATCGGAGCCTCTAACTCGCAGATTACGCCATCGCGTAAAATCTGCTTGATGCGGCCCACGAACACCCCGCGGCTCTTCGGAAACGTGCCGTCGACGAGCTGTTTGTTGTTCGTTCCATTGAGGAACCCGACCGTAAAGCCCCGCGAGAAGCTTTGCTGCAGCTCCCGCAGTTCTTCCGTCGAAGGACGCACATCCTGACCGTCGAAATAACGGTCGATCGCGCGGCGGTATTTGCTCACGACATTCGCTACATATTCAGGGGTTTTAAGACGCCCTTCAATTTTGAACGAGCAGACGCCCGCTTCAATCAGCTCGGGCACGAGCTCCAGCGCCGCCAAATCCTTCGGCGACAGCAAGTACGCCACATCGCCCATCGGCTTCTGTACGCCGTCGATCATCAAATCGTAAGGCAAGCGGCACGCCTGCGCGCACTCCCCGCGGTTCGCGGAGCGCCCGCCCCACATCTCGGAAGTCAAACATTGGCCCGAATAGGAAACGCAGAGCGCCCCATGCACGAATACTTCCATCGGCAGCTTCGCCTGATCGCCAATTTGTTTGATTTGTTTCAAATTATTTTCACGCCCTAAGACCACCCGCTCGATATCGAACGGCTTCGTGAACTCAACGGCTTCCGGCGAAGTAATCGTCATTTGCGTCGAGCCGTGAATCGGGAAATCCGGAGAGATTTCACGAATCATTTTGACAAGACCCAAATCCTGCACGATCACCGCATCCACACCCGCATCGACGCAAGCCTCAATCAGCTGCTTGGCCTCACTCAACTCTTCCTCGAATACAAGGATGTTAAAGGTCAGGAACCCTTTCACCCCATATAGATGAAGGAACGACATAATATCCGGCAGCTCCGCCATCGTGAAATTATGCGCGCGCGCTCTGGCATTGAATTTCTCCACGCCAAAAAACACGGCATCCGCACCATTGGCAACAGCCGCTCGCAAACAATCCCAATCCCCCGCAGGGGCCAACAATTCTATATCTTCTCTGCGTATCGTACGCATGGCAGCAAATCCTTTCAATCAAACTCTCATATTTAAATCGACTCTCAGGAAACACGCATAGTCTTCCCCTAGGAGACAATCTCACAATTTCAAGTTGTTTGTCATTGTCTCTTTAGTGTAACAGAAACGATAGGCAGGATGCTAGGGCCGAACAATGCCAAACAAAGCCACGATCCGACATGCTCCGCGTCATTTCCAAACGTTACCTGTCCGCCGGGCCGCCCTATAAAAGTTAACAAACTTACCCATGAATGCTATAATGTCAAGGATAGTGACCTTTATAGCAATCGAGGGATCCTTTTGGTTTTGTCGAAAATTCGCATGTTAAAAATTGTGCTCGGATTAGGCCTCGGTCTCCTTGCCGTAATCGGCCTACTTCTATTTTTGCCAAAAATAGAGGAAACCAAGCTTCTTTATGCAACCGGCGGCGAATCTTACGATACAGCGGCTTACGGTAATTTCCAGCAAACACTGCAAGCCGGCGTATCCGTCGATAAACAGCCTTTGGCCGGTCTATCTGCCAGACGGCTTCGCGCTTACGACGCCATTTATTTGGACCCCGCCCTTGCACAGGATGCCGCTTGGAACGAGCTGGCTCCCCAACTCATCCGCTATGTCCAGGAAGGCGGGCATTTGCTCGCAGAGAACGGCTTCGCGAAGTTGCTGCCGCTAGACTTTTTAGGCGCCGCCGAGATCGTCGACTTGCAGAAGATGCCCTTGTCCAGCTTGACCGGCTTGGGAGCGCCGCAGACAGCCGCGGTTACCCAGAGCTTCAGCTATCCTCAAGTGCCTGTTAATCTGCAAAGCTTGCAGCAAACGTTTCAATTATTTACAGAAAGCTACTTCAAGCATCACACCGCCGCGGAGCTTCCGGGCTTTCACATGGGGTATGGCTTCGTTCCGTCCTCAGGACAAACGATCGTAGCCATGAACGTGTCCGGCCAACCGGTTGCACTTTCCTTGCATAACCGTGTAGGGAAAGGGGCCGTGCTCATTTCCAGCAACTTTTTGCCGAATCGTTACTTTTCTACCGGTTTCGATATGCAGAGCGGCATGGATGCCAGTCTAGGCTTCGCCCAGTGGGCCGCAGCCTACGATGCAGGCGCCAAACAGACGCCGGGAACGACTTATTTCAATAAAAGAGCGCTGCCGCTGGGACCCTATTTCAACTTTGAATTTGCCGCGGCGAACATGCAGTACCGCAGCGAGCTCCTTGCTTATGTGACCAAAGAGACGCTCGGCTACAGCGTCCGCAAAATTCTCGGCCCTTACGGCAGGCCGGCAATGGCCTTCCAGAACCATTTCGAGGCGATGCCCGCCATCGGGCAGAAGGATGGCATCGCATGGGCGGAAGAGCTGAAGAAATATAAGGAAATCCCGTCCTTTACGCTGGTGCGCAACGCCTTCTACTGGGGGCAGTGGCGCGAGAGCGTGACGGTGCAGCTCAACACCGGAACGAGCGCGCAGCCGGCGTTCATCGGCGAGCTGCCAGGCTCGGGCTACGCGAGCGGACTGCACGTGATGGCTGACGGCAAGCCGCTGCGGCAGGCGCTGTTCCCGCAATATCGCGATCTCTCCAGCGCAATCGAGCTGCCTTACCGCGCGTACCCGGCCGCCGCGGACATGAACGGCGACGGCCGCATGGATCTGCTGGTCGGCAGCGCCGACGGATTCGTGTACGTCTACACGAATCAAGGACCGCAGGCGGCGGCGTACGCAAGCGAGCCGCTGCCTGAAGGCTTGGCGCCGCCCGATACGTTCGGGGCGCCGGCGAAGCTTCAGCTGGAATCCGGCGAGCCGCTCCAGCTGAAGCCTTACACCGCCGTTCACGCCGCAGACGTGAACGGGGACGGGCGCCCGGACCTCGTCGTCTCCGACGAGTCCGGCGCCGTGCTGGCGCTGCCGCAGACGGCCGGCGGCAGGTTCGCGAAGCCCGCGGCCGTGCGCGCGGGCGGGAAGGCGCTGCAGCTGGCCGGAGGGCCTGCAGCGCCGGCTGTCGCCGATATCGACGGCGACGGCAAGCTCGACCTCGTCCTGGGCGGAGCCGACGGACGAGTGTGGCTCTACAAGGGCCGCAGCGCAGCGGCCCTTGATCTGGATGCGGGCAGCGTGATCTTGACGCTGACCAACGCCTACGCCGCGCCGGCCGCCCGCGACATGAACGGCGACGGACGGCTCGATCTCGTCGTCGGCAGCGCCGACGGGGACCTGCAGGTGTACGTCCAGAGCGCAAACGGCGCCTGGACGAATACGGGTCCCCTGGAAGGCACAACCTTGAACCAAGTCGGCAGCCGTGCCTTGGTGGCCGGTCATAACGCCGTGCCGCTATGGCTGGATCTCAATCACGACGGCCAAGACGATTTGATTGTCGGCGGCATCGAATTCGGATCGCCCGTCGCCATCGACGATCCGCAATTTCCGTATCAAGCGGAGTTAAAGCAATTCATCCAGTACGCGCGAGAGAATCACTTGGATCTTGATCCGCATGTCTTCGTGCACAATTACAAAAGCGCCGAACAAGAGCGGACCGAGCTGGCTCTCCACAAGAAGGCCTTCGATAAGCTGGGCATTCCTTGGCGGAGTCCCGGCACGAATCAGCATACCTGGCGCGTAAATAACGAAGATCAGACGCAGACGCTGCGTAATGAGGAGCAAGACGGCGTATGGTACAATTTCGGCTTCCTGCCGTCCGAATCGCCCGTCATTTCCCGTCCGGAGTCGGTCTGGTCGCTGCCGTTCCTGCTGCAGGACGGTCAAGGCAGCACGGAGCGCACCATGCTGATTCATACGCCGACACCCGTGCTGCGGACAGGCGATTATGCGACGACCGACGTATTCCAGTCGATGGTCAAGCTGGATATGCCGATTGATTATTTCGAGCACATCGAGTACCATTTTCCCGTACCGTCCAAGATTGCGGACTTGACGCAATTCGCCGATTACTTTGATAAGCTTCGTACGGAGCATGATTATAATTTTATGACCGAGAAACAAATGGCCAAATCGTTTCTGAACGCCATGACCAGCGACGTGCGGATCAGCCAGTCATGGGCTTCCTATTTATGGGACAGGCTCAAAGACCTTCTGCCCGGCGGCAGCCCGCACTTTCATGCCACCTTGACGCCGAACGCGGCCGGGGTACCTGACTTAGCCGGCGAGTACGCCGGAACGCTCGGGGTTGTCGTCGACAAAGGCGAGAAGATGGCGCTGTATTCGCTCCAAAGCGATTCCGATACATATACGGCCATCGATAACCGGTTCTATGTCGGCCTGACCAAGCCTTCTACGATCGCCATTGCGCCGGCCCAAGACCGGCTGCACATCGTGCGGGCCAATGTGCCATTCGCCTTGACGAAGCAAGCCGGCAAGTACAGGCTCAAGCTGAAAGCGGCAGGTCTGCAGCAGGTTAAGCTGTTCAGCCCAGTGGAGCTCCAGTTCGAGGCAGGCGATGCCGATATCGATTATGACGCAAGCGGCCGTTTCTACACCATTACCCGATATGGCGATCTAACGACCCTATCGTTCAGCACCAAATAACCATTAATCAGGAGGCTTTCCAACATGTCTAATGTAGACTTACTAGCGGAGCTTGAGCAGCATATTCGCGAGCGTTATGAAATTGCCGAGGACGACGACGATTTTGGCGTTGACGTACATTTGTTCGATTACGGGTTTATCGACTCCATCGGCGCAACGGCGCTGATCGCCCATATTGAGAAAACGTACAACATTCAAGTGACCAACCAGGACTTGATGCTGTATTCCCTGAACACGGTAAGCGAAATTGCCGATTTTATTTCCAAGAAGACTGCGAGGTAACCCACTCATGATGACATGTAGAATTTCGTTGGAGGGCTTGGCCGAAAGCCAGCATGGACAAGTGAAATACGCATCCGCCTTCGCCGATGAGCACATTCAGGATATCGCCCTTGAGGACGGGCATATCGTGATTACGCACAACTCACCGAAAGGCAACGAAGGCATTACCGAACGGGTTCAGCGTCTTATTGAGCGTTTCTCCCACGGCGATTTCGGCTTCAAAGAAAATATCCTGTTCGAGCATAAGGTGGATACGCCGTACGAAGGCGACATTATCGCCGAATTGGTGAAGCGCAAAGCCATCAAGATCTTGGAGCCCGGTCTGTTCATTTTCCGCGAGCCGTTCTCCAGCCTGATGAGATTCCTCGATTACTCGTTCGTGACCAAAATTGCCAAGCGTTTCGATGGCATGCAGGAAGAGCAATATCCGGCGGTTATTCATAGCCATACACTGAACAAAACGAACCATTTCACCTCGTTCCCTGAGCACATCCATTTCGTTACGCATCTGCGCGAGGATTTGGACGTCATCGAGTCCTTCTCGCAATCGATCCGCGAAGCAGGCGGGTGGAAGCAAGAGGAGCCGCTCGCCCTTGATCCTAACATGGTGAAACCGAATTTCATGATGAATCCCTCCACTTGCTACCATTGCTACGAGGGCTTGGAGAATGAAACGCTCGAAGGAGACGGCATCGTCGTCACAGCTATCGCCAAGTGCCATCGCTTCGAGTCCAAAAACCACAGCGATTTCGGGCGGCTGCTGGACTTCTCCATGCGCGAAATCATTTTCGTCGGCAAGCCTGATTTCGTCAAGGAAAACCGCTTGAAGTCGATCGAGTATCTCAAAGAGTTAGCGGTCGAATGGAACGTCGATTCCATGCTGGAGATTGCCAACGATCCGTTCTTTACGAACGATTTCCAAGTGAAAGCGTCCTTCCAGCGGAATCAGGAGATGAAGTACGAACTGCGCCTGACGATTCCGCACGTGAAGAAGTCTATCGCGTGCTCCTCCGTCAATTTCCACAGCAACACGTTCGGCAATGCGTTTAATATCAAAATGGGCAAGCGCAACGCCGTTACCGGCTGTGTAGGCTTCGGCATTGAGCGTTGGGCGTTCGCCTTCTTGGCTCAATATGGCCTGGACGAGCAGCAATGGCCGGCGGCCTTCCGCGAGCAGTACCATGCTTGGCAGGAGAAGGCGCTGTAAGCTTGCTATAGCCGTCTTCTAACGGGCGAGCTTATCATACCGCCTTACATCAACCCATAACCTTACGCGGGCCCGCACGCCGACCTCTGAACCGTATGGAAGTCAGCTGTGGGCCCCCATCCTAATCCAAGATAATGAGTGATTCCGTTGAAAGCAGCCACCTTCCTGAAAAAGAATAGCTTCGTGCTCGGCCTGCTGCTAGCGATCGTCATCTCCGACCTTCTCGTGTCCTGGTGGAATCCGATGGTTAGCTCGCGCCGTTTCTACAAGAACGATTTTACCAAAACGCTTTATCACCACGGCTGGTCCCAAACGGGTCCGGTTTTCTTCGGTAATTCGGCCGTTACCGGTGCCTATATCGAAGACAAGTCCGACGCCCATCTCGTCGAAATGGGACTGTCCTACGGGAAAATCACGGACCTCCAGGGTATTCTGGAGCATCGTCTATACGATATTCGCGACGAACTCGTCGTCGGCATCGATGTGCATACGATGCTGGACGCGCTCGAAACCGACCCTACTTATCAATGGTTTAAGCCTTGGTACCAGCCCTATGTCTATGCGTACCGCGACTATTTCAGGGATTCCGGCGAAGAATTCGCCCGGCAGTTGCTGAAGGGCAGCCTCGCCTACGAGCCGCGCTGGATCGACAAAGAATTGTACCCCGGCCGCAAGGACGACGCTTTCCTGAAGACCAAATGGGACGAATACGACAAGCGCTTCGGCGCCATGCAGTTGAAAGATTTCCAAGACAATCTCGATGCCATGCAATGGGTGATTCAGTATGCGCAGGACCATCAGCTTCGTCTCCGCGTGATCTGGATGCCTTGGAACAAAGGCTATGCCGATCCGCCGTATATGGCTTCGCTCAAAGAAGCCGTCAACAGTCAGCTGAAAGCTGCGAACGTGCCGTTCCTGGATTTGATGCATACGTACGAACCTAAGTACTTTCACGATCTTGTTCACTTGAACCGGGAAGATGGCGCTCCGCTATTCACGAAGGAGGTAGACACATGGTTAAAATCCTTAGGAAAGTAGCCGAGGTGCTCGTCTATCTCGTGATGTTGTACCTGGTTTTCATCTATTTCACCGGCAAAGGCTTATTTATCTACGAGAAATTCTAGAAGCATGAAGCATGCCAAGCGAGGAGTTCACCGTTTATGTTTTATATGCAAATGAACGCAATTATCGCGATGACAGGCATGGTTGCCGTTCTGATGCTCACCAGGAAGTGGGCTGATAACAAACGTATTCTTATGATCATATTCAGCCTCTGCTTTCTGCTGCTGTACAGCCAGAAGCTGCTTGTTTTCTACGGGGCTTTCACCTTGATCAATTATGCCGGTTTCGTATGGCTGTGCAGAACGGCCGTATGGCGTAAAGCACTCTTCATCTTCGCTTTAGCCGCCAATATTATCGGGGTGTTCCTCGGTGTCCGACTATTCGTAATGGGCATCTTCCACAATCCGCTGTTCGAGGCGGTCATATATTTAGGTCTCATCTATAACGTTTTGAAAGTGATCGACGCTTATTATTTCGCTTATTTCTTCGGTAAAGAAGGCCAAGTGCCCGCCATCGATTATGCGAACTACATACTGTTCGTGCCCACCTTCACCTCAGGACCGATACTCAAATTCCGCGATTTCATGGCCGACAGCAAGAAGCCTTATACCGTTGACGCCGCCCTCTTCGAGACTAGTGTCAAACGCATCATTCAGGGCTTATTTAAGAAAATCGTGCTGGTCACGTGGATGACGGGCATTTTCGATCAAGTGCTGAAGCAGGAACTTCATACGCATCAATCGCTTTTTCTGCTGGTTTGGTTCTATGCGATCATCTACTTCGATTTCTCCGGCTACTCGGACATGGCGATCGGCTTCGGGCGGTTGATGGGCTATACGATGCCCGAGAACTTCAAGCGTCCGTTTCTATCGCCTTCGATGACGCAGTTCTGGCGCAACTGGCACGCGACGTTAGGCGATTTCTTCCGGGACCATATCTTCATGTTCTTCTCCCGCACCGCGCCGTCCCGCTGGGTCGCCTCCGGCTTATCCGTGCTCATCATGGTCTTGATCGGCCTATGGCATGGCTTTACGTGGCTCTATTTCTTTTATGGGCTGTATCACGGCATCATTCTGGCTATCGAAAATCTATTCAAAATCACGACCGTCAACAAAAAGAAAGTGTCCAAAGCTTACTTTTATTTCCGCTGTTTCGTGACCCAAGCTTTAGTAACGTTCTCCGTCATCATTTATAGCTCCAATTACGAGACCGTTCTCCGGATCTATAAAGGCTTGCTTCATTTTACAGGATGATAGTGGTATAATTTGTGTGGTTGTTTACCATTTATGGAGGTGTACCTAATGAAGTTAGGCGTTTTTATGGTTCTGTTCGGTGGAAAACCTTTAGAGGAAGCACTCGATTACGTTGCGGCTAAAGGCTTAGAAGCTGTTGAAATCGGAACTGGGGGCTACCCTGGTAACGCGCATTGCAACCCTAGCGAGCTGCTTGCTGATGCAGGGAAATTGAAAGCATTCAAACATGCAGTAGAGTCCCGCGGTTTGACAATTAGTGCACTAAGCGTGCACGGTAACCCGCTGCACCCGCAAAAACCGATTGCCAAAGATTTTCATGATGCCATTATACAAACGATCGATCTCGCTCAGCGCCTTGAGGTGCCTGTCGTTAACACGTTCTCCGGCTGCCCTGGCGACCACGAGGATGCGAAATATCCGAACTGGCCGGTTGCTCCTTGGCCGAATGATTTCCAGGAAATTTTGGACTGGCAGTGGGCGAACAAAGTCATCCCTTACTGGACCGAAACCGGTAAATATGCGTCTGACCGCAATGTGAAAATCGGATTGGAGCTTCATGGCGGATTCTCCGTACATACACCGGCTACCCTTCTCCGTCTGCGCGAAGCGGCAGGCGAAGCCATCGGCGCCAACCTGGATCCGAGCCACATGTGGTGGCAGGGTATCGACCCTGTTCAAGCCGTGCAAATTCTCGGCCGCGCAGGCGCGATTCACCATTTCCATGCCAAGGATACATCCATGGATGTCAACAACGTGAACCGCTACGGCGTGACGGACATGCAGTCCTACGCCAACATGCTGGACCGCGCATGGCAGTTCCGTTCCGTCGGCTATGGCCATGACATGAAAGTATGGGCTGACATCATCTCCGCTCTGCGTCTGGTCGGTTACGATTATGTCGTGAGCATCGAGCACGAAGACGGCTTGATGTCCGTTGAAGAAGGCTTCTCCAAAGCCGTTCAAAACCTCCAACAAGTTCTTATCAAAGAACCGCTTGGTGAAATGTGGTGGGTGTAAGCGGGTAACCGCTTAGCCCTCTCTTGCAAAAAAGCCCTCAGGCTTATCGATCTTCCGATCGTGCCTGTGGGCTTTTATCTTGTGAAGCTTGTTTGGGCGTTGAATTACCAGCCGCTAATCATGACATAGTCCATGAAGATGAATACGAGCAATGCCACGGTTCCAAATCCTAATGCAAACAAATTTCTTTTTGGTGAAACCACTTGCCTGATAACTCCGAGTGCAATGATCACTGTGAAGATCAAAACATAAATATCAAAGGCTGTATACGTGCTTGTTGTTGCTGCTGCTTCTGCCGCGAATAACATGGTGAAACCTCCTTCTAATACTCTGTGCAAGGCACACGTCCTGCTATTTTAATTCTATGTTAGCTTGAATGGACACTAGATGCAAGTCATTCGACGCATGTGTAACAAGTTTGTCACCATTTGGTCCTTAGGCCATTACGCAAATCCGCCTCTTCTGTATAAAATGCCCTGCTTCCCGCTGATTTATAACACGATCCTTATCCGTAACAAAAGAAAAGAACCCCCATGTCCATGCCGGACGCGCAGGTTCTTCATATCAAATATTCATAGTACACATCATCCAACTATACCACCAGCCCGTACATGGACGATGCGTCCTTCTGCTCTTCTATAGGTGTGTGCTGCTGTTCTTTCAGGGCTAACTCCTGTTCCTGCCAAGCCAAAAATCGGAAGGGATCGATGCCTAAAGCAGAAACAATCTCTTGTAGCTCTAACGTCGGTTTCATAATAAGCCTCCATATAGTAGATAGATTTGATTGCTTATATCGCTCGATCATTGAATTGTCAGCTAAAAGATCGTGATGCTTTCGTTATATTCATTATAGGACTAATCACTTATTTTTTGATAGAGGGTTAAATTGTCGAATCCAATTAAGTATTAACAAAACGCAAGGTAAATTAGTCGGAATTATGAACATCCTGGCGGAACACTCGCTTAGGGAGTGAACCGCCGAGCAAAAAAAAGACCCCACGACATCCGCCGTGAGGTCTACTTCCCATCATCGCTCAGCTTAGCTTAGCCGACCGACTCCTCCAACACTTCCAACCGCTTCGCATAGTTCTCCGAGCGCTCCCGATCCCGTTCCAGGATCGGTTTCAAATACTGGCCGGTGTAAGACCCGGCCACCTTCACCACATCTTCCGGCGTACCGGAAGCGACGATCTGCCCGCCTCGGCTGCCACCTTCGGGGCCCAGATCGATGAGGTGGTCCGCCGTCTTAATGACATCGAGGTTATGCTCGATGACCAGCACCGTTTCACCGTTCTCGACGAGGCGGTGAAGCACCTTCAGCAGACGATCGATATCGTGGATGTGGAGCCCTGTCGTAGGCTCATCCAGAATATAGATCGTCTTGCCGGTGCTGCGGCGGTACAGCTCCGCCGCCAGCTTCACGCGCTGGGCTTCGCCCCCGGACAGCGTTGTTGCCGGCTGACCCAGCGTCATGTAACCCAGACCGACATCCAGCAGCGTCGTCAACTTACGGTGAATGCGGGGCAAGTTCTTGAAGAACTCACAGCCGTCTTCAATCGTCATCTCCAGCACTTCCGAGATGCTCTTGCCTTTATATTTCACTTCCAGCGTCTCACGGTTGTAGCGCTTGCCTTTGCACACTTCGCACGGCACGTAAACGTCCGGCAAGAAGTGCATTTCAATCTTGATAATCCCGTCGCCGCGGCATGCCTCGCATCGGCCGCCCTTCACGTTAAAGCTGAAGCGCCCCTTCTTATATCCGCGGACCTTCGCTTCGCTCGTGTTCGCATAGACATCGCGAATATCGTCGAATACGCCCGTATACGTGGCCGGATTCGAACGAGGTGTACGACCGATCGGCGATTGATCGATATCGATAACCTTATCGACATGCTCCAGCCCGAGAACCTCCCGGTGCTCGCCAGGACGAACCTTGGCGCCGTTCAGGTCGCGAGCCAACGTTTTGAACAAAATTTCGTTAATCAACGTACTTTTGCCTGAGCCGGATACGCCTGTCACGCAAGTAAAGACGCCGAGCGGCACCTTCGCCGAAACGTTGCGCAGGTTATTCTCTTTGGCCCCTTTGACTTCGAGCCATTTGCCGTTGGGCTTGCGGCGCGCAGCCGGGATTGGAATAAACTTCTTGCCGCTAAGATACTGCCCGGTAAGCGAGTTGTCATCCTCCATCAGCTCTGCCGGCGTCCCTTGGGCAATTACTTGGCCGCCGTGAATTCCGGCTCCAGGTCCGATATCGATAATGTAATCGGCAGCCATCATCGTGTCTTCGTCATGCTCCACGACGATGAGCGTATTGCCGAGATCGCGCATATGCTCAAGCGTCTGGATCAGGCGCGTGTTATCTCTTTGGTGCAGCCCAATGCTAGGCTCATCCAAAATGTAGAGCACGCCCATCAAGCTCGAACCGATCTGCGTAGCAAGACGAATCCGCTGCGCTTCTCCGCCTGACAACGTTCCCGCCGAGCGGTGCATGGTCAAGTAATCCAGTCCCACATTCACCAGAAAACCTAATCTTGCTCTGATTTCTCTGAGGATCAGATTGGCGATCTTCTGTTCCTTCTCGTTCAGATCAAGCCCGTTGAACCAAGCCTCCGCTTCTCCGATGGAGAGCGACGTCGCATGGGCGATGTTCTTGCCGTTAATCGTTACTGCGAGCGTTTCGGGCTTCAGACGCTGCCCTTTGCACTTCGGACACGGCTTCGTGCTCATGTACGTCTGAATGTGTTCCCGAATCCCCTCAGAGAACGTATCCTTGAATCTGCGTTCCAGGTTGCGAATGATTCCTTCGAACGGAACAAGGGCTTCCTTCGTGGCTCCCATGTCGTTCTCATAGCGGAACCGGATCTTCTCGCCGCCTGTGCCGTACAAAATAACCTTCATCTGCTCGCTGGTCAGCTCCGACACCGGTACATCGCGAGAAATCCCGTAATGTTCACACACTGCAGCCAGGAACTGCGGATAGTAGTTGGATGTGCTTCCCGCCCAGGCTTCGAAAGCTCCCTCTTCGATCGTCAGCTTCGTATCCGGTACAAGCAGATCCGGATCGACAATCATCTGGCTGCCGAGTCCGTCGCATTCCGGGCAAGCCCCGAACGGGCTGTTGAAGGAAAACATTCTCGGAGCCAGCTCTTCCACACTGAAGCCGCATTCCGGACAAGCGAGATTCTGACTGAACATGAGCTCCTCTTGGTCGATAATATCGACAATCACTCGTCCGTTCGCCAGCTTCAATGCCGTTTCCAAAGAATCGGCAAGACGAGTCTGAACATCCTCTTTAATAACAATCCGGTCGACAACGACGTCGATCGAATGCTTCTTGTTCTTATCCAGCTCAATCTTCTCGGCGAGATCCATCGTCTCCCCGTTAACTCGCACCCTGACGAAGCCCTGCTTCTGAACATCGGTGAACAGCTTCGTATGCTCGCCTTTGCGCCCCGAAACGAGCGGTGCCAAAATTTGCAGCTTCGTGCGTTCCGGGTATTCCATAATGCGGTCGACCATTTGTTCCACGGTCTGGGAAGTAATCTCAATGCCGTGGGTCGGACAATGCGGACGTCCGATGCGGGCGAACAGCAATCGCAGATAGTCATAAATCTCCGTTACGGTACCCACTGTGGACCGAGGGTTGCGGCTTGTCGTCTTCTGATCAATGGAAATAGCCGGCGACAGACCGTCAATGGAGTCTACGTCCGGCTTATCCATGTTCCCGAGGAATTGTCTGGCATAAGCAGACAGCGATTCGACGTATCTGCGCTGCCCCTCGGCATAAATCGTATCAAAGGCCAGCGACGATTTACCCGAGCCGCTGAGGCCCGTCAGAACGACGAACTTATCGCGCGGGATCGTAACATCGATATTTTTCAGATTATGAGCTCTAGCTCCTTTAATGACGATTTGATCTCTAGACACGTGTAACCTTCCTCTCCTATGTGAAGCTGAAGCCCTCTAGGCTTCAGCTTTCATTTCCATAATAGCGTCACGCAGCTGCGCCGCCCGTTCGAACTGCAAGTTTTTCGCCGCTTCCTTCATTTCGCTTTCCAAACGCTCGATAAGCGACGTGCGGTCTTTCTTCGACATCTTCGCGCCCTTCACGTCCGCCAGATAGTCGGACTTCTGCTCGGCGACCTTCGTCGCCTCAATAACGTCGCGAACTTTCTTGGCGATCGTTTGCGGCGTTATGCCCATCTTCGCATTGTAGGCTTCCTGAATGCTCCGGCGGCGATTCGTCTCGCTAATGGCTTTGTCCATGGATTCCGTTATTTTGTCCCCGTACATGATGACCCGGCCTTCGGCATTACGCGCCGCACGGCCAATCGTTTGGATCATGGAGCGCTCCGAGCGCAGGAATCCTTCTTTGTCCGCGTCGAGAATGGCAACCAGCGAAACCTCCGGCAAATCCAGCCCTTCTCTCAGCAGGTTGATCCCGATCAGCACATGAAAGGTGCCGAGACGCAAATCGCGCAAAATCTGCATCCGCTCGAATGTTTTAATATCCGAATGCAAATACCGCACTTTAACGCCGATTTCTTTGAAATAATCCGTCAAATCTTCCGCCATCTTCTTCGTCAGCGTCGTCACGAGCACGCGCTCGTCCTTCCGGATCCTATCTTGGATCTCCGCAAGCAAGTCATCGATCTGGCCTTTGGTCGGCCTTACTTCAATAATAGGATCGAGCAGTCCCGTCGGACGAATAATTTGCTGCGTCATATACGGGCAATGCTCTAATTCGTAAGGTCCCGGAGTGGCCGATATATATAAAATCTGGTTAACTTTCTCTTCGAATTCCTCAAAGCGCAGCGGCCGGTTATCGAGCGCCGAAGGCAGGCGGAAGCCATGCTCGACAAGCACCTCTTTCCTCGCTCTATCCCCGTTGTACATCGCGCGGATTTGCGGCAGCGTCACGTGCGACTCGTCGACCATGAACAGCATGTCGTCCGGGAAATAATCCAGCAGCGTATAAGGCGTAGCTCCGCGCTCCCGGAACGTGAGCGGTCCGGAGTAGTTCTCGATGCCGGAGCAGAAGCCCATTTCCTGCATCATTTCCATATCGTAACGCGTCCGCTGCTCCAGGCGCTGAGCCTCCAGCAGCTTGCCTTGCTCCTTCAGCTCGGCAAGACGCTCTTCCAGCTCACGCTCGATGTTGACGAGCGCTCGCTTCATCGTATCTTCGCGCGTTACGAAGTGAGACGCCGGGAAGATCGCGATATGCTCGCGTTCGCCGATGATTTCGCCGGTCAGCACGTTAATCTCGGTGATCCGCTCGATTTCATCGCCGAACAGTTCAACTCTTACCGCTTGTTCCCCATGGGAAGCCGGGAAAATTTCCACCACATCCCCGCGAACACGGAACGTCCCGCGCACGAAGTTCAGATCATTCCGCTGATATTGAATATCTACCAGTTTGTGCAGAATCTCGTTCCGCGACTTCTCCATTCCTACGCGCAAAGACAGCAGCATGTTGCCATATTCGATTGGCGAACCCAAACCGTAAATGCACGATACGCTGGCGACGATAATGACATCACGGCGCTCGAATAGAGAGCTTGTCGCCGAGTGGCGAAGCTTATCAATCTCTTCATTGATGCTGGAATCTTTCTCGATGTAGGTGTCAGAGGAGGCGATGTAGGCTTCTGGCTGGTAATAATCATAGTAACTGACGAAGTAGGAGACGGCATTGTGGGGGAAAAATTCTTTGAATTCGCTGCACAGCTGTGCGGCTAACGTTTTGTTATGCGCAATAATCAAGGTCGGCCGATTCAGCTTCGCAATCACCTGCGCCGCCGTGAACGTTTTCCCTGTGCCCGTAGCTCCCAGAAGCGTCTGGTGTTTATTGCCGGCTTGAATGCTTTTTACGATTTCCTCAATGGCTTGAGGCTGGTCGCCCTGCGGAGAAAATTCGGATACAAGCTCGAATTTCCTTGAGCTTTTGACAAGTTCACTCATCACTAATCACCTGCTCTTATTGATAATAAATCGGACTTTTAGCCTATTCATTTT
The DNA here is from genome assembly GCF_031456485.1 of Bacillus sp. 3255. Lineage (NCBI taxonomy): Bacteria > Bacillati > Bacillota > Bacilli > Caryophanales > Bacillaceae > Bacillus > Bacillus sp. 3255. Next base: position 30,231 of record NZ_JAVDUS010000019.1, read on the forward strand.
CTATTTTATGTTTCCGATAAAGAAAGTTATGGAACCTTCCTGCATATATGATGGCAATCATTTACATCCGTCATAAGAATGTTTGTTCTGGTTTTTCCATTATACTCTTTTTAAATCTTTGATGCAAACGGCAATATCTGTTACGGCCTGTCATTTCACCGCGTTTAACCGTTTTTAACAGGCTGCCTGTAGGGCCCAATTCTTTTGATGCTAAATAGGAGTGGTACAGTCATGGATTTGACAACGGTATTAGGTTTAATCTTAGGTCTTGTCGGTTTAATCGGCGGTTACATGTGGGATGGCGGGCACATCAGTTCACTGATTATTCCGAGTGCGATGTTAATCGTGTTCGGCGGAACGTTCGGCGCAGTGGCCGTCTCTTTCCCTCTCTCCATTCTTGCCAAGATCCCCAAGGCGCTCGGCATTGCCTTCCGGGAAGTGAAACGCGATCCCTCCGCAACGATCGAGGAGCTTGTGGATATGGCTTCCATCGCAAGAAGAGAAGGTGTGCTGGCTCTCGAGCAGCGCGCGCAGGAGCATACCAATCCTTTCCTGAAGGATGGTCTGCTGATGGTCGTGGACGGTACGGATCCGGAACTGACGAGACAAATTCTCGAGCTCGAAATGGATGCAATCGAGAGCCAGGTTGATAATATGTCCAAAATTTTCGAAGCCGGCGGCGGCTATGCACCAACGATGGGGATTATCGGTACCGTCATGGGACTGATTCACGTACTGGGCAATCTTGAGGATCCCTCCAGCCTCGGTCCTGCGATTGCAGTCGCCTTCACGGCTACGCTATATGGCGTTATGAGCGCCAATCTGATCTATTTGCCGATTGCCAACAAAATCAAAGTGCGCGGCAAAGAAATGGTCGCCGAAATGGAACTGATGCTTGAAGGCATCCTTGCCCTGCAAGCCGGTGAGAACCCGCAATTGATCAAGAAGAAGCTGACCTCCTTCCTCCACGACAAATCGTCCAAGAAAGCCGCACCGGTAGAGGAGGAAGCCGATTATGGCGCGGAGAAGTAGGAAGAAAGAGGAGCACGTCAATCACGAGAGATGGCTCATCACCTATGCGGATTTAATCACCCTTCTGCTCGTTTTCTTCATCATTATGTATGCCATGAGTAAGGTCGATGTTCAAAAGTATGCCGTTCTTGCACAAGTATTAAACCTGCAATTCCAGAAAGCGGACTCCATCCTGGAGAAAGGCCACGGCGTTAACGGACAGATGACCCCGAAGCAAGGTGATGCTGAGAGCAAGGACCAAGATTACACCAAACGGAACCTGGACGATCAGAAGGAAGAGAAAGATAAAACCAAGCCGGAAAACAGCGAGAAAGAGAAGCGCGAGAAAGAGCTTCAAGATCTTCTGAAACAGGTACAAGCCTACATTCAGGATCAAAATTTGCAGGCTCTAGTATCCGCCAGCGATACGGAACGCGGCGTGGCGATCACTTTGAACGATCTGTTCCTGTTCGATTTGGGCAAAGCCGATCTGAAAGGAGCCTCCGCCCCCATTTTGCAAAAGCTGGCCTCGCTCTTCCCGACGTTGAACAGCAAGGTCAGCATCGAGGGACATACGGACGACATCCCGCTCGCAACGGGCTCCCCCTATAGAGATAACTGGGGACTCTCCTTCGCCCGCTCTCTGTCGGTACTGCGCTATTTCACCGATTCGGCCAAGCTCGACGACAACAAATTCATCGCAACAGCGTATGCGGATACGATGCCCAAAGTGCCGAACGACAGCGAAGAGAACCGCAGCAAGAACCGCCGCGTGGAAATCATCGTTTTGCGCGACGGACTCGCTCCGGTCGGCAGCACCAAATAAACGAAAGGGGGCTGTCCCAAAGGTCAACATTGACCTTGGGGCAGCCCCTTTTGATGTAAGGAAATACGATGCGTTATTTACCCGAAAAGCAGGCCATCCGTTGCGATAAGGGAAATACGATGCGTTATTTAGTCAATTTTGGGCGATAAGTAGAGGTTCACAGACAAATAAAGGCCTGTATTTCCGTTTCCCACCCAAAAGAATCAGATTTAGACAAATAGCGCACTCAATTTCCCTTTTCATAAAAATGAGGATGCCCGTAAGTCATACAAAGGCTGGGGACAGTCTCTTTCTTTATTTACATCGATTTGGTCGAATCATTAGATAACAATCCGGTAATTCGGCCGCGCAAGTAGGATAAGAGATGTACCGGCCGGTGCTCCGTGAAATAAAGCGCCTGCTGGTCCGGCGCCAAAATGATGCCGAGCTGGTGATGATCGCCCGCGAAAATCGCGCGATGCAGGAAGCGAACCTCGCCCTGCTCGTTCAACACCTCCAGCTTGCAGAAGGCGGAATTGAGCCCCATCGCCTGATGCAGGTCGGTCTTCGTTCTCACCTTGTGGCCGTTCACTTTATGAATGAGCTCGCCCACTTGGATGCCAAGCTCCTGGGCCGGACTGTTCGGCACGACCGAGAGCACCATGAGCCCTCTCGGCGAATGCACGTAGAAAGGCGCCTGCTTATCTTCGAGCCATTGATTATACCGAATCAATCCTTCGTGAAGGGCCATGCTCAGCAGCGCGCCGGCGATCAGGACCGGTGGCCAGAAATGCGCAGCAACCGCCGCCCCCAACATGATCAAGCCGTACAAGTATAACAAGTTCGCACTGAAACGGGCCTGCCGTCGAGGAAGCTTGGATATCGTCAGCTCAGTGAAGCCGATCATCGCGGGAAATGCCAGCAGCGTCCAGCCGGAAGCGAGATTCGCTCCGAACAACGTTGCCCATGGCAAGCCTAGCTCACCTCCGCCTGCAGCAGGGACTAGCAGAAACATCGGTACCGGCCAGAAGCCCTGCAGCTGCTGCCCGCCGATGATTTGCCCGCGCTTCCCTTCCAGGAAGAGCGGTGTCGTCATCCGCGCCCCTTGGTACTGCGTCAGCAGCCCCTCAAGGAGATGCAGGACCGCCACGATCAACAGCAAAGACGGGATGTCCGCGTTAGCCACTATCTTCAGAACCGGCACGGAAGCCGTCAAATCGGCCGCGTTCGGCAGCCAGGACAGAACGGCTTGGGCGACGCCCAGGATCCCCGCGGCATAAGCCAGGCAGAGGAACCGGACCCGCACCATCACCAAAACGATCGTAATGACCCAGAGCAGCAGCACGGCTTCGGCATCAATACTTACACCGACGAACAACAGGAGCACCGAGGCGGCCAATCCGCCGATCCATCCCCACAGCACGGTTCGCCACGTCTCATTCATCAACGAATGCAGCTTCGTATGAAACAGCTTGCGCTCCAACTGAATTTGCTTGCGATAATGCAGTACGATAAAGATGATGCCTATATAGTAAAAAGGATTCATTAACAACTGCCCCGCTGCCAGCAGCAGCCTGTCCAAGAGTTGAATCAGAACATCCATCACGATTCGGTCTCCTCAATAAAATAAAGTAGGAAGGTTGCCGAAGCATCCTTCCTACAATATTTCGACTGCGACCGCTTATTTCCTGCCGCTGACGGTCAATTTCCAGCAGCTCACCAATATTATTTACCGAGCTGCTTCTGAATTTGACCAACTGCCGCCTTCAATTGAAGATCGTTCTTAGGCTCGCGAATCTGCGCCAAGAGCAGCTTCTCAATCTTGTTCGCCGTGTCCGTATCGACTTCCCCGGTCATCGGCAAGCCGTTCGTCCGTTGGAAAGCTTTCACGGCCATGGTCGTTTTCTCACTGAAGTAGCCGTCCGAGCGCTCAGGGTTAAATCCTAACCCCGCCAGCATCAGCTGCAGGTTTTTCACATCGTCGCTCGTCGTATCTTGCTTCAGCACCGTTTTCTTCGAAAGCGGAGCCGCTTTGAAATACGCCGGCTGCTCCACCGCGATATCCGGCTGGATACCCGTCTTGTGAATCCAGTTGCCGTTCGGCGTCAACCATTTGTAGACGGTCATTTTGATGTTGCTGCCGTCACCCATTTCCTTCTCGAAAGTGACTTGAACCGTGCCTTTTCCGTAGGACGTTTCACCGACGATCTTGCTCCCGACCGCTTCCTGGAATGCGCCGGCCAGAATCTCCGAAGCGCTTGCGCTGCCCTTGTTGATCAGCACTGTCACCGGATAGCTTTTGCCCGATCCCGTCGAAGGCGTCGGCTCCCGCTTCCCGTCCCGGTTCTCAACCTGTACGATCGGCTTGCCGCTCTTCACGAAAGGATTGACGATGTCGACGACAACGTTCAGCAGGCCGCCCGGGTCATTCCGCACGTCAATGACGAGCCCCTTCATGCCTTTGGCCTCCAGATTCTTCAGCTCTTCCGCGAAGCGTACAGCCGTATTGGAGGAGAATTGGCGGATCTCAATTTTGCCGATCTGGTCCTGCAGCATTTCCGCGTAGACGGTTTCTACGTCGATATTATCCCGAACGACGATCACCTGAACCGGATCGCCCGCTCCTTGACGAAGCAGGTCGAGCTTCGCCTGCGTCCCTTTGGGACCGCGGATTTTCATGACTGCTTGATTCAATGTGAGGCCGTCCAGCTTCTCCCCGTTCACCGAGAGAATGACGTCTTTGGCCTGAATGCCCGCTTTCTCTGCCGGCGACCCTTTAATGGGAGATACGATTACGAATTTACCTTCTTCGAAGGAAACCTCAGCCCCGATTCCTTGGAACGAGGATGTGATGCTCTCGTCGAACTGCTGCGCTTCCTTCTGATCCATATATACCGTGAACGGATCTTCCAGAGATTCCAGCATGCCGTTGATCGCGCCGTTCACCAGCTTCTCATGATCCGGTTGCTTCAAATATTTGCTTTCAATTAATTGAAACGTTGTGGCAATTTTGCTTAATTCTTTGCTGGAAAGACCCGACGAAGAGCTTATAGCAGCGGCGGCGCTTCCCGTCGGCTGCTCGCTCCGCCCCCATGTAAAGGATGGGTCCACAATCGTCAACGTGACAATTGAGCTTGCGAACATGGCTAACAAAACAAATACTATGACCGTGCGTCCTTTGAATTGCAAGGCGCGATTCACCTACCTTTTTCCCGTCTGCTTGTAGTATATGACAAGCCCTTCCTGTTTTATAACCAAGTTGTCCTATCGCAAGAACGGTTTGGGATCGGTCGGAGTTTCATTCAGCCTGACTTCGAAATGCAAGTGATTGCCTGTCGATTGGCCCGTAGAGCCTACGCCGGCGATTTTCTCGCCACGTTTCACGACATCGCCGACTTTGACATAAATGCCATCATTCATAATATGGCCGTACAGCGTCCATAATCCATTGCCGTGATCGACGATCACGCAGTTCCCGTATCCGTTCATCCAAGAGGCGTAGATAACGGAGCCGTTCTCGGCGGCAAGAATGCCGGTTCCTTTGGGAGCGCCCAAGTCAATGCCTTTATGATTCTCGCTTCTGCCCGTAACCGGGTTAATCCGGTTCACGAAGTCCGACGTAAGCGGCGCTTGCGCGGCCAGCGGGTAACCCAGCTTGCCTCCCGCATACGTGAATGGCGACTTGGCTTTGGTCGCAGCCCGTTTCTTCGCTTGAAGATCCGCTTCCTGCTTCGCTAATTGTGTGATCAATCTTTCGTTCTCTTCGGAAATCCCCTCAAGAGCCTTCTCTTGCTTCGATAGGGAAGCGATCTTCACTTCCTTGGCTTTTTCCTTCGCCTGCAGCTCGTCTCTCACCACATCGGCATCGGCGTATAGCTTCTTCACCTTCTCCAACTGCTGCTCGGTTTCTTCCTTCTTCTTGGCTACAATCTCTTTATCTTTCTTGTTCGCTTCTAGCACGACCTTATCTTGATTTACAATAGATTTCAAAGCTTCTATCCGATTCAAAAAGTCAGAAAAGCTGGTCGCGCTAAGAACCACATCCATATAAGAAACGAAGCCGTTCATGTACATCAGACGCACTCGTGATTTCAGCATTTGGTCGCGGCTTTCCACCCGGGCTATAGCCTCGTCCAGCTGCTTCCCGTTCTCCTCTAACGTGTCGGAAACCTGGTCAATTTGCTCATTCAACTGCGTCAGCTTCTTGCTGGCTTCATTGACCTGTTGAATCAACGTATTCATGTCTTTCGTAGCTTGATCTTTCTCGTCCTGCACTTTGGAAATTTGATTCTCGGCGTCGTTCGCCTTTTGCTGCGCTGCCGCCTTCTGTTTTTTAAGCTGAGTCAACTGCTGATCGATCTTCTCCGTTGTCGATGCGGCATAACCCGCATATGGGACCGCTAGCGAAGCCGCAATCCCAAGTGTCAATACCAAGGGTAGAATCTTCTTCTTCAAGCACGTAGCCTCCTCATTTTCAAAACCTGATACGAGTTCCAGAAACTTGACTCTCTTCAACTTCCATCTATTAATCTTTGAATCTTTGAAAACACAAAAATGCTTCAAAGCCGGCTTAATAAGCCGTCTTCTACACGCGGAGGAATTTACGTACGGAAATCAGGGAGCCCCAGATGCCGATCACGATGCCGATTCCCAGCAATAACGCAATCATGGTAGGAGCAATCTCGCGGAATGGCGTTAATTCGATCATGAGCAAATTCATATTCAATGAGCTGATATGCAGCAGCTTCCAATATCCGCCCAGAATCAATGCCGCGGGAATCAGTGATCCGACGAAGCCAAGCAGTGCCCCTTCTATAAAAAACGGCCAACGAATAAAGGAATTCGTCGCACCCACCATTTTCATAATGGCAATTTCTTTGCGCCGGGCAAGAATCGTAATTTTAATCGTATTGGCAATCAGGAATACAGCCGTAAATGACAGTAAAATCACGATGCCAAAGCCGACCCAGCGAACAATCTGCGTCACTTTAAACAACGCCTCGACAGTCCCTTTGCCGTAGTTCACTTTGTAAATCGGTTTCGGATCTTTGCCGATATTCAGCGCACTGATTTGATCCGCTACCGCCGCTACGTTCCTCGGGTCATCCACTTCGACTGTGAAAGCATCGTTAAGCGGGTTGTTCTCCCCTTCGAATCCATCCAGCAGCGCTTTGCCGCTTTCGCCAAGCTTTTCGCGCAAGTAGACAAGTCCCTCTTCTTTCGAGACGAACTTGATTGTTTTCACACCGATGATGCCCTGGATTTGCGTTTCCAGCGCCGTTATTTGGTCCTGAGGCGTGTTGACCTCCAGGTAGACGTTAATTTCGACTTGATCCTCAATCTGGCTTGCAATATCGTTCACGTTCAATGTGATGAGTACGAAAACACCTAAAATAAACAAGGAAATCGCAATCGACGAGATCGACGCAAACGTCATCCATCCATTCCGGACGACATTCCGCATGCCTTCGCGCAAGTGGCGGGACAATGTGCTAATCTTCATAACCGTATTCCCCCCGCACCTGGTCACGCGCTATAAGGCCGTTCTCGATTGCAATGACTCGTTTACGCATCGTGTTCACGATTTCTTTGTTATGCGTTGCCATAACGATTGTCGTGCCGCGGAAATTAATTTCTTCCATCAGCTTCATGATCCCCCATGACGTCTCCGGGTCGAGATTTCCTGTCGGTTCGTCGGCGATTATGACGGATGGGTTGTTAATTATTGCCCGGGCAATGGCTACCCGCTGCTGCTCGCCACCGGATAGCTGCGACGGCAGCGAATTCGCTTTATCCTTTAATTTCACGAGCTCTAGCACTTCCATCGTACGCTTCTTGATCTGCTTTTTCGGTGCTTCAATCACTTCCATGGCAAAGGCCACATTGTCGAAAATTGACAGTTTCGGGAGCAAGCGATAATCCTGGAATATGACGCCGATGTTTCTGCGCAGAAACGGAATCTTGCGCTGCTTCAACTTCTCCAGATTAAATCCGTTCACGAAAATTTGACCCTTCGTCGGTCTTTCTTCTCTATACATCAACTTCATAAATGTCGATTTACCAGCGCCGGATGGCCCGACAACATAGACAAACTCGTTGCGGTCCACTTTTACATTAATCCCTCTCAATGCATGCGTGCCGTTGGAGTACGTCTTCCATACGTCCTGCATTTCGATCACAATATCACATCCTAAAATATGGATCTTCGGGCTGAGCCCAAAGTGTCTCTGTTGTATAGTTAGCCTTTATGAATTCGACACAAAAGCGGAAATTCCTTCTAAAACCGTACCATTATTCATGTTGGTTACTGTCATTATAACATGATTTGTACACATTTGAGGTTTATAAGGTTTTAATCATAAATCGTTCCCCGGGAACATACATATGGTAGTACAGGCCTTTTCACAATTCGTATGTAAAGGAGCCGCTGACATGCCACTCCACCTTCGGAAAGTCGCTATCCATGTATCCATCGTAACAGGAATGCTGGGCGCGCTCGGCATAGCTCTATATATGTATGGTTCCCAAAGCACGCTGCCTCCGAAATTCGCCGTTGCAGGCTGGCGGGTCGGCGGCATGCCATACGACACGTTTCAACAACAATACGACGAGCGGTTGAACCTGTTGTCCTCCTTTCCCGTACAGCTGCAAACCTCCTATCCGGATATCGCCAATCGCCAGCTAACCCTTGGACAATTAGGTATTGAATATCATGACGAGGCTTTGAAGCAAGCGTTGGACCGTCTGTTCCGCGCCTCCCCCTGGGAGCGGATTAAAGCGCGCTGGCAGCTTCGGCGAGCCGATGTCCCGCTCGAAGTGTCCGTTAGCGAGACGCGGCTTGCCGGAACCGTCAAAGAAACTTGGAAGGATCTCTATAGCCAGCAGCCCGTACCGGCCAAGCGCGTCGTAACGGCACAGGACCAACTGATTTATGAACCGGAGCGCCGGGTTCTTCGCGTTGACACCGTCCATCTGAGCGAGCATTTGCGGGAAATCGCCCCCTCGGTCTCTTACATCCATTACGCTGCGCCGATCAGACTGACGCTTCCCCTCTACGAACAGAGCCCTTCGGTGACGGTAGAAACTTTAAGGAAGCAAGGAATTGAGCGCAAAATATCCGAGTTCACGACCGCCTTCCCGGTGTCGGGCGAAGGTCGGATCCACAACATCCGCTCTACCGCCGCGTCTATCCAAGACATGCTTCTAGCCCCCGGCGAGACGTTCGACTACAGCAAAATCATCGCGCAGACCGAGAGCCGATTCGGCTATAAGGAAGCGCCGGTCATCTTGAACGGCAAGCTCGTTCCGGGCATCGGCGGAGGCATCTGCCAAGTTTCGACAACGCTGTACAATGCCGTGCTGCGCAGCGGGCTGCAGATCGTGGAGCGGCGCAACCATTCCCTGCCCGTCTCGTATATCGCATTGGGACAAGATGCGACATTCGCGAACGGCTATATCAATTTCAAATTCCGCAACAACACGGACGCTTACCTCTTAATCCGCACCGTAACAACGGACCACGACATTACGGTTAAACTCTACGGGCATATGTCGCCATCGGTCACTTACGACATCGACTCCAAGGTCGTTGAAACTATTCAACCTCCGGTCAAATATTTACACAACCCGAGCTTAGCCCCTGGCGCTACCCGGCCGATCTCTACCGGCAAAGCAGGCTATAAGGTAGAGACGTACCGAATTAAAAAGGAGAACGGGGCAATCGTTAGCAGAGAACTGATCTCCAAAGATCAGTACTCTGCTGTTCCTACACTGATCGCCTCTAACCGCGGCGACGTCAAGGCCGAGGAAGGCGGAGGGACTGAGCCTCCACAGCAACCCATCCTGGAGGACGGCGTCAAAGGACCGTCCTTCCGATAAGCTTTGTGACTGGATCGGCCGCAAATATATGTCTTTTATCAAAAGGTCATGTGACTGTAGTTACTAGGTCACTATGACTTTTTTTTATTAAGATAAGCATATAGAGATTGCACATAAGGAGGATGCACGATGAGTAAGGTTGATTATTTCAAAGAATTAAACTATCGACTGCGCGGACTTCCGGAGAAGGAGCGCCAAAATATATTGTCTGTTTACGAAGAATTGTTTCAGAAGGCGGTTGAGAACGGCAAGCATGAGGACGAGGTCGCCCAATCGCTCGGCTATCCGCGAGTACCGAATTGGGATGGACCGAAGGAGCCTAAAGAGCCTCATGAGCCTCAGTCGGCCAGGGGACCTAAGGAGATGCCCTTCGTCAGTCCTGAGCCGCCAATCCGAAACGCAGAGGAGAAGCTCCCTCCATTGGACAGAGCTTACGCAAGACCTGAACCGGGCCCAGCACCCAAGCAGGCACCGGACGCACCAGGCTTCCCGCCGTACACGCCGCCGCAGCCGAACCCCTATTATAGCCAGCAGCCTCCGTACCCCTATCCGGTTAAACAGGAGACCGGAATCAAGGCGATTATCGTATCTATCGCGCTGGGCTTCTTCAATTTGCTGTTCGTGGTAGGTCCGTGGTTCGGCATTTTGGCCACGCTAATCGCACTATTTGCATCCGGATTCGCTCTGATTGTCGCCCCGATCGCCGGCATGCTGAGCAGCTTCATGGGCACGGTCGGCAACGATCTGCGTTTCATCGGCTTTGCCATGCTCAGCTGCTTCGGCTTAGGCGTCATTCTGACGACCATCAGCACTTGGCTGATCAAAGCCTTTTTCAAACTCAGCTGGTCGTACATCCAATTCAACGCCAAACTCATTAAGGGGGCCTAAGCCATGAAACGTGGATACAAATTTTTCCTGCTGACTGGCTTTGCCTGTTTGGCCGTGGGTCTGGTAGGTTCAGCTATTTCTTTCAAGACGTTAGATCTCGAGGCCGGCATCGCCAAAGTCGATATCGAGAAGAAAATATCTGCCGCTAGTATTGATACGATAATCATTCAAAACGATATTTCCAACATCACTTTCGTCCCGACGAACGGGGATGAAATCAAGGTCCGCCTATCCGGTACGATGCGCGAGCAGAACGCCAACGAGTGTACGGTAGAGGCGGTGACGGAAGGCAGCAATGTATGGCGCGTAGACGTTTGCACGAAGGAGAAAGATCACTTCGATATCGGCTTCGACATAACCGAATTCAAGAATTGGATCGCCGGCCGCGGCTTTGGCCTGAAAACCGAAGTGTCGCTGCCAGACAAAATGTACAAAGCCATTACCGTCAATTCCGATACGGGCGGCATCGCACTCAATGACCTGAAAACCGAGAAACTGACGGTCAGTACGGATGCCGGCAACATTTCGCTCGATCGTTACGAAGGCAAATCGATGAACCTCCAAACGGATACGGGCAGCATTCACATTCAAGAAGGACAGGGCGACGCGAAGCTGAAGACCGATACAGGAAGCATCACGGCCAGAATGGCCGAGATCGGCGAGTCCGTCTCCCTGGAGTCGGATGCCGGAAGCGTGCGTCTGACACTCGATCCTGTGCCTAAGAACGTCAACTTCGATCTAGCGGCCGATACGGGCGCCGTCAATCTGGAAGTGCCCGGTCTAACCGTAGACCGCGAAGATCATCATGCCGCCAAAGGCACCCTCGGCGACGGCAGCAAGAAAGTCAAAATCCGCGTCGATACCGGCTATATCTCCGTCACCGGCCGGTAAAGCAGCAAAAAAGCCTTCAACTCCCATCCAGCCGGATGGCGTTGAAGGCTTTTTTTTATTTACTTTTCTCCAGGTATTCTTGCAGCCACGCGTTGGACTCGGCGAGCACTTGCTCAGCGCGGACAATCGCTTCGGATACTTGATTGCTGGCTGTACCGCCGTAAACATTGCGCGCATTGACCACTTGCTCCGGCTGCAGCACCGCATAGATATCGGACTCGAACAGCTCGGAGAACGTTTTGAATTCCTCGATGCTCATATCGAGCAGATATTTCTTGTTCTGAATGCAATGCAGCACCGTTTTCCCGATCACCTCATGCGCCTGTCGGAACGGCAGCCCTTTGTTCACCAGGTAATCGGCGATATCCGTCGCATTGGAGAAGTCTTGGTTAACGGCTTGTCTCATCCGGTCCGTGTTCACCTTCATCGTCGCAACCATAGGGGCGAACAATTGCAGCGCGCCTTGCAGCGTGCGAACCGTATCGAACATGCCTTCCTTATCTTCCTGCATGTCTTTGTTGTACGCCAGCGGCAGCGACTTCAGCACGGTCATCAGACCGAACAGGTTGCCGTAGACGCGGCCTGTTTTGCCGCGGACGAGCTCCGCTACGTCCGGGTTCTTCTTCTGCGGCATGATCGAGCTGCCGGTGCAGAACGCATCGTCGAGTTCAACGAACGCGAACTCTGTGGAAGACCACAGCACCATCTCCTCGCTGAAGCGAGACAGGTGCATCATAATCATGGACGCGTTGGAGAGGAACTCCAGGATGAAGTCGCGGTCGCTGACCGCATCCAGGGAGTTCTCGTACACGCGTCCGAACCCGAGCTGCTCCGCCACGAAATGGCGGTCGATCGGGAATGTCGTACCGGCGAGCGCGCCGGCGCCGAGCGGCAGAACGTCTACGCGCTTGTAGCTGTCCTGCAAGCGCTCGAGGTCACGCTGGAACATGCTGACATAGGCCATCATGTGGTGCGCGAACAAGATCGGCTGCGCACGCTGCAGATGCGTGTAGCCCGGGATGATCGTGTCGATGTTCTTCTTCGCTTGATCGATCAATGCTTCCTGCAGCTTGATCAAGTGTCCGACGAACTCCACGACGCGTTTGCGCAAATAGAGATGCATGTCCGTCGCGACTTGGTCGTTGCGGCTGCGGCCGGTATGCAGCTTGCCGCCGACAGGACCGATCAGGTCGATCAACGTTTTCTCGATATTCATGTGAATATCTTCATTCTGAATGGTGTATGCCAGCTCGCCGCGGCGAATCATGCCTTGCACCTGCAGCAGGCCGTCCTTGATCGTTTCGACATCCGCAGCAGGAAGAATCCCGCATTTCCCCAACATGGTAACATGGGCCAAGCTGCCTTGAATATCTTCTTCCGCAAGTTCTTTATCAAATGTAATCGATGCCGTATATTCCTCGACCAATTGGTCGGTTTGTTTCGTGAATCGTCCACCCCATAGCTTTGACACGCACACCCACTCCTCTCTATATTTACAGCCCAAAGGCTTTCCACAAGGGAAAGCCCGGTTCACAGCTTATGATAAACTTATTTCTTCGCGTTCTGCTCGACACCGGAAGATACTTTCAGACGAAGCGCGTTCAAGCGAATGAAGCCTGTTGCATCGCCTTGATCGTAAGCTTTGGTCGGATCGGCTTCCATCGTAGCGATATCCGGATTATAAAGGGATACCGGGCTCTTCACGCCGGCTCCGATGACGTTGCCTTTGTACAATTTCAAGCGAACCGTACCGGTCACGTTTCTTTGGCTTTCCGTCACAAGCGCTTGGATCGCCAGACGCTCCGGAGCAAACCAGAAGCCGTTGTATACCAGGCTCGCATATTTCGAGATCAGGGAATCACGAAGGTGCATCACATCGCGGTCCATCGTGAGGGATTCCATTTTGCGGTGAGCGGTGAACAGAATCGTACCGCCCGGCGTTTCGTACACGCCGCGGCTCTTCATGCCGACGAAACGGTTCTCCACCATGTCCACACGGCCAATGCCGTGCTTGCCGCCGATTTCATTCAACGTTTCCATCACTTGCAGCGGAGTCAGCTTCGCGCCGTTGATGGCGACGCAGTCGCCTTTCTCAAACTCCAGTTCGATGTATTCCGCTTGATCCGGCGCATCTTCCGGCGCCACGCTCAGAACGTACATATCTTTGTTGGAGTCAGCTGCCGCATCGAACCAAGGATCCTCCAGCATGCCGCTCTCGAAGGAGATGTGCAGCAGGTTGCGGTCGGTCGAATAAGGCTTGGCAGCGGAAGCCGTTACCGGAATGCCGTGCTTCTCGGCATACGCGATCATCTCAGCGCGGCCAGGGAACTGCTCGCGGAATTCTTCCAGACGCCAAGGTGCGATAACAGAAATCTCAGGAGCAAGCGCCGCTGCTGTCAATTCGAAACGCACTTGGTCGTTTCCTTTGCCGGTTGCGCCGTGGGCAATCGCCGTTGCGCCTTCCGCGCGCGCGATTTCGACCATACGCTTCGCGATCAGCGGACGCGCAATGCTCGTGCCGAGCAAGTATTGCCCTTCATACAAAGCCGCCGCTTGGAACATCGGGTTGATGAAATCCTTCGCGAACTCATCGCGCAGATCGTCGATGTAGATTTTGGATGCGCCGGTTTTGAGCGCTTTTTCTTCCAGACCGTCCAGCTCGTCTTTTTGCCCGATATCCGCGGTGAAAGCAATGATTTCGGCGTCATACGTTTCCTTCAGCCATTTCAAAATAACCGATGTATCCAACCCGCCGGAATACGCGAGTACGATTTTTTCCTTAGCCATGTCTAGTAATCTCTCCGTTTCCTATAGTTCTATTTATTATATCATGGTCGCGGCCATAATAGCCTTTTGCGCATGAAGACGATTCTCTGCCTGGTCGAAAATAATCGAATGCGAGCCGTCGATGACGCCTTCGCTCACTTCTTCGCCGCGGTGTGCCGGCAGGCAATGCATGAACAAGTAATCGGACTTGGCATACTTCACGAGGTCCTCATTGACTTGATAGTTTTTGAACGCGATCTCGCGCTCTTTCTGCTCGGCTTCAAAGCCCATGCTGGCCCATACGTCGGTGTAGACGATATCCGCATTCTCAATCGCCTCACGCGGATCGCGCGTCAACAGGAAGCTTCCGCCGTATTGTGCGGCATTTTCCTTCGTATTCTGAATGACTTCCTGATCGGGATCGTACCCTTCCGGCGAAGCGATCGCGAAGTCCATCCCTAATTTGCTCGCACCCACCATCAAGGAATGCACCATGTTGTTGCCATCCCCGATGTAAGCGACTTTGATGCCTTTCAGGCGGCCTTTTTTCTCAAGCACGGTCTGATAATCAGCCATAACTTGGCAAGGATGGGCATAGTCCGTCAAACCGTTAATGACCGGAACCGTTGAACCGCGTGCCAGGTCGATGACTTTACGATGCTCGTAGGTACGGATCATAATGCCGTCGAGGTAACGGGACAGCGTTTGCGCCGTATCCCAAACCGTTTCACCGCGCCCGAGCTGCAGGTCGTTTTTGCTCAGGAACAAAGCCTGCCCTCCAAGCTGGTACATCCCCACTTCGAATGAAACGCGCGTACGCGTGGAGGACTTCTCGAAAATCATGCCGAGCGTCTTGCCAGCCAGCACAGCATGCGGCTCTCTCGCCTTCTGCTTACGCTTCAGCTCGATGCCATAGTGAATCAAATATTCAATCTCTTCCGGTGTATAATCAGCCAGTGCGAGGAAATCCTTACCTTTCAACTGGGCCGCCACTTCTTCTTGTAAAGTTGTGTTCATTCGTTCAACCTCTCTCCCTGTTTCCTCATTACTTCGCGCTGATCGTCGCTGCCTTCTCCGAGAGGACGGCGCACAGCACATCAAGCCCTTGATCCAAATCCGCTTGCGGTATATTCAAAGCAGGCACTAACCGAATCACGTTCGGCCCCGCCGGAATGACCAGTACGCCACGCTTATGCATTTCGCTGATGAATTCGCCTGCAGGCTGGGTGCACTCAATGCCGATCAAAAGCCCGATGCCGCGAATTTTCGCGACGAGCGGATTGCCGGCCAGCTTGCTCTCCAGCTTCTTGATCGTATAGTCGCCGATTTCGGCTGCGCGCTCCGGCAGCTGCTGGCTTAGAATCGCATTCACCGCCGCATAGCCGGCAGCCGTCGCAATCGGCGTACCGCCGAATGTCGAGCCGTGGCTTCCCGCGTTGAACGCTTCCGCCAAGAAAGCTTTGCCGAGCATCGCCCCAATCGGGAACCCGCCGCCCAAACCTTTGGCCAATGTGAAAATATCCGGTTCAACCCCATAATGCTCATAGGCAAAGAGCTTGCCTGTGCGTCCTACACCCGTTTGAATCTCATCCGCAATCAACAGCAGATTCTCCTGCTTGCACAGCTCGGCGAGCTGTTTCACGAATTCCGGATCCGCCGGCAGCACGCCGCCTTCTCCTTGGACCATCTCCAGCATGATAGCGCATGTTTTATCATTCACAAGACTGCGGACAGCCTCGATATCGTTGTACGGCGCATAGACGAAGCCTTCGGGAAGCGGAAGGAAGCCTTCCTTCACTTTATCTTGACCCGTTGCCGTCAATGTTGCGAGCGTACGTCCATGGAACGACATGTTGAACGTGATAATCTCGTACCGGCCGTTGTTCAGCACCTTCTGATTGTAACGGCGTGCCAGCTTGATCGCAGCCTCGTTCGCCTCCGCTCCCGTGGAGCAGAAGAAAACGGCATCCGCACAGCTGTTCGCCGTTAACAACGATGCAAGCTTCTCCTGATTCGGAATATGGAAAAGGTTGCTTACGTGCCACAGCTGATCCAACTGCTGCACAAGCTCCTCCTTGACTTCCTTCGGCGCGTGCCCAAGGTTCGCTACGGCGATCCCGCTCATCAAGTCGATATATTCCTTGCCTGTGTCATCCCACAGCCGGCTGCCTTCCCCTTTCACCAGCGTAATCGGATATCTGGCGTACGTTGGAAAGAGCGAGCTTTTCCCCGTTTCACTCATGTACATTCCCTCCTTAGTGTTTATCGTACAATTCTTGTTCCGATTCCCGTGCCCTTCAGCACTTTGCTCAGCACATTCGGCTCCGCTCCGTTCACGATCACAACTTCCTGCACCTTGCCTTGGATACAAGCAATCGCTGCGCGAACCTTCGGAATCATGCCGCCATAAATGTCTCCGCTAGCGATCATCTCTTCGATCTCCGCCACGCTCACGACAGGCAGTACCTGCTTTTCGCCGTCCACCGTCTTCATAATGCCGGGAACGTCCGTTACGACGACCATCTGCTCGACACCTAGGTGCGACGCAACGGCACCGGCCGCCGTATCCGCATTGATGTTGTAACGCTGGCCGCCGTCAGCACCAAGACCGACAGGCGCGATGACCGGAATATAGCCCATATTCACAACGCCCTGAATGAGTTCGGCGTTGACTTTCGTTACGTCGCCGACAAGACCGACTTCATGGCTGTTCGCCACCGGCTTCGCTTCAATCAGATGTCCATCCACACCGGACAATCCGAGCGCCGCCGCACCGGTCAATTGAATGCGCCGGACGATCTCTTTGTTTATCTGGCCGGATAGCACCATCTCCACGACGTCGAGCACCGGCTCCGTCGTTACCCGGAGTCCGTTCACGAAGCCGGACTCGATGCCCAGCTTCCCGAGCGTATCCGAAATCGCCGGCCCGCCGCCATGCACAATCACGGTGACAATGCCTTCTTCTTGCAGCTGACGCATATCTTCAAAAAAACTGGCCGGCAGCGCCGCAAGCGTACTGCCGCCGCATTTCATCACAAAGCAATTGTTCTTCACTGCGCTCGTTCCCCTTCTTAAGTGCGGTAAGCCGCGTTGATGCGTACGTAATCATATGTCAAATCGCAGCCCCAGCCCGTTGCCTTGCCGGCGCCCATATGTAAATTCACGTGTATTTGAATCGTGTCCGTTTTCAAATAAGCCAGCGCCGCTTCCTCGTCGAACTTTACCGGACGCGATTGCTCCAGTACAGCGATATCGCCCAAGCGGATATCAACCGTGTTCACATTCACTGGTTGGCCCGAGTAACCGACGGCCGCAATGATCCGGCCCCAGTTCGCGTCAGCGCCGTATACGGCGGACTTCACGAGGCTCGAACCGATGATCGACTTCACGATCTTCCGCGCCGCTTCATCGCTCTCCGCGCCGATGACTGTCGTCTCGATCAGCTTCGTTGCGCCCTCGCCGTCGCGTGCGATCGCCTTGGCGAGGTACTCGCCGACATACTGGAAGCCTGCTGCGAAGGCTTCCCAATCCGGGTGCGCCGGTGTCAGCGTCTCGCCGCCGGCCAAACCGCTGGCCATCACCACGACCATGTCGTTGGTGCTTGTATCGCCGTCAACGGTGATCATGTTGAAGGTGTTATCCGTAATCCTGCTAAGCAGCGCCTGCAGGTGCTCGCTCTCGATCGGCGCGTCGGTCGTCATGAAGCCGAGCATCGTCGCCATGTTCGGATGAATCATCCCCGAACCCTTGGCTGCCCCGGCAATGTGAACCTCCTTGCCGCCGACGGTAAGACGAACGCATGTCATCTTCTGCACAAGATCCGTCGTCAGGATCGCTTGGCAGAAGTCTTCCCCGCCGTCCGCTTGAATGCGCTGCGGCAGCTGCTCGATGCCTGACAGCACCTTGCCCATCGGCAGCAGCTCGCCGATCACGCCCGTGCTTGTGACGCCCACGTGATGCTCCGCCACGCCCAGCGCCTTCGCGCTAGCCGCACGCATCGCATAGGCGTCGTCCTCGCCCTGCTGGCCTGTGCACGCATTGGCGTTGCCGCTGTTGACGATCATCGCCTGCAGCTTGCCGCCTTGCGCGATGCTCTCCTGCGTCACGCGCAGCGGTGCCGCCTGGAACGCGTTCAGCGTGTATACGCCCGCCGCTGCCGCCGGCACATCACATACGATAGCGCCCAAATCGAAGCGCTCCGTCTTCTTCAAACCGCAGTGCAGACCGCCTGCACGAAAGCCTTTCGGCGTCGTTACCGTGCCCTCCGGCACGACCGTGAAACTAGCTTTATCCAAGATTCTCGTCTCCTCACATGTCCTCTTCTTATGGATAAACCGGCGCGAACAGCAATCCGGTTGTTTCTTCCCAGCCGTACATCAAATTCAAGTTCTGAATAGCCTGCCCTGCAGCGCCCTTCACGACATTATCGATGACCGACACAATCGTCACGCGACCTGTCCGTTCATCCACGGAAAAGCCGATATCGCAGTAGTTGGAGCCGGCAACTTCCTTCGTAGACGGGTATTTGCCCTCTTGGCGAATCCGCACGAACTTCCGGCCTTCATAGAACTGACGATACAGCTCGATGAAATCGGCTGTCGTATGCTCGCCTTGAACCGTCGCGTACATCGTCGACATAATTCCGCGTGTCATCGGCACCAGGTGTGTCGTAAACGTAGTAACGACCGGTTTCCCCGCTACACGGCTGAGCGCCTGTTCGATCTCCGGAATATGCTGGTGCTTATTCACCTTATACGCGCTTAGATTCTCGTTCACTTCCGCGTAGTGCACGCCCAGGTTCACCCCGCGACCCGCTCCGGATACGCCGGATTTGGCATCGATGATGATCGTCGCAGGATCGATCCAGCCCGCTTTGACAGCCGGGATCAAACCAAGCAGCGTTGCTGTCGGATAACAGCCCGGATTCGCGACCAGATCGCTGCCTTTCACTTCGTCTCCGAACACTTCGGATAGCGCATAGACCGATTTCGCCAGCACGTCCTCGGAGGCCGGTTTCTTTTTATACCATTTCTCGTAATCGCTGCTGGACTTCAAACGCAAATCCCCGGAAATATCAATAACCTTCAGGCCCGCAGCCAAAAGTTTCGGTGAAAGCTCCGCACTGACGCCCGCCGGTGTGGCCAGGAACACGACGTCGGCTTTGCCTGCGATCAAATTAACGTCTAATTCGTCGAGTATATCAACCACGATTTCTTGCAAATGTGGAAAATGGTCCGCCAATGGCGCTCCCGCATTCGAGGTCGAAATGACCGAAGTGATTGTCACCAATGGATGCGCCTGCAAGAGGCGGATGACTTCCACGCCGCCGTATCCAGTAGCTCCGATAATTGCCGCTCTAACGCCTTGACTCATATGAATTCCCCCGTTACTCCGAAAATATATGTATGATTATACAGTCATATACATAATAATTCAATGAATTTTTTTCGTCCTTTTTCGCTGGATTTAGGTCAGAAGATGCAGGATCGGTCAAGGGTTTGACAGCTTTTTGAACGAAAACCCCAAGAGCTGTTTCCCTCAGGGACTCCACGAAAAAACATTCATAATATGCATAGACGGCTTGTTCAGAAAACGAACAGTTATATTATCCCAAATTGAGCAGTGGACTAGCAACTTTTTTTTGTGGAGTTCAGCCCTCGCCCTATCAAAAAAACCGTCAGGCCGCGAAGTGCGCTCCAATTGTTAGACACGATCTACCATTGGGCGTGCATTTCAGGGCCTGACGGTCTTTGGGGTTACCCCGCCTGATTCAATATGTGAGAGCCGTAGAAACGCCAATCGCCGCACCTAGGCATGCCGCTTGAACCCTTCGCCCAGCACCTCATTCGTTTCGCTCAAAATCACAAAAGCCTGCGGATCCACCGACCGCACCAGCGTCTTCAGCCGGCTCACTTCGCTCTGCTTCACCACGACCATCATCACCGTCCGCGACTCCCCGGTAAATCCGCCCGAGCCGTTTAATTCCGTTAAGCCGCGGTCCAAATCGTACAGAATCGCTTTGCGCAGCGCCTCCGTCTGATCCGAAATTATAAACGCCACTTTGGCATAATTGAAGCCCAGCTGCACGATATCGATCGTCTTGGTCGTGACGAAAAGCCCGATCAACCCGTACAGGGCATTCTCCGGCGTAAACGCCAGCGCTGAGCTGATAATGACCAAGCCGTCGAACACCGCAACCGAGAAACCCAAACTCAAGCCCGTATACTTATGTAAAATTTGTGCGGCCAACCCTAGACCCCCTGTCGATCCGCGGCCGCGGAAAACGATACCCAATCCCAACCCTACGCCGATTCCGCCGTAAACGGCGGCTAGCAGCGGATTGTGCGTCGGAATACCCAGATGGCTGGTGACAAGGACGCACAGCGGGAATACGACCGATCCTACGGCCGCTTTCAACCCGAATTGTCCGCCGAGCAGGCACAAGGCCAAAAGGAAAATCGGTATGTTGAGTGCCCACTGGGTGATTGCCGGGCTCACACCCGCCACATACTGAACGATCGTCGAAATGCCCGATACGCCTCCGGTGGCAATTTGGTTCGCGTTCAGAAAACAGTTAAAGCTCGCCGCCATAATTAACGAGCCTACTATTAATAACGTATATTCCAATACGGTATGCGCTGGACTTCCTATCCGTATCCATGGTTCTTTTCGGCTTCGGGACACCCTAGGCCCTCCTCTCACAAAAAAACCTACACCTGTTAGGTGTAGGATGATCGTCTGAAGTCTTGGCTATGCGCGGCACGGCTCAGCGAGTGGATTCCGCTTAATGCCGGCCACGTCGATAACCGCCGCTCGCTTCGCTTCGCTTTACTCCTCGTTCTCCGGCTTCTTAATCTGATGGCGCAGGAACGCATCGATGAACATATCCAGATCTCCGTCCATGACCGCGCCGACATTGCCTGTCTCCGCAGAGGTCCGGTGATCCTTGACCATGCTGTATGGATGGAAGACATACGAACGGATTTGGCTGCCCCAGCCGATATCGGACTGTTCGCCGCGAATCTCCGCCAGCTGCTTCATCTGCTCTTCGATCTTCTTCTCGTAGAGCTTGGAGCGCAGCATTTTCATCGCTTTCTCGCGGTTCTTGATCTGCGAGCGCTCCTGCTGGCAGCTAACCACGACGCCCGTCGGAATATGCGTAATCCGTACGGCGGAGTCCGTGGTGTTAATATGCTGACCGCCGGCACCGCTGGCGCGATACGTATCGACCTTGAGATCCTCCGTGCGGATCTCAACCTCCGTATCGTCTTCGATTTCCGGCATGATATCGCACGACACGAAGGACGTGTGACGTCTGCCGGACGCATCGAACGGCGAAATACGCACGAGCCGGTGCACGCCCTTCTCCGCCTTCAAATAGCCGTAGGCGTTGAAGCCCGTGATCTGCAGCGTGACGCTCTTCACGCCGGCTTCATCGCCGGGCAAATAGTCGAGCACCTCGACTTTGTAGCCCCGCTTCTCCGCCCAACGGCGGTACATGCGCAGCAGCATCTCCGCCCAGTCCTGCGACTCCGTGCCGCCCGCACCGGGATGCAGCTCCAGAATCGCATTCAGCCGGTCATATGGCTGATTGAGCAGCAAGCCAAGCTCGAAGGCTTCGAGCCTGGTCTTGAGCGCCGCGATGCCTGACTCAATGTCAGCCACCAGGCCGGCATCGCTCTCCTCTTCCTCGAGCTCGACCATGACCTGCAGGTCCTCGAACTCGTTCGAGAAGCCTTGGAATTGATCCACAACGCTCTTCACCGCGTTAAGCTCGGCAATCGTCTTCTGGGCGCGTTCGTTATCGTCCCAGAAGTCCGGCGCTCCCATTTTCTCCTCGAGATCGCCGATCATTTCCAGTTTATGATCTAAGTCAAAGAGACCCCCGTAATTCGGTTAGTCGCTTTGCTGTTTCTCTTAAGTCTTGTTTCACTTCTGGTTCCAGCATATCTTAACACCTCTTTATTCTCTTATGCCTCTAAAAGCGGCTTAACCAATCTTCGATTGGATTCGATTCGCCTTAGCTGCCTTGTCCGTGGCACTGTTTGAACTTCTTGCCGCTGCCGCATGGGCATGGGTCGTTGCGTCCGATACGGTTCTCGTCGCCGCGTACGACTGGCTTTTTGCCTGCAGCTTCATTCTTTGTATCCACTGCTTGGCCTTCTGCTACCGCTTGACGCTCCAGGTTGCTCTGTACATGTGCCTTCATGATATACATCGCGACTTCCTCACGAATGTTCTCAATCATCTCTTGGAACATCTCGAAGCCTTCGAACTGGTACTCACGAAGCGGATCCGTACCACCGTAAGCACGCAGGTGAATCCCTTGGCGCAGCTGATCCATCGCATCGATGTGATCCATCCATTTGGAGTCTACCGCACGCAGCGCGACAACCTTCTCGAATTCACGCATGAATTCCGGACCGATCTCTTCTTCACGCTCATCGTAGCGTTTGGCTACAAGCTCTTTGATATATTCGATAATCTCTTCTTGCTCTTTGCCCCAAATATCTTGATCGCTGATGTGCGCATCTTCCTGAAGGAAGTTGTTATTCACAAAATTAGCGACCTCTTGCAATTCCCATTCTTCCGGGATCGTTTCTTCCGGACAATGTGCTTTCACGACACGCTCGATCACAGCGTTGATCATACCCTCGATCACTTCGCGGATATTTTCCGATTCCAGCAGCTCGCGGCGCTGTTTATAAATGATCTCACGCTGTTGGTTCATGACGTCGTCATACTGTAGAACGACTTTCCGCACGTCGAAGTTATTACCCTCAACGCGCTTCTGAGCAGACTCCACCGCACGCGAGATCAGCTTGCTCTCGATCGGTTGATCCTCTTCCATCCCAAGGCGGTCCATCATCGCCATGATGTTCTCCGCACCGAAACGCTTCATCAATTCATCCTCCAGAGAGAGATAGAATTGGGAGGAACCCGGGTCGCCTTGACGTCCCGCACGTCCGCGCAGCTGGTTGTCGATCCGTCTGCTCTCATGACGTTCTGTACCTATAATATGCAAACCGCCGATATCGTGTACGCCTTCGCCCAACATGATATCCGTACCGCGGCCCGCCATGTTCGTTGCAATCGTGACCGCACCCGGTTGACCCGCACGCGATACGATTTCCGCCTCTTCGGCATGGTATTTGGCGTTAAGCACTTTATGCGGAACGCCTTTCTTCTTGAGCATCTCGGACAGTCTTTCTGAGTTCTCGATCGACACCGTACCTACAAGAACAGGCTGGTTCAGCTTGTGCTTCTCTACGATTTGCTCAACAACAGCCCTGAACTTACCGTTCTCCGATTTGTATACCACATCCGGCATATCTTTACGAATCATCGGACGGTTCGTCGGAACGATAATAACTTCAAGACCGTAAATCTTCTTGAGCTCTTCTTCTTCCGTTTTCGCCGTACCTGTCATCCCCGCAAGCTTACGGTACATCCGGAAATAGTTCTGGAACGTAATGGTCGCCAGCGTCATGCTCTCATTTTGAACCTGCAGCTGCTCTTTGGCTTCAATCGCTTGGTGCAGTCCATCGCTATATCGACGGCCTGTCATAATCCGGCCTGTAAATTCATCGACGATCATGACCTCGTCGTCTTGAACGACGTAATCCACGTCACGCTTCATGATGAAACGCGCTTTAAGCGCTTGAGTTACGTGATGGTTAATGTTCACATTTTGATGATCGAATAAGTTCTCAATGCCGAATGACCGCTCTGCCTTCGCGACACCTTCTTCCGTCAGAGCAATGGAACGCACTTTGATATCAATTGTGAAGTCCTCTTCCTCTTTCAGCTTCGAAACAAAACGGTCCGCCGCATAATAAAGATCCGTGGACTTAGCGGCTTGTCCGGAAATAATCAAAGGTGTTCTCGCTTCGTCGACCAAGATCGAGTCTACTTCGTCGATTACCGCATAATACAGCGGGCGCTGAACCATCTGCTCTTTGTATAGCACCATGTTATCGCGCAGGTAGTCGAAACCGTATTCGTTATTCGTTCCATACGTAATATCGCAAGCGTAAGCCGCTTGCTTCTCTTCATGAGAAAGCTCATGCAGGTTAACCCCAACCGTCAGGCCGAGGAATTTATAGACTTCGCCCATTTCGGCGCTATCGCGCTGAGCCAGGTAATCATTGACCGTTACTACATGCACGCCTTTGCCCAACAAGGCATTCAAGTAAACCGGAAGGGTTCCAACTAACGTTTTCCCTTCCCCTGTTCTCATCTCCGCGATACGGCCTTCATGCAGTACCATACCTCCGATGAGCTGAACGTCGTAGTGACGCTTGCCGAGTACACGCTTGGCCGCTTCCCTCACAACAGCAAAAGCTTCCGGCAGCAAATCATCCAGATCCTCGCCCTTGGCCAGGCGTTCTCTGAACTCCACCGTTTTGCCTTTAAGCTCTTCATCGGATAACGGCTGAATCGTCGCTTCAAGCTCGTTGATATAATCAACAGCCTTCAACATCCGTTTAACTTCCCGTTCATTGGAATCACCAAAAATTTTCTTCACTAGTCCTAGCATCGGTGAACCCCTTTCCATTGCATTCGTATCCTTAAATTGTACCACCTTTGACCAGCTTGCCGCAACAGAGCCTGTATCTCCATGCTTTAATCCATCCTGATGGCTCATAAAGCTCACGTTTTAAAACCTATTTCTATAGTATTCAATCGTTGTCCGAAATGCATGCATGCTAAATGAACGACGTCTGAGCTCCGGCTTTCAATAGAAAAAAGCTTAATTCGAACGGGTCGAATCAAGCTTTGTGGTTATCTCGTATGTGTTAGATCGCCGGCTCGATTAATCCGTATTTGCCGTCGTTACGCTTATATACTACATTCACAGTGTCTGTGTCCATATTGGAGAATACAAAGAAGTTATGACCAACCAGATTCATTTGCAAAATCGCTTCTTCCACATCCATCGGCTTCAGATCGAAGCGTTTGTTGCGGACCAATTCAAAGTCCTCTTCCTCATCCACATAGGTGACCGGCGATGTTTCGATTTTGAACAGATCGCGCTTGCCGCCTTCTTCGCGAATTTTGCGGTTGGTTCTCGTTTTGTGCTTGCGAATTTGGCGTTCCAACTTGTCCACGACCAAATCAATCGAAGCATACATGTCCGTGTTGCGTTCTTCGGCTCTTAGCAGCACGCCTGTAAGGGGAATGGATACCTCAATGGCTTGCAGACCTTTAACCACGCTTAGCTTAACTTGTACGTCGGATGTGAGGGGAGCATCAAAGTACCTATCTAGTCTTGTTAATTTCTTCTCGACATAGTCCCTGAGTGCTTCAGTTACTTCAAGGTGTTCTCCGCGAATGCTAATCATCATAGTTAAACATCTCCCTTCCTTACTTACATTATACTACATTCCACTCCATCTTCATAATTCCTTTAAATTCCGAGCATAATATTTTACGCAAAAAAACACCCCAGGACAATTCCCAGGGTGTGCATGTTCGTAGGTGTATACTAGCGGCACGGGAGTGCCGGATTCATTATAATCTGTTCACGTTAGCGGCTTGTGGTCCGCGTGCGCCTTCCACGATGTCAAATTCTACAGCTTGACCTTCGTCCAGCGTTTTGAAACCTTCAGCTTGGATCGCTGAGAAATGCACGAATACATCCCCACCGTCTTCACGCTCAATGAAGCCATAACCTTTTTCTGCGTTAAACCATTTCACTTTACCTTGCATAACGTACACATTCCCTTCGTTTTAAAAAATGTAAGCCCTTACTTTTCGACTATAACACCGTCGCGCTTGGCCTGTCAATTTGAAACTTGGCTCTAACGTAAATTTTTTGAAAATTCCGGTATATACAAGCCGTGGATAACTGCGGAATTTGTAGAATGCTGTCGTATCAATGGTTTGTCCCATTTATTCACAAAGTTATGCACAGGATTATACACATTATCCACAGGGTGTTCCCCGCACTTTGAGGATAACTTGAAATTATTTTAGCAATGGGGTTTACATGGTCACGCTAATTGACGATATAAATGATAGGCGTCACAACTGAAGGGAGATACCACTTATGGTTCGCATAAAAAGCACAGAAATTAGGAGGAAACCTAAGCTGAAAATTTGCATGATTAAAAGTTCAAACTCCGGCTCAAATAGCTCTGTCCTATATAAGCAAATGCCTTCCTATATAAAGGAAAAGTATGAGGTAACCTTAGTTCAAAATCGTGCTTTTACGCCTGAAGACGCAGAGATCCACCAAAACGATGTCTTCATTACTACGCATGGGGAATATCCCACAGTCAAAGATAAAGTCAATATCGAACTGTGGCACGGCTTTCCTTTAAAAGGAATGGCTAACATGGACCCAGGCGAACAGACCTCCTCTCAATTCATTTCACGCCATTGGACTCATATCGATCTGATTGCATCTTATTCTCCTCTATATAACACGCTTTTCAATGCATGCATGGGCAACAGAATTAGTCATTACCGTATAACCGGTATGCCCCGCAATGATATGTTATTTAATTCAGATAGTGAGTTGAAATTACGGGGATTTTTCCAGAACAAGATCCCTCATGATCACAAAATCATATTTTTTATGCCTACTTTTCGGAAAGCACACTATAGTTTAGAACGTTCAGAAGGTCATAAAGATTGGGCGAACATGTTTGGATATGACGAATTTAATTACGAAACGTTCGGTTCGTTCTTAGCTGCAAATAAGCTTACCTTCGTAGTAAAGCTCCATCCCTTTGAAGAAAGCCGTGTCAAGGGATACGTAGATAAGCTGGAAAACAACGGCATTTACTTATTGACCAATGCGATGCTCGAATCGAATGATGCCGATCTATACGAAGTTTTGGGTGGCAGTCAATTGTTGATAACGGACTATTCGTCGGTTTACTTTGACTATTTATTAACGGACAAACCAATGGTTTTCACACCGGCAGATGTAGCATCCTATCGGCAATCACGCGGTTTCTTACTCGAACCCTACGAATTCTGGACACCGGGTCCCAAGACATACAAGCAATCCGATCTGGAGCATGAAATTATTCGTTCTTTGCAGGATTCTCAATATTATGAACATGAGAGACAATTAATAAAATCGATGGTTCATACGTTTCATGATAACTTAGCAAGTGAACGTCTATGGCACACCATTGACGAGTACCTGGAACAGCATTATCTGGAGAAAAAACAGGCTCGCGAAAAGCAAATAGAATTTGATCAACTGAAAGTTACGCTTAAAAAGCATATTAGTGATTTTATTGAGTCCGGAAAATTAACCGAAGCTCAGGATACGATAGAAGAATATATCAAGATTGCCGGTGATGGTGATGTAGATATCATGTGCATGCAGGCTATTATCGATTATGTTGAGGGACGTTCTATCTTAGCTATCGAAACCCTTACATTAGCTCATATGATTCAGAAGGACCATGTAGATGTTCTATATAATCTCGCGTTTATCTACGAGGGTGTAGGGAATACTCAATCTGCTTTACACTACTACCAGCTAACCTTGCGATACTGCACGGACCCGCAGCTCATTGCATCCATACAATCTAGCTTAGCCGTATTACAAAATAACCAGATAAGCAGGTAAAACATAATGAAAAAGATCATTACCTATGGAACTTTCGATTTGCTGCACCATGGTCATATATTGTTACTGCAGCGGGCAAGGGAACTAGGCGATCATCTTACAGTAGCGTTATCTACCGATGAGTTTAATGCAGGCAAAGGCAAACAGTCCTTTTTCCCCTATGAGCATCGCAAACTCATTCTGCAGGCTATTCGATATGTGGATGATATAATTCCTGAGTCCTCCTGGGAACAAAAGACAGACGATGTTATTCGACTTGGAATCGATACCTTTGTCATAGGGAACGACTGGGTCGGGAAATTCGATTTTTTGAAAGCACATTGCAACGTCGTTTATCTCGATCGCACGAATAACATCTCTTCCAGCCAAATTCGTCACCACTATCAACAAACCGGCATGCCCACTTAACCCGCATTATTTGGAGGCTTTATGGAAAAACTACTTTCACTTTGCATGATCGTCAAGAACGAAGAGAAGGTCCTAGACCGATGCCTAGATAGCGTGAAGGACCTAGTCGACGAAATAATTATCATAGATACAGGCTCTACGGATTCAACCAAAGAAATCGCGCGTAAATACACCGATAAAATCTATGATTTTGTTTGGGTCAACGATTTCTCTGCCGCTCGCAACGAAGGTGTTGCAAAGGCAACCGGTAAATGGATTCTCATCATGGATGCGGATGAGTATGTCGAGCAAGCTGACATTCTGCACTTGAGGGAAATGTTAGCCAAGGAGACACCTCGAGAAGATGTTGTACTTAATATTAAAATCATTAGCTTCACCGGGGATTCTCTAGCAGAGAGTAGTATTCTGGAATCTACAACTGATCGCATTTTTCCAAATCATAAGGGGATTATTTTCAGCCGACCGATTCATGAACAGTTGGTTTCCATACACGATGCACAGCTCAAGAGGTATCCGATTTCGTTTCGAATTTACCATACTGGGTACTTAAAAGAAGTCCTTCAAGAAAAAAATAAAAATGAGCGGAACATGGCCATCTTTGAACAAATGAAAAAAGACGGCAAATTCACCGCCTACGATTACTTTACATTGGCTAATGAGTATCATTCCCAAAAGGATTATAAAAAAGCAGCTTATTACTACCAACGCGGATTTAACGGCTGTAATCCGAATTTCCAGTGGTATATCCATTGTCTTGCCGGACTTATCAGCTCCTTATTTAACTCCGGGAATATGAAGGAAGCATGGGATCTTGTTGAAAGCAAGCTATCTCAATTTCGGGGTTACCCTGAATTCCATTGTATACGAGCTATATTTTATGAATATTTCGGATTATTCGTTGAAGCTAGATACGAATATGAACAAGCCCTTCTATGTTCCGAACATTTAGCTAATGCGAGTAAAGACGCATGGATCATCAGTCCCGACTACGGCTCGAAACTTCCGCAATTGCGACTCAAGGATCTACATTACCGCGAGCGAGATATTGAAAAAACAGTTTACTATTTAACAAAACTTTTAATGAATGATTCGAACGATATGCAGTCACTAATCAAATTATGTGAAATTTTGTCCTTTACCGAAACAACCGCTTCTTTAGCTGGTTTTTTGAATAATTTTTATTCAGACGATAACCCGCGGCATCTTTCGATTCGGTTACAGACGTTTTTGGCTATCGGGCATCTACAACTAATTGAGTTATATATTAAAAGAGCAAGATCTTTAAACCTTGTGCAACCTTTGGATGAAATGCGCCTTTCTATATTATTAAATGATCGCACCGCTTTTGATTTGCATCTACAAAACGTTCCACAAGAGAAGAGGAACACAGATAAATGTGTGAAACATCTTCTGTTAGCAGCCTTGGTCTGGGAAACAATTACGTATATTGATCAACTGGCATTAGCGGAGAGCCACACTTACTATAAAGAGAAACAACTAATTAATGACTTACTCCAGCAATCCAACCAAAACGAAAATATGCCGGAGTCTGATGAAACAGGCAATTTACTACTTTTGTTGACTGACCTATTCACGCTGCAGCAGTTCGAAGCTTATGACCGGCTAGTCAATCAAATCAGTACTCCAGCTTTAGTCAATCAGTTGGCTAATTACTTTTATAATAAAAATCAAATCGACGTGGCAATGAACTACTACTCATTGCTCTTGGATAATAATGAGCTGAATGCACTGAGCGCCGAAAACTTAGCTTATTATCATATAAACCAGCATCTGTATGTAGACGCAGTAGAATTCTTGAAGTATGGCATTGGAAAAGATCCAAAAAAGATATACATGCATGTTCTATTGTGTAAATGCTGCGGTAATGCAGAGGAGAGGTTAAAGTACAAGCAGAACTTCGAAGATCAGTTCCCGAAAGAAAAGATGCTTCCATTTATTCAAGCTTTGTGACCTACAATGATTGATAAAGGCTCTTAGGCTTTTTCTGACAATAACAAAAAGCACCTCCTAGAATTAACCGTCGTTTGACCCAGGAGGGTTTCCAACGTCGAATATTCTAGAGGGTGCTCTTTTATTTAAACAGATGCCTTTGATGCTATTGCATTTGAGTGTTTACTACAACATTATATATATCTTCGACTGTTTTAGCTCCCTTAAAGGATAAAGCTTCAGTTTTTATTGAATATTTTTCTTCAATATCTGTGAGTAAACTGACTAGAGCAAGAGAGTCCCAGTTCTCTATTTCATTAAGCGCCATTTCGAATAGAAGAGTTTGCTTTTCAACCATTACTGCATCCTCAAACAAAGACAAAAATACCGATTTATCCAAATTACTCATCCCCCTTTCTCACCTTTCCATACTATTGAGCATGCCCCCCAGGAATAACCTACACCAAACCCAGCTAGCAACACCCTATCCCCGTCTTTAATCTTTCCGAGTTCGGTTTCTTTCTTTAAAGCAATGGGAATTGTTGATGAAACTGTATTACCTAGAGTGTCCAACTGGATTGAAAATTTACTAATAGGAATATCCATTCTTTTCCTCAGCGATTCTAGCATAAATAAGTTAGCTTGGTGAAGTATGTAGTAATCATAGTCCTGAATTGTCCTTCCTTCTTTTACAGCTAATCGCTCAACTGCCTTTGGAACTTCAAACATCGCAAATTTAAATATTTCTTGCCCATTCATGTATAAATTGTTCTTTGAACGAACATTCCCGAACTCATCCTCGTTTTCTTTTAATGTCTCCGTGGATGTAGGCACCCTTAAACCACCCGCAGGAACTATTAAGTTTTGCGCACCTCTACCGTCCGTACCGAAAACAAATGCGCCAAATTTACTCTCGTCTGTTTCAGTACCTGCAACCAATGTAGCCGCTGCCGCATCTCCAAATAATACCTTTACATTCCTATCCTTTGGATTAATAAACTTACTATAAGTATCCGAAGTAATCAATAGCACATTTTTAGCCTGACCACTAAGGATTAAGCCCTGCGCTACTGATAGTCCATACACATACCCTGAACAACCCAAATTTATGTCAAAGGCACCACATTCATTGCTTATTCCTAACCTTTCTTGAAGAATGCAAGCAGTAGTAGGCATGAGGTAGTCTGGTGACTGTGTGCAGTACAATAAAAAATCAATATCATGCTTATCTATCCCGGTATTAAATAACTTTAATGCCGCTTGATATGCAAGATCTGAAGCAAACTCTGATTCTCCTGCTATGTGCTTAGATGTTATGCCAATTTTTTTAGTCATTCGATCCTGAGGATCATTAAACTCTTCTTTTTCCGGTAAGTAATATTCAATTGCTCTGATATAGCAAGACATCAATGGAATCACCCCCGAAAATAATTGTTACTCAAGTACTCGGCTTCAAAATCTAATAGTTTCTTTGCCCGCTCATTGATTTTTCTAACTGGTGATCCCATATAGACACCCCAAGAACCCAAATCCTTATTAACTAGACTATGTGCACCAACTGCTGAGCCCTCGCCGATGTTTACACTTGGTAATACTGTTGAATTTGTTCCAATGATGACATGTTTATTTAACACTATTTTGCCTTTAATTACATTTAGATATTTGCTAGGTACTGTAGGATTGGTTAGAAACCTTCCTGAATAATCATCCGTGGCACTATATAATACCACCCTTGAAGAAAGGCCAGCAAAGTCTCTAATTTCAACTCCACCTGCACCATACACTGCACAAAATACTGCAATATGGACATTGGAACCTATAATTATTTCTCCTTGGCTGGCAGATAGCATTGTAAAATCATCAATTCTCACATTATCGCTAACAATGATATTCTCAGGTGAGTAGACACTACATAACTTGCTTATCTTTACATTATTTCCAATAGACTTAAACCCAATTCTTCTTAGTTCTTCTTCGGAATAGAAGGCCATCTATGCTCTCCTTCAGAGTTTTTATCTAAATAACAGCAGCCGCTTTATTACTTTTATAAGTGCTGCAAACCTGTCTTACGATCTCGGAAATTTTAACTTGCACTTCTGTCTCCAAACTATTATACAGCGGAATACATAAGATTCTTCTGGATATATCACGAGATATCGGTGTATAGTGGTCATTTTGTATATACGGTAGAGTTTCCAACGATGGGTAGAAATATCTTCTTGGAACAACACCGATTTCAGACAGCTCATTGATGACTTTTAACATCATCCCCTCATTTTGAAAAACTAAAGGAAAGTAGCTATAGTTATATAATATACTCGTATCTTTTAACTGCAGTGCAATACCTTCAATACTCCCTAGGAGTTCTAAATATATCTCATATTTCTTTCTTCGTTGTTCCAGAAGAATGTTCATATCTTCTAAAACACATAGTCCCATTGCAGCTTGAAACTCATTCATCTTCGCATTAATTCCCAATTCAGATATTCTTTCAGGCCCTTCTATACCAAAGTTAATCATTTTCTTTGCTTTCTCATAGAGGGCGTCATCCTTAATTATTAATGCACCACCCTCAATAGAATGAAACACCTTAGTGCTATGGAAACTTGCAATTGAGATATCACCATAACTATACACACTGCGACCATTGCACCTAACACCAAATGAATGGGCTGCGTCGTAAACAACCTTGAGATTATGCTTCTTAGCAATCTCTTCAATTTTATCTACTTCACATGGATTACCGTACACATGAGTTGCGACAATTGCCGATGTATTTGGTGTAATATGTTCCTCTATTTTGTTTGGATCTAAACATAAAGTGCCCTGGTCAATATCAACAAATTTAGGCTGTAAACCTTCCCAAACTAATGTACTTGTTGTGGCTACAAAAGAAAACGGAGTTGTTATAACCTCACCTTTAAGTCCCAACAACTTGTATGCAACTTGTAATGCGAGAGTTCCATTAGAAACTAGAAGTAAATTACGAACCCCTAAATACTCTTGCAATCTTGTTTGAAGTTGTTGAACCATTGATCCGTTATTAGTAAACCACCCTGAGTCAAAAATTTGATCGATGTACGCTTTGTATTTTTCACGATTTGGGACGTATGTTTTCGTGACATTTATCAACTCTCATCCCTCCATCTCTCATCATATTTTTCGACTACTTTTTTCTAACTATATATAGATCATCAGTTGGCGACAAACCATATCTTGCTGCATCATGAACACCAAATTTATCTGCATAATTGTATAATTCGACATCAAAACCAACACTTCTCAAGCGACTAATATAATCATTCTTAGAGTACACTCTTACATGATCATCTTGCCCGAAATAGATATGCCGCTGTTCAGGGGTAACAATAGTCGGATCCTCGAATGTATTTTCGATATTTATAGCAATAGGAACTTGAAGTATTCCCCAACCACCTTTTTTCAGTACCCTGAATAATTCCTTCATGGCGAGCAAATCATTCGGAATATGTTCAAGCACATGACTACATAAGATAACATCAAAGCTTTCATCTGCGTAAGATATTTGTGTAATATCCATCTTCTCCATAAAACGATCCTGAGGATATAAATCACCACACACATAATCTAATCCTATATTATTTATCCATTTTCTAAGATTAGATTCCGGTGCGACGTGAAGAATCCGAGAGAAATTGGAACTTAATAGATTAGTCTCATTTTGTATATATAATTTATACAAACGTTCACGATCAAACGACCTGCACTTAGGGCATCCTGCAGTATATTTATTAAACATTTCAAATTTATATAAAGGGGCATCAAATTTATCCGGCCAAAAATTAAATTTTTCAAAAGAATGATTGCACAGGGAACAATGGAAAAGATCTGGTGCATGAATAAGCTGGTTTATCGCCTCCGCACAATAACGCTCAGAGCTGTTCTTCACTAAAACTTCCGTTTTATTAAGTTCGTTATACGTAGCAATCGTTCGCTGAGCCATGGCCAAATAATTTCTAAGAGACTCTTTAAAATCCTTTTGATTTGACAAAAATCCATCTTTTCTAGAATCCATTATTAAGTTAAACCAATTCGAAATGCCATGAACCATATATTTAGGGTTTTTTTGATTTTGAGATTGATGTTGTCTGAAATAGCTTAACGGTTCAGCAATGTAGACAGCCTTACCTTTTGCTAATAAATTAATCCAGGTTGCGAAATCGTTTATGACAGAATACTCTTTACTTTTATACACACCAAACTCTGTAACTAAGCTTTTCCTAAATAAAACAGTTGTTGGCTCTCCAATTAAATTGCTTGTCGTTTTTAACAGGAGATCACCCAAAGACCGCCCATCTAGAATTTTGTCTTCTTTAAACAATTGTCTATTAAAATGTCTATCCGGAATCATATTCCCATGGTCATCAATCAGTTTTCTATATGAGGTTACTAGTGTCACATCAGGTAACTGTGCTAAGTAATTCATCATTTTTTCTATTTTTTCTTCATGAAAAACATCGTCATCCATTAGGAAATTAACATATTCCCCAGATGCTAAGCTAAAACACTTTTTAAAGTTTTCCGCTTCTAGTTGTTTTTCATTTTTAAAATAATTAATCTTTTCCGGATATGCTTCCATGTAAGGCTTCAGCATATTCCCCACTTCAGAATTAGTAGAATCATCGCAGATAATTATTTCTATGTTCTTGTATGATTGATTTAAAACACTTTGAATAGCAACTTCAAGGAGATGGGGTCTATTGTAAGCAGGAATGACTACGCTAACAAGCGGGCAAACTTCTTTGTAATATTCATTTAGGAAAATCCTTCGCTGCTCCTCATATCCCTCTAAGTTTAAAGAACCACAATCGTGCAGGCACCAAGGTGTGCTTTGATTCGGCACCCCTACTTCATAGCCTGCCCTTTGGAATTCAAGAGCTTGTGAAACATCGTAGAAATGCCAGCCTTTAAAGAGATCTTCTCTCCAGGCAAGGTCATATTGCGTAATCATGATTAAACCATCAATAGCCTGTACACTTTGGTAATCACCTTGAACATCCCCCGCAACAAATGGACCCATTTTACTACTTCTACTGTTCTCATAGACTTTACCCACTCTGTCTGTGGCCTTCCACCACATACCTGTGACAGGTAGTCTTGTTGCTCCAAAAACACCTAGCATTCCTAATTGGGCATTATGTGAAAAAATATTAATTATCTCTTGAATAAAGTTTTTATTTATAACTAGTACATCTTGATGCAGGTATACCTTATACTTTGCGTCAGAACGTTTCATCCCTTCATTGTAACCTTGCGTTAAACTTAATGCTTTGGTAACAGCTATAATATCTACTTCATATCCATCAGGAATGTGCAGTGAATTAATATACTTAATGGACTCATTATATAGCACTTCATTATTCACACAGTAAATGAAACTTATTTTTCGCTCATTCATG
This sequence comes from Bacillus sp. 3255, assembly GCF_031456485.1. NCBI lineage: Bacteria > Bacillati > Bacillota > Bacilli > Caryophanales > Bacillaceae > Bacillus > Bacillus sp. 3255. The sequence goes on from NZ_JAVDUS010000019.1 coordinate 65,860, forward strand.
AACCATTTCCTCCTTGATTTGATCCATAAATTCATTAACTTCTTGATCCCGGTCAGCGATTTTCCCTAGGAATTCCAAAGCATTTGCATGTTCCCCAAGGCTATATAAGACGTAGCCCAAATTGTATAAGGTATCACTATGGTATGGATCATACTGAAGTGATTTTTCTAACAAAGGGATTACCCACTCATATAATTGGCATTGAAAACACTCAACTGCCAAGCGATTTATTAACTCTGTTTTCTCTATAATCTCATTATCAATTACTATGGTCAGATAGGATAATTCGATTCTATTTTCTTTTATAAGATTTAATATCTGGGCTGTAGCTTCCACCCGATTGACATCATGTTCGATATTCCTCAGCAGGAACTTCACATGAAGCTTTTCGTACCTATCATCTATAATCTTCTTGTTAATTTCTTGTATCCAGTCTTTGATTTGTTCATTCTTTTCAGAGATTGCTTCCAAGTATCTCAAAGCTAATTCATTCTCATTAATAGAATGCATGACTGTAGCTAGATTTAATAACGTATTAAAGTCACTGGAGTCATATTGGTAAGCTTGATTCAAATATAGTAATACATCTTCAAGTTGCTTTCTCTCCAGGCTTGCAACAGCCAATATATTTAGAGTTCTTAATTTTGTTTCAATTCGGCTATCGATAACCTGTAGAACAAGCCTGGCATCGAATTGCAAAGCTTTCTCTACATATTCAGAATCGGCACTCTGGTAGTCTAATTTATTTAATACCTCAAAAATAACATTTTCCCTTAATTCTTTTCTAGCTCCGAGGATAAAACGATCTATTTCAAACTGAGAATGTACCTCGATTGAACTTAATTGCTTAATCTCCGTTAGAATACCTTCATCTTGTTCATTTAAGTTACGGACATAGTTAATATCTAATTCCTCAAATCTGGCTTCCTCTAACTTAGAGATAATACCTGGCAATGTAGAATGATTTAAGCTACTGCTTTCCAGACTACCGTTCAGCAAATCTCTAATAACCGAAATATGCAGCAGGTTGTTCACTCTTATAAGCAACTCCCCATCTACTTTCAAAAGATCCTTTAATATTTTGAATGTCTCTAAGGGAGATTTCATCTTATGAAAATAGTCTCCGATAATAATCAAATCGAAGTACTCATTAGCGAATTCATCACAAACTAATTCAGGCTCACCGACTCTAACATCAGCAATTAGACCGCTAACCTCTGCAGCATGGGGGAAAGATTCTATACCATATAATTCTACTTGGGGGTATTGCCTTCTAAGTTCTAGAAGGGTTGCTCCATAACTACAACCAAGCTCAAGCACTCTAAACGAACCCTTATTTGAGCTATTTATGGATTGAATAATTTCATTTTCCACATTGACTATAGTAATTGACTCATTGTATTTCCATCCAATATTCTCGATCCAATTTTCTTCTACTAATACGATATTTTTGAAAAAAATTACTTTGTTACCACTGGCTATTTCTAAACCAAGCTTATAACAAACTGGAATATCCAATGTCTTGTCATTAAAAATTGGTGAAATATATGTTTGTTCCGCTATCCATTCCTTCAATTCAATGGAGCAGTTATTCTCTACTACAATGATCTCATAAGATACATACCCACTATAATTACGTATATTAGAAATTACAGATTGAAATCTAACTAAATCATTCTCCGCAGCAATAATTATAATACTAAATTTATTTGTAGGTACTGATATTTCCATACTGTTGCTCCCCTTGGAAAATGTATAGTTAGAAATAGTTCTTAGACTAATTTATTAAACTTCCCTTTTACTTTTTATCGGTTATTTAGTCTCCAAAGTGTATAAGAAGAAAATAACATTTTGTAGAAAACACCCGTATTTTGTCACATGAAGAATTATATCTGTATCTTGTGAGGATAAAAAAATAAGGCGAACTTCCGCCTTATTTTAATTATTGTAATTGTATTCTATTTTACATAGACATCATATGTACTGATTCTATTATGATCCCATATCTCTTCGAAAGTAAATTGGGACTTCCATTTGTGGTAAGGATGAGTTAAATCACCATATATATCCCCTGCGAAATGGATTGCTTCACTTCTTTTGGTTGTAAGCTACTTATCCCATTAGTTGGTAGGAGAAAAGGGGTTTTCTTTATGGCCATCACCCTGTAAAGCAAACCTTAATCATTATTGATTTTTTTTATTGCACTTATGAGTTCGATAGTCTCCTCATCCTTTATCTTTATCAAATTCAAAAATCCAAGTGCTTTCTCATAAGCTCCAATTTTATACATAATAAACCCGTAATTAAAAAGAGTATCCGCATGCTCAGAGTTAACTAATAACGACTCATTTAACAAAGGTATTATATTTTCAAATAAACTTTCGGCAAAAAACATATTTGCCAGTATATTAAGCACATATTGCTTCTCAATCAGATCTTCATGAACTGCCTTAATAATACGTGCCGTGTCCAAATGGCCTTCTCGAATCATACTAGTCAATTCCCTCAATGATGATTCCTTATTGTTCCCTTGTTCCACATTAAGCAGCAATTCGTTAACTTTCGGCTTAGGCTCAGTATGACTCGCAACGAGAGTATATTGGTAGGTCATAAACTGGTTGCTACTTTGCAATTCAGATAAATTAGACAACTGTTCAATCCATTTTTTATCCAGCTCTGAAAGCGGCGCCACAGCTGATCCGTATTTAATATCATTGAACCCAGCTTCTCTGAATAACTTTAAGAGTTCTTCCAGAGTGAAAAAACGGAGGTTGTCTCTACCGATAATACCTGTCTCCGTATAGGTCCATTTACCATTTAGTAAGCCTCGCAAAACACTGTGGTGCATAGCGTTAGGTATAACAGCAAGGATTTTGCCATCTTTTTTTAGAAATCCCCTTAGCTTCAGCAATAAATTTGCCGGGTTTTGCAATTGCTCCAGAATATTGCCCAATAAAACGTAGTCAAAAAAATGTGGCGGATACTCTATGCCATCCTCAACATCAATATTAGAAATCTCTGCAAATCTAGCTGCTACAACCGCCGCGTGATGATTTTTCTCTACACCGTACAATTCAGCATTTTTGTATTTATTACTTATTTCTAATAAAGTCCCCCCACAGGCGCAACCTACGTCTAATACTCGAATGGCTTCATCTTCTGCATGATCGTCCATCAAAGCAATAAGGTCATGTCTAATTTCTGTCGAATATGCTGTATGGAACCCCCATTTACTAAGAAACTTTTTCCTGCTTGTAGCCAATAAATTTCGCGTTCTCTCAGGCATTTCCCCGAAAGAGGTAGATCCAAAATGATGTATAAATACATTTTTACATAATAATAGCTCATAACCCGCTTCAAGGAGTCGGAATGAGAAGTCACTATCCTCACACATACCTGGTGAAAAGATCTCGTCCAACACCCCAATGCGGTCAATAGCTTCTCTTTTAATGATCATACAAAAACCGATGAGCTTTAATCTCCGTTCCCATTGACTGGAGTCATGACGATTATAACTTGCAGCAAACTTCCACATCTCATCTAGCGTTTTATGATTAACAGATATCTCTTGATAATTATATGCACTATTGGTAACAGGCCCAACAGCACCTATATTATTAGAACTATATAAAGCTTCAATCATAGGAGGCAGCCAATTTTCAGTAACGATAATATCATTGTTAAGCAGCATGATATTATCTCCAGACGCCACCTCTATACCTTGGTTGCATCCTTTCGGGAAACCAACATTCTCTGAATTAAATATGGTCAAAAGGTCCGTCTGCTCCGCTAACCATTCGCGTGTTCCGTCTGTCGAATTATTATCAACTATGATTACCTCATAAGAACCTCGTTGAGTGAACTTGCGAATACTCTCGATACAAGCTTGTGTATACTCTAATTTGTTATAAGTTAGTATGACTATACTTGTTTTAGCCAGTGTTCCAATTGACATTTTGTTTGCTCCTTCAGTGATACTCCGCTATCAAATCAAATATTCTTTTATATAACATTAATCTTTCTAAAGGTTATATCGGTATTTCTGCGAGTACAATTTACAAGTATATTTTTCAAATATTTCTTGAAAAAACTAAATGAGGCCGCTAAATATAGCAGCCTCATTTCTAATTTTTTTTATCTATAAAATAACTATCTGTCACCATGCGATACTCATAGCCCTTTTTCTGCTGTTTAGCTTGATTTATCTGCTTAATTTTTTGAAGTGCCTCATCTCGATGTTCTTCCATTTTCACTCTCAGCACATCATCATGAGCAAATATATCATTAATCGCTTCAAGCCTCTTTGCATCTAATCCGTTATCGATATAATACAAGAGCTGATCAACAACTAAGCCTCTCTCATCAACAAACTTTTCTAATTCTTCATAACTAGCCTCATGGATTCTACTAACCATTTCGACTGTAATCTTACTGAGAGTGCTTATTAACTCATCCATGATTTAAAACACCATTTTTATCGGATGAAACCATTTTTGCAACCTGTACCCAGGCTTCTTTTAAATCCAACAAATGATCCAACACAATCTTCGCTGATGCTTTATTTTTCTTTAGATTCGCTTGGATTAACTGATATATCATGAATTCATATATTCTTGATAAATCTTTTGATAAATCATATTCAAAATTAAGTGATGCGATAAGTTCGTTAATTACCGCCTGTGCTCTAAGAAGTCCTTTATGAGCCTTCTCAATGTCCATCTGCTCAATACCCTCGATTGCCATTTTCGTAAATCGAATGGCCCCATCATAAAGCATGATCACCAATTGTGGACCGGTCGCCGTTTGAACAGAAGTCTGTTGGTATTTTTGTAATTGAGATGGATTCATATTTTTCTACCCCTTCTATTTATTCCCTAGCCAAAGTTACTAGCTTGAGAGTTAAGCTTACTAATCGCACTTTCCATTGCTGTAAATTTCGCGTAATATGCTGATTCGAGTCGATTTAGTCTGCTTTGCAGGTTCGATATTCGAGTATCAATTTCTCTCACTTGACTACCTAATGAACTATTGTTATCCAATGTTTGATCCAATTCAACACTATACTTGGAGGTACCTGCTTTCTCCGCCAAACCGTCTAACCCTGTTTTCAATACTGCATACATTCTATTGAACACACCATTGTTAGCGGTAATGGGATTACTTGTACTTGTAACGGAGCTATCTTTTCCTGAAAAAAGCGATATAACTTGGTCCGGGTTAGCCTCGATAGCCTTTCGGAGCTTGGTTTCATCAACATAGAGTTTGCCACCTTCGGACCAAGTTCCTGTTGTTATGCCAATCTGAGTAATATTCATCGAGGTCGTAGTTGAACCAGATGGTACGTTAACCGAGGAAATGGCCGATAATCGAAGATTGGAAACGAGAGTAGTCAGTGTAGAATCGCGTCTAATTAAACCACTCTTCGCTTTAACTTCCCAAGCTGTAATCTGACTATCTGTCATCGCTGACTTCTCGTCCGTAGTTAACGGTTCATAAGATGAATATCGCGCCTCACCCAACTTATTATTTACTAGGGATAACACAGTATTATAATCATTAACAAAAGATTTAATTGTATTTACGATTGAATCTGTGTCAGTGGCAACTGTAACTTTAGATCCGTCCACTGTTGATGATACCGCGTTAAGGGTTAGTTTCACATCATTTAATGTATACGTGTTACTATCCTGTTCAATATCCAAGCCATTCACCGTCAGCTTTGCATTACTACCTGGCTTCGGAGTATCCAGTTTGAATGCAGTTTCCAGATCACTCGATACTGTTACACCGGATGTTAAACCCGTCGTTTTACTTGTTAAGGAGAGCTTGCCTGAGGCCGAATCAAATACTGCGACAACATTGGCCGCACTATTTTTATTGACTTTAGAAATAAAACTAGAAATCGTATCGGTTGAACTAAAGGAGATCGGTTGTCCATTAATTTCGATCGTTGACGTATCCGTAACTCCAAGATCAGCTAACGTTGTTGAAGCTGATTTAGACCCGATTCCAGAAGAAACTAGACTTCCACCCGTAGCTAATTGATTTACTTTTACAGTAAAGCTCCCTGACGCGTCCGAACTCAAAGTTGTGGCTGTGAATGCATTTGTATCGCCTGTTATTGTAGTTTTCTTAGCCGACAAAGCGGACATTGTATTATAGTTAAATATTTTATTGTTGCGTAAGTCAACAAGCTTCGTGCTCACTTCCTTGTAGCTATCCCTTGTCCATTCAATAAGTTGCTTGCTTTTATTTAACTTATCTAGGGGGGCTTGTTCCGCCTTCATCAACTTAGTTACAACCGACTCAATATCGAGTCCTGAAGTGCCGGCTCCACTAATTCTATTAACCATAACATCCCCTCCTTTTTACACTTTTTTATCAATAAGAATGCCCGACATTTCCACAAATTTTTGAATCATGTCTATCATTTTTTCCGAGGGGATTTCCCGAATAAGATCTCCGGTATCTTTGTTGATGACTCTTACAATAAGATCGTTCGTTTCTTTGTGTACAGAGATTTCGAGTTCTGTACTAATTCCTTGAGCAGCCTTAATTGCTTTATTAATTAATTTATTAAATTGATCATCTCCGACTGACCTTACTTCTCCCATTTCGACAGTCGGTTCACCAGACTTACTTTCCGTCGATAGAGAACTGTTCCGAGTTCTATCTATCGAAGAAGCCATACTTACCGCATATTCTTTACCATTAACTGAAAGGTCCAAAGCCGCACCACCATTCATAAATAATTGTTACTTTATTTATCGGCTTCGCATACATAAGTTTTAATAGTTTCACGTAATTTAATCACTTTGAATAACTCTTTCTTTTGCGGGTCTATAATTGTAATCTGCAGACTTTCTGTAACAGGTCTGTGCTTTTTCTACTTGTCCAGTAACTTCATAAAACACACCTAAATTGTAATAGGCTGCGAAACTTCCCGTACCGATGACGCTGTCATATTCGTTTGTTTCACCAAGTTCAATGCAAGTTTTGTAGGCCTGCTCGATCTTGGGAAGTAGGTAAATATATGTAGTTGGGTCACTTATCATAATTTCAAGAAAGTAAACCCCTTTCAGAAAGTGAAAATCAGGAAATCTTTTTAGATATCTATCCTCTGATTCGATTATTGAAAGCCCTTTTGCTAAATTACCGCCAGATATGATGCAGTATAAATATTCGACAATAGCATTAGGTGCATAATTTTCCTTTTTAGTTAATAACGCGTATGCTTTCGCATAGTTACTTAGCGCTAAATCCAAACGCTGAATTCCTTTATATTCCCGAGCAATTTGAAAATAATAGTAGGGATTGTTAGCGTCATTTTTAATTTCTAACTCTAGCAATGGAATGTTTCGTCCAGACTTGCTACCTTGAATATAGCCGTCATGCTGAACCTCAATTGGTAATATCAATCTAGGTAGGTCAGCTTCAACCTGTTCATGAATTTTACCTGTATAAGATAAGCCTCGTGGGAAGATTCTTGAAGTAATGCTTTGAGAGTGGCACAACATCCCTTCTTCCATGAAGGCATTAATAATTTTAACCCTACCAATTGCAACCTTTGTGTTAATGAACTCCTTTATGGCAATGAAGCAATCATTTGTTATATACTCATCAGCATCCAGAACTAAATTCCAATCACTGCTGGACTGCATGAATGCAAAGTTTCTTGCATCTGAGAAGCTGTTGGTCCATTCAAAATCAAACACTTTTGCCCCATAATCCAGGGCAATCATCTTAGTAGCGTCCGTCGATCCTGTGTCCACTAGGATAATCTCATCAACCAAACTCTTCACGCTTTCTAAACAACGTCTAAGGCTCTTCTCCTCGTTTAAAGCAATCATAACTAGTGATAGGGTTTTCACACTTGGCCTCTTCTTTAATTTAGTAAAAAAATAGAGACCCTAGAAGGTCTAAGGTCTCTAATTTTTTGTCCATTATCTGAGCAAGGACAGTACGCCTTGAGGAGCAGAGTTTGCTTGGGACAACATAGATTGGGAAGCTTGAAGAAGGATATTGTTTTTAGTCAATTTAACCATCTCAGATGCGATGTCTGTATCACGGATACGGGACTCGGAAGCTGTCAAGTTCTCAACTACAGTACCCAAGTTGTTGGAAGTGTACTCCAAACGGTTTTGCTTAGCACCCAATTTAGCGCGCTCTGTTGCTACATTCGTGATAGCAGTCTCAATGCCGGACAAGGAAGTACCTGATGTAAGACCTACGAAACCAGTTGTTGTGATTGCACCGATAGCAATTGTTGCACCTTTATCGTCAGTAACGATGTTAGCACCTTTAGTAATACTGATACCGTTGAACGTAGTTTTTGTCATAATTGCATCGATTTGCGAACCGAGTTCACCCAGCTCTTGGTCGATGTTAGCTGTATCATTGGAAGAGTATGTACCGTTCGATTTTTGAACATTCAATTCTTTCATACGAGTCAGCATGGCGCTTACTTCGTTCATTGCACCCTCTGCAGTTTGTACATAAGAGATACCATCTTGCGTATTACGTTGAGCTTGCTCAAGACCGCGAATTTGACCTCTCATTGTTTCGGAAATCGAAAGACCTGCAGCATCGTCAGCAGCGCGGTTAATACGAAGACCGGAAGACAATTTCTCCATGCTTTTGCTAGCAGCATCGTTGTTCAAAGTCATGTTACGGTGTGTATTTAGTGCGGAAATGTTGTGATTAATTCTCATTGAAATGTTCCTCCCTGAAATTAAATAAGTTTTCCACATCCATGTGGTATGCTGTCCCCAAGTCGGCCGCCTTGGATCGGCTATATAAAATATATCGACATCGAGCTACAAAAAGTTTATAGGCATGCTTAATTTTTTTTCGTATTTTTTATTTCTCCCGAAAACCTTGAAAAATCCAGTTGGTTGACTACCGCCTCAACATTCGACTCCTTGATAGACTGGTACAATTCTTTACGTAGAATGTCGATTTCTTTCGGCGCCGTGATGCCAATTCTGACAGTATCCGCTTCAACCGATACAAGCGTAATCTCAATTTGATCGCCGATGATAATGGACTCTCCCTTTTTGCGTGACAGTACCAGCATATTACTCGACCCCTTCTTTAATTTTCATCTCCAACAAATGCTTCGTCGAATATGTTGTTTTAGTTAGCACGACTTGCCTTCCCAATTTAAGCACACGATTGATGACTAGTGGAGCTACAAGATTGGTAGTAGCATTGTCCCAATCCCCTTTGACCGAAACAATGCATCGCACTTCAACTTGCTCTAATGAATCAATTTCAAGCTCTTCCTTTGCAGATTCAGGGAGTTCAAACTCGTAATCAGGATAGAATGCAAATGGATCCACAATAACGAATGCAAGATCCGCATCCTCTACGGATTGCAGGAAAGAAAAGGGGCTCGCCTCCAGTTCTAATACAATGTATTGTGCCTTATTCTCGAAACCGGGAATTCCTTGTTTAAAAGTTATAATGTCATTTTCATCTATTTCGATTTGATCAAAACGGGTAGTTTGTATGAACATGGTTTTCACGCTCCGTAATCAAAAATAAAAGGCTATAGATAGCCAATCACTAGCTCGTTCTATAGCCTACATTATATCGTTTTAATTTAAATAATCAATTTATTGCTATCTTAAAAACTCAACAAGACTTGGTGTAATGATTTTAGCCCCTGCAGAAAGGGAAGCCTCATAAATATTCTCGTTAATCTTCTGAAGCATGACTGCTTTGGCATAATCAACGTCTTCTGTCTTCGATTGAAGATCAGTTAGGTTTACCCCTAGTGCGCTTAACCTGTTTTGCATTAATTCCACCCGGTTCGTCTTTGCTCCTACTTCCGATCTAGCTGTAGCAATCTTTTGAAGTCTTGATTCAATATTGGGCAACTCATTATTTATACCTGTAAAGTCGCCGTTTTTCAATGCGGCCGAAAGACGCTCAAGCACCGCAAAAGCCTGATCCGTTTCTCCCGGTCTCCCAAAAACATCGTTACCAGTTACATTGACATCCAATGTAACTCCGGTGCCCACCTCGTAAGTTACACCGCCATCATCCGTTGGAATACTGGATGCCGTTGCGCTTTTGTAGGGTTCTTCGTCATACTTTTGTCCATTAAAAACATATTTGCCGTTTAATTTACTGTTTCCATTTTGGACAAGTTGCTCCTTAAGCTGATCGATTTCTAGCTTAATACTATCTAATGCCGATTGCGGATTAGATTCAGTACCAGCTTGGACAGCTAGCTCTTTAGTACGCTGCAAAACCTTTGTTGATTCGTCCATTAAAGCATCGGAGTAATCCAGCCAAGAATGGGCCGCATCTACATTCGTTGTATATTGCTCATTTGCAGATAATTCAGTTCGGTATCTAAGTGCATACGTGATTCCTACAGGATCATCCGAGGGCTTATTGATTTTACGCCCAGTTGCCAGCTGTGTCTGCAGCTTATCTGAATTCACCATATTCTTATTGATATTGCTGATAAGTTGATTTTGTATCATGCTCTGTGTAACTCGTAAAGACATTTTTATCCCTCCTATCTAATCAATAGTCTTATCTACCTACCGTACCCATCCCATTAATCAACTTATCCAGCATTTCATCAAAAGTTGTCATAACACGAGCCGCGGCAGAATATGCATGTTGGAATTTGATCATATTTGACATTTCTTCATCCAGTGAAACACCGCTTACAGATAATTTTCTGGAATCCACCTGGTCAACCAATGCTTGTTGATTTGTTAACTGTCTCTGCGCATCACTTGATTCAATACCCAGTTGTCCAACTACCGCGCTAAAATAATCATTCACTGTAGCTTTCGTACTTGTCCCATTTGCATCCACAAAGGTAAATGCAGAATCTTTGAGTTGACTTGTTAGTAATGCTAAGGCGTTATTCCCTTGGATCGCTTTAGGGGGAGTTCCACTCACAGCCATAGAAGAAGCTATTCTGGTCGGGTCGTTTTGGATTATTGGATTCACTTGAAAATTAGCTGCTGTAATTGTTCCGCTACCATCTTTAGCAGTAAAGAATTCCACACCTGTCCCTGCAGGTGTATTTAAGTTATATCCGAGTTTTTGCAATCCGTTTAAACCTTTGACAGTCACTGTCAGATCGCTGGTTAAAGTTCGATTACCGTTAGCATCTGAATAGCTTACTCCATTCAAAACAGTCCCATCAGGGAGTACAGAACCACTAGGGATTGTAACCGTTACATCACCATTGGCGATAGTATTCGCCAAAACATCCAATTGATTCTGATAATCTTTAACATACTGATCCCGGGAAATAATCATCCCATATACTTCTCCATCAGTCAGAGAACCTGGCACAGATGAATTTAAAATATCAGCAGTCAATGTGGCACTTGTAGCTCCAGTTACGAGGTTCGTTGCGCCCATATTAATGGTGTATCCCTCTGGCGTATCTTGAACTGATATGTTTACTATTTTGGAAAGCTTGTCTGTTAATAAATCTCTCTGGTCTCTCAGGTCGTTAGCGTCGTCACCTAAACCCTCAACACGCTGTATCTCTGCATTCAACTTAGCAATATTGGAAGTCATAGAATTCATTTCTTCAGCTTTAACGCTGATATTCTTGGATAAATCTGAACTTAATTCACTTAGCTTTGTACTGGTATAGTTCAAAGCATCGCCTAGAGCCATGGCGTTTTCTTTAACAATTTTCCGGCCTGTAACGTTATTCGGATCCTTGCTGAAATCAGACCAGGATGACCAGAATTTACTCAGGACAGCTTGTAACCCCGTATCCGAAGGCTCAGTAACAATTGCTTCCAGTTTATCCAAAGTATCAGCTTGGATCGTTGCATTTCCGAGCGATTTATTTTCATTTCTAAATTGTTCATCAAGGAATTTTTCGCGAATACGTGTAATACTCGAAAATTCTACACCTGTACCCATTTGACCAGGTATCGTGGAGCGATATAAGCTTAAAGGCTCCAGAGATTGCGATGCAGTCATGTTTACTACCTGTCTAGAATAACCTTCTGTATTAGCATTGGCTATATTATGACCTGTTGTCTGCAAAGCTGCTTGCTGTGTAAACAAGGAACGTTTTGCAGTCTCTAATCCCATGAATGAAGATCTCAAATCATTTTCCCCTCCTAAGCTCTGGTATCAAATAAGCTCCGCTTATTAATTGTTGTCTGATGTTTAGTGTTGTGATAGACGATGTCATCATCCGATCCGCCCATTAGATCAAGGGAATAATTAATAAACTGCAAAGATTGACGTATGAGTTGCTGATTCAACTCATTAATTTCTTTTAATCTTAATAAAAACTCCGATAGTTGTTGTCCAGCAGTAATTAACGATTGCTTATCAGTAATATTAGTAATTATTTTAGATAATTCACTTACAGTTATCTGCGGATTTAGCTTCAAACCCCGTTCTAGTAATATATAGTTCGTAGCATGAATTCGCTGCTTTTCAACTTCTGTAATTTCCTTGATTAACCGTGACTCCGCATTGGCGCACTTCATTAGCGCATCAATATCATTTTTTATAATGTAGTCTTTCTTTTGCTCTCCCAGTTCCAGAAGCCTACTATGAATATCACTAAGCGCATCTAAGGCGTGAATCAATTTTTGAACGGACATCGCATCCACCTATTATTCAGATTTATTACTTGAAGTAAGGCAAGAGCTTCTCCGCTATCTTAATGGCATCAACATGGTAAGTTCCGCTAGAAACTTGTTGTTTTAGCAAATTAATCTTTTCGGTCTTCAACGAAGCTTCACCACTTTGCTGTGCACCCAATAGCTCTTTTGCTTCTTCGGATATCTGGACTTGGTCAGTTTGGCGTTGTTTAGGACCCATTGATGCAGTTCTAATTTCATTTTTTCGATAAGGATTTGTACCACTAATACGTCCGGGCTCATTTATTTTCACGGAAATTCCCTCCATACTGCAACATTTAAAAAAAAATAAACCGATAATCATTATACATATTATCGGCATCTTAAATATGAAACTTTATATTTCATAAGACCTATTTGAATATTTCAATGCTCAGAGGCGCTTATCCAAGCGCTCCTGAATTTTAAAACTAGCTTTAATCCCTTGATTTAATCTTTCATCCGCTCTCCGCCGCTCATCCTCAGCATTGTTCTTAACATCCTTCACAAGCTTGCTGCGGCAAGAATCACAGATTGTGTTCTCCCTAATCGAGATCCCGCATACTTCACAAGGGTAGGACATATTCGGTGCATGCAAGATGGAGATCCGACCTTCGCGAATGAACTTTGTGATTTGTTTGATCGACACGCCTGTGGCTTCACTTAAATCATTGATGGTAGTGCCTTTATTCTCGCGCAAATACTTCAGGCACTTTTCATACTGCAACTCCAAATCCTTGACGCAGTTCGGGCAAACCTCTGCAAAGCCTTTTACGAAAATCTTTCCACAACGTGGACAATTTGCTACATTCATGCCCATCCTATGGCCTCCCCTCTATTATTGCCAATACCTAGTGTTTAATTCCAGTTTACCGCAATTCGACATCTCTTGCATATCCATATTTTTTGGCAGAGTTATGACAAAATCTACGCTATCTAGCCCAAGTGATTCCGAACACACTAGAGGGGATAGACTGGACAAGCACTTTTGCACACTGATTCATTGTGCTGCCCGTCGTATACACATCATCTACAATATAAATGACATATAATTCAGCCGGATAGCTCATTAGTTCGTGTGAATATCCCAAACTCAGCTCAAATACATGCGCCAGATCATCCAGCCGCTCATTTCTCTTTTTGAAACTTTGCTTATCTGTGTGCTTGGATCTGTGAAGAAGAGGAATTACTGGAAGCCCCACTCTATTGCCTAACTCTATAGCCATTTGTTCCGCCTGGTTAAAGCCCCGCTCTTCCATTCTGCGCTCGCTTACGGGCACGAAAGTAATAAGCTCCTGTACCTTAGTCGGCAACGCAGGCACGCTCGTTCTATCCATCTGTAAGGAACGAAAAGCATGAACAAGCATATGGCCAATCATCGTTTGGAGTTTCTCATCACCCCGGTATTTATAACGAGCTAACATCTCTTTCATCATTTCATCATATCTAACGGCACTGCGGCTTTGTATAAAGTAAGCATCCTTCCGCCTTTGGCAGTCATAGCAATGCTCGCCCCTTCCGCATACCGCGCACATCACTTGTCGGATCCATGGTATCCGCGTGTAACAGGAAGGGCAGAGCCCTAGATGCTGTCCATGCATTAGGCCTGACTGCTTGCAAAGTAAACACTCCTCTCTCTGTGTGCTAAGCGCTACGCGAAATGTTCCCTTAATTACATCTATCAAGGCACGCCAATTCCTCATTTATTTCCCCCTCTCGAAATAGCCTTGCTTACTTGCAATACGGTTCATTTTGTTGATTTGTCGAACGGCCTCCTTTTGTGAATGGGTGATTTCTTTGGCTGCAAAATAAACCTTACCTGCAGGATCATCCTTCGATCTGCCTGCCCGTCCCGCCATCTGCACAAGCGCTGCGTCATCGAATAATTTTGAATCTGCATCTAAAATAAATACGTCGGACTGAGGAATAGTAACTCCTCGCTCCAGAATCGTTGTTGTTACCAGCATTCGAATCTCTCTGCTGCGGAATTTTTGAACTTTATCGGTCCGATCCGCGTCTTTTGAGGATGTCCCCTCGACACGAACGATGCTGCCGCCAACGCTAAACGCACTCCTTAGAATAGCTACCATAGGCTCCACCAGCTGGATATTTGGAACAAAAACGAACACTTGCGCATTACGTCCCAACGAAACCTTCAGCTTCGCAAAAATGGCTCCAGGTATACTCCCTGATTGGATCACTTTGGTTAACGCTGGTATTACGATTAACTCCGGTAAAGGCAACGGATGTCGGTGATAGCGCACCGGCACACGTACGTGGGGGAGATGCCCGCGCTCAGCTTCCTTCCTGACGATTGTCGGCGGAGTTGCAGAAAGCAGAATGTTGACTCCACTAGGCTTACATGCCTTGGCAGCTGCGTAAGCAAGCATAGGGTTATTATGATACGGGAAAGCATCGATTTCATCGATGATGACCAAATCGAAAGCCTCATGGAACCGCAATAGCTGATGAGTGGTGGCAATCGTTATTTGGCCCTGTTCCCATCTCTGCTCACTGCCGCCATAGAGCGTTACGACGCTGTTGCTAGTGAAAGCACGCGATATTCGCGGCTGAAGTTCCAACACCACATCCTTGCGAGGGGTTGTTAGGAGAACTCGTCCCCCTTTTGCCACTATGTAGTGCACAAACGGAAAGATCATCTCGGTTTTTCCCGCACCGGTAACAGCCCAAATAAGAAATTTCGCAGGATTCCGGTCTGCACGTTCTCCCCTGCCACGTGAGCCTACCCTGCTGATATATCTCAGCCCTTCCCCGGATGCTCTAGCCTGGGCTTCACTAAGCCCCCAGGGCATTATGTAGCATTGAAGGTCCTCCACATTCTCAGCTTCTCCTTGCTTATACGGCTGCACTATACCCGTTCCAACAACTTGATCGGTGTGACCCTGAATAAGCATTGAACAGAATCTTGTCCTTCCCATACTCAGACAAGCCTCACAATACGGGCATGACTGTCCGCATTGTTGGCATAAGGACCAAAACATACGCTCCTCGCCACAGCCGCAGCGCTTACACCTATAGCTCGTCTGCTTTCTAAAAGCACGACGCCAATCCCTGCTCTCCATCACAATCAATCCGTTGGTCAATGTAATATCTCCATGAAGATGTGCGAGCTGTAAATAACTTCTCGGCTCCACCATCTCACCCCTAAGCCCAACTGCATCTGTTAGCTGTTCAAACTCATCCATCAACAGCGCTCTGCCCCTGCAAGCTTCTACCAGCTTAGCATACAGGATCGATTCTAAGCTCTGCATGGGGAAGGCTCCACACTTCCACAATGCATATGAAATCCGCTTAGTTTTCAATTCACCTGTTAACGCAAACTCGCACTTTTTAGCTGTCTGGCGGATCTGTTCCAGCATAGCTTCATCCTCTATCGCTAATGCCCCCCCTGAGACTGAGTTTAAATTTGCCAGCATCCGTATACCCTGTCCAAACGAAACAAAAGGTTCGAACATTACGAGGCCGGCGTCGGCTGCGTATTGCTCGAACCAATATTGGATGTCAGTCATGGAGTGAATGCTTAAGTGCCATCTCCACTCTTTTCTGATGCAAACAGCGTAAAGTTGAACCTTCATTGCTCACCTTACTCTCTTTGGAATAGATAAAACTCTGTAAGCGATTACCACTAGCTAACAGGGATCTTCACGAGATCCTCCCTGTTACTAAGATGAACGACAACGACTGCTTCTCCCTCATGCTGGCTCATGAATTGCTCAATGGCATCATACTCAGTCTGATAGCGCAGATCAAGCATATGCGTGTGCGATAACCGCTCAATAATTCGTTTGGTATCATCAGAGGAGCCTTCATCAAAGATCGTTGCCGATACTTCGTAACCTTTCAGCCCCGAGAAAAAGAATAATGAACGAATGTACCATTCAATTTGATTTTGATTGTTTTTGGTGACAAGCAGAACTTTGGCCGGCTTCTTATTTCTACCCTTGCGGGCTCCGAACAATAGATGAAGCACAGCGATGCTGATTCCGTAGCAACCCAAGATCCAAAGCAACCCAATCCACATAACGGATCCCTCCCTTATTTGCAGTGTATGCCGCAAAAAGTTGAGGGGTTCCAACAGGGAATGTTTACAAGGTTACCCAACCATTCTTGATTGCAATAATGACCGCTTGCGTTCGATCATCAACCTCCATCTTCTGGAGAATAGAGCTGACATGGTTTTTCACCGTTTTCTCACTGATGTAGAGGAATTCTCCAATCAGCTTATTGCTTTTGCCCTCTGCCATAAGGCGAAGCACTTCCGCTTCCCGCTTAGTTAGTGGACTGTTTGTATTATGTATGTATTTTAACGCCGAATCCTTCACGCCTTGGCCTGATCCAACCACTCCTACATCGTCCAGATAGGTCATGCGTCTTAGCTGATTAATCAGCTTGCCTGTTACCTTCGGATGAATGTAAGCATGACCAGCCACAACGGAACGAATCGCATTAATGAGTGACTCCGCTTCCATATCCTTAAGCAAGTAGCCCGATGCCCCTTTGCGCAGCGTCTCGAACACATAGCTCTCATCATCATGCAACGAAAGAATGATAACTTTAATATCAGGGAAAATCAGCTTCAAACGCTCAGTTGCCACTACGCCGTTCTCAAGCGGCATGTTAATGTCCATGAGAACAATGTCGGGCGTAATCTGATTGCAAAGCTCAATCACCTGGATGCCGTCACCGCACTCCCCGATGACTTCCATATCATCCTCCATGTTAATAATTCGTTTAACACCTTCACGAAAAAGTTGATGATCGTCCGCAATTACAATTCGTACATTGCGTTTATGACTCGCCGTGTTGTCCATTTTGATTTTCCTCCTTGTTCTCTGCACCGCCACCAATTGGGATTAGCATTTTTATTCTTGTCCCGGAATCTTTCGCGGAATCAATTGTCATTGTGCCTTCCAGCAGCTCTACACGCTCACGCATGCCGAGGAGACCGAAATTATTCCCTTTGGCTATTTTCTGCTCTGTTTGCGGCACATCGAAGCCGATCCCGTTATCTACAACATAGATTTGAACATGATCTGGTTCCAGTGTTAGCTCAACAGATAAGAATGTAGCTTTCGCATGTTTAATTACATTAGATAGAGCTTCTTGCACCAGTCGGAAAATCGCGATTTCAAGCCCTGATGGAATGCGAGTCTGTTTGCCTACGAGATTGAATTGCGTACGAATACGATACTTTTCTTCGAAATCTTGCACATATTTACGCAGTGTCGGTACGATTCCCAGATCGTCCAGAGCCATAGGGCGGAGGTTGAAGATGATCTTGCGAACCTCTTCAAGCCCCCCTCTAACCTGTCCCTTTAAATCTGCCAGCTCTTCCTTCACAGACGGAATGTCCTCTTTCACCAACATGCGTTGCGCGATCTCCGTTCGAAGCACTACATTAGCTAAGGTCTGAGCCATCCCGTCGTGAATTTCACGCGCGATTCGCTTACGCTCTTCCTCTTGCGCCAATATAATTTTCAAACCAAGCAGCTGCCTATTTTTAGCGGATTCTAATATGCGAGTAACTTGATTTAGATCACCTGATAAGTATTCTAATACGACATTCATCTGAGAAACAATCGTCTCAGCTCGCTCAACTTGTTTATCCACATTCTTCGTTCGCACTTGCAGATCATTGCGTCTAGCCTTTAGATTATTCTCTTTCTCTCTAGCAATTGTAAGCTGTAATTGAAAAGCGATAGCCGCTTCATAAGCAACCTTGATATCTTCCTCACGGTATTTGTTAAAATCCCGACTTACCTCCGTGAGTCGAATGCGAGAACGCTTGTAATCCTTCTCCAACTTGTCGACCAAATCGATCGTTACACTCGTCTCATGCTTAATCTCCTCGAGTTCGCGAGTAAGCGATTCTTTCTCCAAGCGGGATGCTTCAGCGATTTCAAACATCTGATACTTGCTGCTCTCCATGACGTTAATTGCGTTTTTTATGACACGATCTATAGCGTCTGGTTGCAAATGAAACATGCTCCTTTTATCAAACCATAATTAGAAATAAGTCTACCCCATATTGTAGCACAGTTCGACCAATTTGAAGTGTACTTATAGTACTATTTATTCAATTGTTATCCCATAATTTTGGGGATCCCAGCCTACTTTAAACCCTAATTTCTCGGAAATGACACGAAGAGGCACCATCGTCACGTTGCTCATAATTTTAGGGGCGACTTCAGCGGTCACACGATCTCCGTTGGCCAACAGATCCGCGCTATCAATCCATAGGTCGATAAGTTTGTCGCCGCGAATAACCGTAACCTTCCGTTCTTTCTCATCCCACTTCACATTGCCGCCTAATGCTTCGGTCACAAAACGAATCGGAATCAACGTATTATCTTTAACGATGGTAGGGGCTTGCTCTAATGTCATGGCTTTATCATTAACCGTTACTTGTTTTTTGTTAACTGTAAGCTTAACGGAGTTTTTCGGCAAAGCCGCCAACTGCCCTTTATAAATAAAAGAAATATCATCAATATTAATTTTCCCTTTTGCGGCTCTTTCATCCTGCCCGTTAGCAGGGTTAGCCACATAAATACTTTTAACAGTAATCGGGAACTTCAGGTCGGATACGTCAGCAGTCAATTTCCGCCAACCCGTCCAGTTCATATTTTCTGTAAGGCTGACATAATTCAACTTGCCATCGGCGTCGACAATTTCTGCACGCACCCAGTTGAAGCTGCCATCTCCAAGCACTTTAGCTGTGATAAACTCAGGGTTCCCTTCGATCGGAGCACCATTCGTGCCGTTAAATCGGGCATATGCCGCTTTCGTACCTGTACCTTTGGTAAAATCATAAGCAATCGACAAATTCTTATTCCCGCTGGCTTGTTCGATATTCACTGCGGATACAACCTCAGCCGGGTATTTATCTCCTGTTGTCATAACAGCAAATTTATCCAAATCATACCAAACCTTTTCCTGACCTATAGGTAAAGTGACCATCGTGCTATAACCATCATATCGTGCAATCACTTGGGCAGCTTGAGATCCCGAAGCACTATCCACATGAAGGACGCCATCTTTCAAACTCCCTTTTACACCGCTAAGCTCCCATGTCGCAGATGCCGCGGGCAGCTCGCGTTTCGCCCCACTCTTCGTGGTTACCATAATCGGGAGCTTAAAGTCTCCACCTTCCGTTAACGAAAAAGATCCCGAGTTGAACTTCATCGAAGTGATCTGATCCCGCCCAACGATCTCCACATCCATGGAGGCAGTCCCTTTGCCCGACTTTGCTACAATTTGAGTTTTGCCTGGGGCAGATGGCGTGTAAACATTATCTTTGAAGCTTCCGTTTGTCGTAGATGTACTCCACTGTGGAACGATGCCTGTAACAGAGATCGGATTATAATAATCATCATAAGCTTTAAATTGATAAGGGCTGGATTCATTCATGAACAAAATATTTTGACCTTTTAAAATAAGACCTTTCAGATCGCCTTTAGGCGCTGTGGAATATACACCTAGTCCATTAGCAACGGAACGCTGATTGCCGTTTTCCGTTTTGTTCACCAGCTTAGGATCGAAATCACCAAGCGGTCTGGAGACCATTTGAGTAGAACCTCCACCATCCAAAACCAACCCTCTCCAAACACCTGCATCAATCATAAACTGCTGAAGCTCTGGAAGTGTCATACCCGCACTGCCGGCACTACGGTCTGAGGTGATGATATAAGCTGTCTTCATATCTTTGGAGTAGCCTAGCGCTGTTCTAGAGCGCGGACTATAACCGCTGAAGTCATTGATATTCCGTGTAAAATAACTTGGCTTCGCCTCATCTACAAGCAGCGTGCTGCCGCCGATGAGCATTTTAAAGTTCTTCCAATCATAGGTTTTGGACGCATCGTGCGGGATCATATCATATTTCGTGGTGATTTTGTCTCCGATTTTGAGGTGATTGACGATGAATTCTCTTGCTAGGCCCGAGCCTCTGAGGATATAGCCATCTGCTGGAGCAACCATTTTGATGTTCGTATCTACAGCGATTTCCTTGACGATATCGTTTTGAATCAGGGCTTCCGTCGGAACATGTGTTCCATCAACAGCTCTTTGTGTCATTGCCCATGCACTCGTATAAAGGAAAAGTCCATCTGCAATTAACGGCACATCGTTGTCGTCCCAATAGTACGTTTTGTTCACGCCGCCAAGCTCAAACGAAGTACCATCCTTTGCCGTTACCTTCCCCTGAAAATCAAAAATGTCTATAATTGGCTTATTATCCTTCGATATAGCGAATGAATAAAGTCCTGAAATTTTGGCTGGCGTTGCCATCACTTGACCATTCGTGATTTGAGCTCCTTCAGGAACGCCCTCAGCTTGCGTATTAAAAAAGTCTCCATTCACACCGGCTACAGCGCCAGTATCCTTCACCATGCCTAGAACACTCTGGTTCTTCGTGAACTGATTATTCGTTCCTGCCATTGCGTCTATTTTCACGTTCGGGTTCGTCAAATCGACCTCAATCACATTCGCGTTCACCGAAACGTTCTTGTTGCTTCTCGTTGTTGTCCACACATAGTTCTTCATAATTGCACCTGATGTTATTGTTTCCTGCGAACTAAGCGTTAACGTTGAACCTGCCGCGCTCACTGTAGTCCCAGCTACCAACTGCCACATCAATGCGCAAGCCAGCGCACCTATTCCTACTTGCTTCTGTAACGTCATGTTGCTTTTCCACGCTCCTCTTTCAGATTAATTCTAGTATCTATCATTTTGGCGATACTTATATAGACTCATAAACTATGGAAAAAGTTACGATAAGCGCTGAGTTGTATTTATACACCAAAAAAGAGAGCACGGCCCCTGAATGGGCTGCTCTCTGCTTGAGATTATCTTATAAAATACGCTTTAGCTTAGCTTCATGTTCAATGGATCGGGCGGACAAAAGCTCGATGATCGAGTGCTGCTGCTCCTGGACAAGCTCCATACGTTTGACCGTTTCGTTGGTCTCCAGTACGGCTTGTTTAATCTGGTACTGCTCTAGTTCGAGTCTGTCGATCCGGCTGTCGATTCCATCGAGTCTAGTGTCAATGCCATCGAGTCTAGTGTCAATGCCATCGAGACGATCGTCAATACCGTTAAGACGACTGTCAATATCATCAAGGCGATTATCAATGTCATCTAATCGATTATCAATGCCATCAAGACGTGTATCAATGCCATCAAGATGTGTATCAATACCATCAAGACGTGTATCAATACCATCGAAACGTGCGTCAATACCATCTAACCGTGTATGAATTCCACCCAATTCTCTAAACACAGGCAACAATTCTGCTTTCAACAATGCGGATAAAGCTTCTTTCAACTCTTGATCCATTCTTCCACTCCCGATCCATCTAATTTTAATAGATGCCGTTAATCGTTGAATCCAGTATAACATATGAATCGATCTGGATGAAAAACTATTGGAGTATATGAATATATTACCATTTTGATGAGATTGTGTCAAACATATGTTCCCTTTTACTGGAATGAAAAAAGCCGTCCGAATTGGACGACTTTGCTATATGTTAAACTAATGCTTGAGCTTTCAAAGCTTCAGCTTTGTCTGTGCGCTCCCAAGGAACATCCAGATCATTACGGCCAAAATGACCGTAAGCTGCAGTTTGACGGTAGATCGGACGACGCAGATCAAGCTCTTTAATGATGCCTGCTGGACGCAGGTCAAAGTTTTTGTGAATGAGCTCAACGAGCTTCTCTTCACTAACTTTTGCTGTACCAAAAGTATCCACGGCAATGGAAACCGGACGAGCAACACCAATTGCATATGCCAATTGAACTTCACATTTGTCCGCAAGCCCAGCCGCTACGATGTTTTTCGCAACATAACGTGCTGCATAAGCACCGGAACGGTCAACTTTTGTTGGATCCTTACCGGAGAATGCCCCGCCGCCATGACGTGCATAACCGCCATACGTATCAACGATGATTTTACGGCCTGTCAAACCTGCATCCCCTTGCGGTCCGCCAATTACGAAACGGCCAGTCGGGTTAATGAAATAATTAGTTTTCTCGTCCAACAAATGCGCTGGAACGATAGGAGTGATAACATGCTCTTTGATATCCTTTTGGATTTGCTCCAAAGTAACTTCTTCACCATGCTGTGTAGAAACGACAATAGCGTCAACACGTACTGGTTTATCATCGATATACTCAACAGTTACTTGAGTTTTACCATCAGGACGCAGGTATGGAAGAGTCCCATTTTTGCGAACCTCTGTCAAACGACGAGCCAATTGGTGAGAGATTGAAATTGGAAGCGGCATAAGCTCAGGTGTTTCGTTAACCGCGAATCCGAACATAAGACCTTGGTCGCCGGCACCGATTGCTTCGATTTCCTCTTCAGACATCGAGCCTTCTCTAGCTTCAAGCGCTCTGTTCACGCCTTGAGCAATGTCAGGGGATTGTTCATTCAAAGAGACGAGAACCGCACATGTTTGGTGGTCAAAACCAAATTTCGCACGTGTGTACCCAATTTCTTTGATTGTTTGTCTAGCGATAGCTTGAATGTCTACATACTCAGAGCTGGAAGTAATCTCACCGATTACCAAAACCAAACCTGTTGCTACAGACACTTCACATGCTACACGAGCATTTGGATCATTAGCCAAAAACGCATCCAATACCGAGTCAGAAATTTGGTCACAAATTTTATCTGGATGACCTTCTGTTACGGATTCGGATGTAAATAAACGACGTCCGCGTACTTGCGCCATATCATTCATCCTCCTAATACCATTTAGTATGTTTGAAAAGCTTCTACTCGATGCCTCTATTATGAAAAAAAGTGGGCCCGGCTTTAGCGTCAGCTTTTCACGCCAAGCGGAATCCCTCTTTTGCGCTCATGCGCTGACAAGATCTTCGAATTCCGCACGGGTAAGTATAAATTCCAAGCAAAACAATCAATGAATACAAACAAAAAAATGAACCTTTCCCGATTGGAAAAGGTTTAATTAAATCATTGACCTTCAATTAGTTATCTTACTTTATTTGTCGTCTAGTGTCAATGAAAGTAATCGTGAAGAAATTATGAATTATTACAAAAACTTAGAGAGAAAATAAAGCTTCTTCAGCCCGTTGAATCAGCCTTTTCGTGATAGTCCCTCCGACTGCACCTGCATCTCTGGACGAGATATGACCCCAATAGTCTTCTTTCATAGAGGAAGAAGGGATAGAGCCCAACTCTGTCGCGAATTCCGTGTCAGCATTCATCGACATATGTTTTCCCACGGGCAGTCCCAATTCAGCAGCAATCTCGTATTTAAGGACATCAAGAGCTTTTTTAGATTCAGGGACCACTTTGTTATTGTTTCTAGCCATTGCTAAACGCCTCCTTAAAGTTGTTGTTAATAACATAACGAACGATACTCTTTAAGCAGTCGACCTTGGGTACACCTATAGTATGGCTAAAATGCTATGCCCAAACCGGATAAGAAGTTGTCAGTAAGGGTAAAATTATGGAGCAGAGGGATTGCTAAAAAATTATTCTGCAACCTGACTTCCGTCTGCATTCGTGAGTAAATAGCTGCCGCGTACCATGACAAAGATGTCAGCTGTGTTCTTTGGCGATGGCTTAATACCGCGTCCTTCAGCGGGAAAAATCAAAAGATGATTCAGCGCGACCTCGGTCCCCGCTGCAAGATCTTTGCCTCCCGTTACATCCGGGATGCCATTGTCATCGTTGCTCACCGCTAGTACACGGCCGGTTCGCACGATAAATTCGGCGCCAGCTCCGGCATATAACGTTTGTCCATTTTTCAATTGGACAACTTTCATGCCTACTGGCGTTATCGTACCCCCGCCTCCGTTACTCCCGCTGCCACCCTGGTTTCCGCCAGGGTTGGCAGCGATCGCAGAGGCGATTAATTCCTTCACCTTTGCTTCGCTTAAAGTGTTCTGATCGAAGTAGCTCTTCGTGATCACCGGATCGGTGGACGAGCCCGGTGCTGGAGCTTCGGCCTGGGAGACTGAAATTGATGAGGATAGTAGTACAATCGCACAGCCTGTTGTCAAAATCATTTGTTTCCTATTCATCGTTATTAACTCTCCTGTCTTAATCATCTGTAAAATAAAAGGATATCTTACTTCTTTTGTCGAATTATTTTCAATTAAATAATTTAGCAAACGGAGTGATTCTATGAAAAAGCTACTAACAACCACTATGATTTTATTCTTTATTACAAGCAACGTCAACGCTTCCTCGATCCGTGGAGATTTCGAAGGTAACCCAATCGTAAGCGTAAGGAGTAATGGAAGCGAACTTGCGGTTGAAGATGTACCCGCTATCAATTATAAGGGTAGGACAATGGTTCCGATTTATATGTTGAAGCAGTTAGGGACTGAAGTCGCTTGGGATGATTCGACTTATAGTGTGAATGTTTCTATAAAGAGAGATCAAGCTCAAAGTGATAAAAAAGACACATCTATAATTAATGCTTATAAATGGTTAAGCGATACGGACATGCAAATTTATATGTATGCAAGTAAGCTACAGCAATACATGGACTTAGACCAAGTACCTAATCTTAAAGATTTACTTGATCGTGATTATCTAGAGCTGACAGATGAGTACAATAAATCATTAGAGTTCGCTACTGCCGTTTATAAACAATATGGTGCGGAAACTGGCATCAATGAGATACTTGCCAGCCAATCCAAAGTCCTTGATACTGTCGGGCAAACGAAAGAATTATTCAAGCTTTGGTTGACTCGTAAGAACGATACGCAGATTAATAGTAGCCTACAAATCAGTTTGTTCAATAGTATTGAAAACAGTCAAAAGAACATTATAAATACCAATAAATATGTGCATACTACATATAGGGAAAAATAAAAAGAAGGCCGTTAGGCCTTCTTTTTATTGATCGTTAAGCTAATTTTAGGGATTAGTTAACTGTTACTGCAACTACATCCGATTTACCGTTAGGAGATGTAATTGTCAGATCAAAAGCACCAGTACCAGTTACTGTGATATCACCATAAGATGTGATTTCAACTTTAGAAATAGTGGAAGAGTAGTTGCTTGCAGAGAATGTTACACCCAATACGCCGTTAGCTTTTTGAGCAACATCTTTTTCGTACTCTTTACCGTAGTTGTCAGTAACTTTCAGCTTAGTATTGATGAATGCATTTCCGCCAGTTGTACCGATTGTCATTTTGCTTTCAGCTTCAACTTTGTCTACTGCCAATGCATCGTTTTTAGATGTTACAGCAACTGTTGCTTGCTTAACTTCGCCTTTAACAGTTTTGTAAGATACGTTCAATGTAGCAGTACCTACTTTGTTACCAAGAACGTATGCTTTACCGTTAGCTGGGTTCAAGAATACTTTAGCAACAGCGTTGTTGGAAGTAGTAATGCTTTGAATTGTGTAAGCTGGAAGCTTAACTGTGTCGCCAGCAGCATTCTTAGCGGAAAGTTTTACTTCACGTGCGAATACTTGGCTCTTAGTTACATCTTTAAGTTCATCTGCAGAGATGGACTGTCCAGCTGCGTAAGTTGTAGTAACAACTGTACCACTATCACTCAGGTTAAACAATGTAGGAACAGCGTTCACGGAGTAAGTCAGATCATCTTCAGCTTTAGCTACAGTGAATGTTCTAGTCAGCTTGGAGATCTCAGTTCCGTTTTTAGTGATAATCGCTGAGTATTCAGCTCTCGAACCACCAACAGCAGCTCCTGTAGTGAACAATGTGAATTCATCATTGAATTTCTCGAAGTCACCAGCAGCTTCACCTTTACCATAAACTGCAGAAGTGAATGCAGTATCAGCAGGGTTTTTCAAACCGATAGTAGCATCGTTTGTTGTTACGTTGCCATCTTTATTATAAGTTACAACACTTACAGTTACTTGATATTTGTTACCACCGCTAGCCACATCGTTACCTTGGCTATCTGTGAAGTGAGCATCATCAAGTGTTTTACCATATTGGTCGATAACTGCAAGTTCTACTGCAGCTGTACCACCTGGAACTGCTGCTTTCGCAGGATCAGTTACAACTTTGAAGTGGTCAGGTACACGAGCGTCAGCAACTGTGAATGTTTTAGTCGAAGTGCTGCTTGCATTAGCTGTTGCAATAATTGCAGTTACGGAAACAGCACCTTTAGCATTGCTGCCGATTTTGTTCAGCTTGATGCTTCCTCTGTGCTCGCCGGATTCAAGAATTGTTGCCGTGGATTGACCATCAACACCAGAAACGTTGACTTTAATACGCTCGATGTTTTGATCGCTAGTCAAGTCATCAACGCTAAGTTGGTTACCAGCTGCATCATAAGCAACGATTGGAATGTATACATCTTTGTCGCCAGCAGCGATTACATCGTTAAGCTCGCCGATTTCAACTTTGTTAGCAACTTTAGAAGATTTGATTGTGATTTTGCCTGTAGCTGTAGCTGCTTGGTTGAACACAGTGAAGTTGTAGTCGCCAGCTTTGTCAAGATCATTTTTCAAAGAAATCTTAACTTGTGGGATGTCATTTCCATTGTCTTCGAATTCTGTTTTCACATCATCTGTAGAAATGTAGTCATTCCAGATGATAGTTGTTTCTCCAAACAATTTTGAATTGCTAGTATTGTCTTTGCTGTATACTTTAGCATTGATCAGGGAATCGTAGGAAATTGTACCGCCGTATTGGTCGAACAGGTTAAGATCGAACTTAACGTTCTCGCCTTTACCGTTCAAGGAATCACCTACGGAGTAACGAGCTGCACCAAGCTCAAGTTTAGTCAGGATTGGTTGTGTACCAAGCTTGAAGTTTTTAGTAGCTGTAATGTGGCTATCGTTGTTAACGATAGTTACTGGAATTACAGATACGCCTTGAGTTGTGTTTTCATTCGCTGTATCCAAAGTGATCAACAAAGTACCGTCAGTATCTTTAGTGATTTTTGTGAAAGATGCAGCAGATGTGTAAACGTTGTAGGATCCAGCGTTAGTTGTAGCATTCTCACCGTATTGGTTGGAAGCTTTTACTTTAACGATTGTTTTGTCAGCGTAAGCGATTGTGTCGCCAGCGTTCAAGAAATCGATTTTTGTAAGAACTTCGTCTTCGCCAGTGAATGTAGCGGAAGTTTTGTCAACAGTAGCTTCATCCAAACCGGATACAGTTACTGTGTAGTCGCCTTTGCTAACTTTAACATCAGTCAGTGTCAGAACTGCGGATTTTTTGTCGTCAGCAAATTTAACAGTTGTAGCTACTTCAGCTGTACCTTTTTTCAAAGTCAGTTTCGCTTTTTCAGTATCAACTGCTTTGTTGAAAGTAACAGTTACTTGTTGAGCTCCTGTTGCTTTAGCGCCAGTTACGGATACTTTACCAGCTGGTACGTATTGTTGTTTTGCTTCGTATGCACCAGTCAGAAGAAGATCACGAGTTGCGTTAGCTTGACCACCGAAAGTGCCATCAGTTCCGTTAGCAAGAAGTTTCAGCTCAAGAGCAAGAGCTACATAACCTTGTGCCCAGTCGGAAACGGATTTGTCGTCGCCAGTTTTTGCTTTTGCCTCAGCATCTTTACCCAGTACGCGAACCAAGAAAGTTGCCAATTGCTCTTTTGTTACTTTACCAGCTGGGTTGTATTGACCTTCAGCATAGCCGTCAGTGATACCAGCGGATTTCAAAGCTTCGATGTAAGGAAGCGCGTAGCCATTAGCTGCGTCGTCAACTTTAACATCGGAGAAGCTGGAAGTTTTAAGATCTTTGTTAACTTCGATGCCAGTGATCAAAGCTGCAACTTTTGCGAATTGAGCACGGTTCATTTCGTCTTTCAGACCAAATGTAGTGTCAGTCACTCCGTCAAAAATACCTGCAGAGATCATTGCATCAAATTTTGCTTTTGTAGCTGCGTCAAGATCTTTAAGATCTGTGAAGTCAGCGGATGTTTTACCGAATGCTACGGAAGAAAACATGGATAATGCCATTGCTGTAGAAAGAACTACGGATAAACTTTTCTTCATAACCTTTTTTTCTCCTCCTTGAATATCTTTGGTTTTATTTTTTAGGTTGAATTTAACAATATCTGAGCTCATATCACTCATTGTTTGGTTCACCCCCTTTCCAGAGTTAGAGCATAATATAACTAAGTTCGCGTGTAGCGCTCTAGTGGCTACATTAGAAACTAGTAAACTTTAGTAGGAATATGGACGCCCACACCAATTTACATTATACATTGGTCGAATAGCGTCGTAAAGAGTTATTTTGTTGCCTTAACTTTTGGTTAACTTTTTATTATTTCTTTCTTTTCAAAGTATTAAACGCAGTGGGTTCGAAAAAGTTGCGCTTAATCGAAAAAAGTTTTTCTTTTTTTTCAATTTATCTAATTGAGCCCTAGAGTATCATTATAACTACATGTGCTTACGCGTATAGTACATTTGTAAAACAAAAAAAGAAGGCCTAATGGCCTTCTTTTTTTAAGGAAAGTTAATTATTTAGCACTTGCTACAGTAACCGCAACAACGTCGGATTTACCGCTTGGAGAAGTGATAGTCAGATCGAATGCTGCATCTTGTAAGTTGCCATCTTTATCAGCGATTCTTTCTACTTTGATGTTACCTTGAGCATCGATCACTACGCTCTTAATGTTCGAGGAGAAGTTGCTTGCAGAGAAGGTAACGCCCAGTACGCCGTTAGCCAATTGTGCATCTTCTTGCTCATACTCAACACCGTAGTTGTCTGTCACAATCAGATCTGGTGCGATGAATGCGTTAGCGCCAGTATCTTGGATTGTCATCGTGCTGTCAGCAGCTACTTTGTCAACGGACATCGCATCGTTCTTCGTTGTTACCGCAACCGTTGCTGTTTTGATTTCACCTTTGACCGTTCTGTAAGAAATGTTCAGTGTCGCTGTACCTGTTTTGTTACCCAGCACGTAAGCTTTGCCACCCACAAGCGCTACTTTTGCAACTGCGTTGTTGGATGTTGTGATGCTTTGGATTGTACCTGTTGGAAGCTTCACAGTGTCGCCAGAAGCGTTTTTCGCAGTCAATTTGACTTCACGAGCAAATACTTGGGATCTCGTTACATCTTTCAAGTCGCTAGCTAGAGCTGTTTGACCATCGCCATACGTTGTATCGACAACTGTACCGCTATCTGTCAGGTTGAACAGGGTAGGAACAGCGTTCACCGCGTACGTCAGGTCGTCAGTTGCTTTTGCTACGGTGATCGTTCTTGTCAACTTGGAGATCTCTGTGCCGTTTTTCGTGATGGTTGCTGTGTAATCAGCTTTTGCACCTTCACCAGCTTCCCCTGTTGTGTAGAACGTGAACTCATCATTGAATGCTTCGAAGTCACCAGCTGTTTCGCCTTTACCGAAGATTGCAGAAGTGATCGCATTGTCACCTTGTTGCAGACCGATCGTGTCATTGTTGATCGCATTGCCATCGGCATCATACGTTTTTACATCCACTTTCACTTGGTACTTATTGTTTACATCTTTTGTATAAGTTGGAGCGTTGTTGCCTTGGTTGTCGGTGAAGTTAGCATCGTCAAGCACTTTGCCGTATTGGTCAACAACCGCAAGCTCAATCGCTGAAGTACCGCCTGCAACAATCGCTTTCGCTGGATCAGTTACTACTTTGAAGTGATCAGGTACACGAGCATCAGCTACCGTGAATGTTTTTGTCGCTGTGCTGCTTGCATTCGCAGTTGCGATGATCGCTGTTACCGATACAGCACCCTTCGTGTTGTTATTGATTTGGCCCAATTTGATGGAACCTCTGTGCTCGCCGGAATTCAGGATTGTTGCTGTCGATTGACCTTCAACACCGGATACGTTGACTTTGATACGTTCGATGTTTTGGTCGCTTGTCAGATCATCCATGCTCAATTGGTTGCCAGCTGCATCATAAGCGACGATTGGCACATAAACATCTTTGTCGCCAGCCGCGATAACATCGTTCAGCTCGCCGATTTCAACTTTGTTCGCAACTTTGGAAGATTGGATCGAGATTTTGCCTGTTGCTGTTGCCGCTTGGTTGAATACCGTGAAGTTGTAGTCGCCAGCTTTGTCTACGTCGTTCAACAACGAGATTTTCACTTGCGGGATATCGTTTCCGTTATCTTCAACTTCAGTTTTCACATCGTCAGCAGCAATGTAGTCATTCCAGATCACGGTTGTTTGGCCGAACAATTTCGTTGTGTTGGAATCATCTTTGCTGTATACTTTCGCGTTCATCAAAGAATCATAAGAAATCGTACCGCCGTATTGGTCAAACAGGTTCAGGTCGAACTTCACGTTCTCGCCTTTGCCATTCAGTGCTGTACCTACGGAGTAACGAGCTGCACCAAGCTCAAGCTTCGTCAA
Source organism: Bacillus sp. 3255 (assembly GCF_031456485.1). NCBI lineage: Bacteria > Bacillati > Bacillota > Bacilli > Caryophanales > Bacillaceae > Bacillus > Bacillus sp. 3255. The sequence goes on from NZ_JAVDUS010000019.1 coordinate 96,817, forward strand.
GATCGGTTGTGTACCCAACTTGAAGTTCTTTGTAGCTGTGATGTGGCTGTCGTTGTTCACAATAGTTACTGGAATTACAGATACACCTTGCGTTGTGCTTTCGTTAGCTGTATCCAATGTGATCAACAACGTACCATCGGTATCTTTCGTGATTTTCGTGAAAGTTGCAGCGGATGTGTACACGTTGTAAGAACCAGCGTTAGTTGTTGCATTCTCACCGTATTGGTTGGAAGCTTTCACTTTTACGATCGTTTTGTCAGCATACGCAAGCGTGTCCCCAGCATTTACGAAGTCAATGCTTTTCAGCACTTCATCTTCACCTGTGAAAGTAGCGGATGTTTTCTCAACGGTTGCTGCATCCAAACCGGAAACTGTTACCGTGTACTCGCCTTTGCTAACTTTAACATCAGACAGCGTCAGTACCGCGGATTTCTTGTCATCAGCGAATTTAGCTGTTGTAGCAACTTCCGTTGTACCTTTTTTCAATGTCAATTGAGCTTTTTCAGTGTCAACCGGTTTGTTGAATGTTACTGTTACTTGTTGAGCGCCTGTTGCTTTCGCACCAGTCATGGATACTTTACCAGCCGGTACGTATTGTTGTTTCGCTTCATAAGCACCTGTCAGCAGAAGGTCACGCGTTGCGTTCGCTTGGCCGCCGAAAGTGCCGTCTTCGTTATTGGAAAGAAGTTTCAACTCAAGCGCCATAGCTACATAGCCTTGTGCCCAGCCGGAAACGGTTGTGTCTGTGCCTGTTTTGCCTTTAGCTGCTTCGTCTTGGCCAAGTACGCGAACCAAGAATGTCGCCAGTTGTTCTTTTGTTACTTTGCCAGCAGGGTTGTATTGACCTTCTGCATAGCCGTCAGTCACACCCGCAGTTTTCAGAGCTTCGATGTAAGGAAGTGCATAGCCGTTCGCTGCGTCGGTTACACTAACATCGGAGAAGCTGGATGTTTGCAGGTCTTTGTTTACGTCAAGACCCATGATCAAAGCCGCAACTTTTGCGAATTGCGCACGGTTCATTTCTTCTTTCAGGCCAAATGTTGTTTCCGATACGCCATCGAAGATACCCGCTGAGATCATTGCATCGAATTTTGCTTTTGTAGCGGCATCCAGGTCTTTCAAATCTGTGAAATCTGTGGAAGATTTCGCAGCAAAGGCTAAAGATGAAAACATAGAAAGAGCCATAGCAGATGTCAGCACTACGGAAAGAGTTTTCTTCATAAAGGTTTGTTTCCTCCTAATATTTTAAGTTTTTTGTTATAAAAACTTATAACCAACGGGACGACTTCGAACCAACTCGCAGGTGATTCGTGTAGCTCCGCGTCTATCACCTCGGCTACATGAATTAGTATACTATCAACTCATTTTTAATTCATTGATAAGTATTTTCCAAGTGGACAGTTAGATCCATATAAAAAAGAAGACCCCGAAGGGTCTTCTCTATTAAATAATTACTTCACGATTACCGATGTTACAACCGACTTGCCATTTGGCGAAGTAATGATCAGATCAAATGTCGAACCGCTATCTGCTTTGATCGTGCCATCGCTACCAATCTCTACTTTACCTTTAACGTTGTCTGTAGAGAATGTCAGACCCAGCAAATAGTTGTAAGCCGGAGCTTCACCTTTGTCGTACTCAACGCCATAGTTATCAGTTACAGTCAGGTCTGCAACTGCATAAGCATTGGATCCAGTTGCACCAATCGTTGCTTCTGTTTCTCCTGCTTCCAGCTTGTCTACAGCAACCATGTCGCTTTTCACTGTTACAGGAACACTTGCTTGTTTTGTACTACCGTCAACTGTTTGGTAAGTCACATTCAGTGTTGCTGTGCCTTCTTTGTTACCAAGCACGAAACCTTTACCTGCATCTTTACCAGTTCCCATTGCCACTTGCGCTACGCTTGTGTTGGAAGAAGTGATTTGCGTGATGACAGCTGGAAGTTCAACAGCTTCCCCTGCAGCGTTCTTCGCGCTGATTTTAACTTCGCGGGCAAGCTTACTTGTAGCAACATCCAACTCACTGTCCTTCACTACATCGCTATCCATAGCGTTGAACAATGGAGCTACAGTTCCTACGCTGTAAGTCAAGTCTGCATCTTCACCAACAACTGTCAAAGTTCTTTCAACTTTAGAAATCTCTTGCTCACCTTTGAAGATTTGAGCTGTGAATTTCACATAAGTTCCTTCTTTAGCTTCTTTCGTTGTTTCGAATGTGAACTCATCGTTGAAAGCTTTGAAATCGTTAGTACCTTTTTCATAAGTGCTTGTTGTCAAAACATCGTCATTCGGCATAACAACATGAGCAGTAGCATTATCAATTACTTTGCCAGCTGCATCATAAGTTACTGCAGTTGCAACCACTTTGTATTTTGTGTTGCCAGTTGCGGAATCAACAACAGAACCATTGTCATTTACATAGTTGGAATCATCCAATACTTGACCATATTGATCGATCACGTTGAATTCAAAATCAGAAGTTGCTCCAGCAACTACATTCTTCGCCGGCACTGTTACCTCTTTCAAGTGGTCCGCAATACGCGCATCGTGAACAGTGTAAGTTTTAGTTGCAGTGCTGTTTGCATTTGCTGTAGCGATAACTGCTGTTACGGAAACAGCTCCTTTGGAACCAGCTTCAATCGTGTCCAGTTTAATCATACCTTTGTGTTCACCGGATGCTACGATTTTGTTGCTGCCAGTTGCTCCAGAAATCGATACGTTAATACGATCTACGTTCGCATCGCTTGCCAGGTCAGCAGCGCTCAATTGATTGCCTTTTGCGTCATAACCGATAACTGGTACATAAACTTCCGTGTCGCCAGATGCAATCACATCGTTCATTTCGCCAATTTCAATTTTCGTCGCTACTTTAGCAGATTGAATACTTACTTTACCAGTCGCTGTTGCTGCTTGGTTAAATACGGTAAAGCCGAAGTCTCCGGACTTATCAACGTCTTTCAACAAGGAGATCTTCACTTGTGGAATGTCATTTCCATTGTCTTCTACTACATAGCTAACATCTTCACTTGCCAGATAGTCGTTCCAAACCAAGCTTGTATCTTTAAGTTTGTTTTCGCTGTTCAACATTTCATAAGACATTACAGAACCGTATTGATCATACAGATTCAAATCGTATTTAACGTTCTCGCCTTTACCATTCAAAGCTGTACCTACGGAATAACGTGCTTCACCAAGCTCAAGCTTTGTAAGAATTGGTTGTGTACCCAATTTAAAGTTTTTCGTTACGGTAATGTGGCTGTCGTTGTTCACGATCGTCACAGGAATAACAGATACACCTTGCGTTGTTTGACCATCAACTTTGGTATCCAAAGTGATCAACAAAGTGCCGTCAGTATCTTTTGTTAATTTGGTGAAGGTAGCAGCAGATGTGTAAACGTCGTAAGAACCTGCATTTGTAGAAGCAGCTTCACCATATTGGTTTACAGCTTTTGCTTTAACAATGACTTTATCAGCATAAGCAACTGTATCACCAGCATTTACGAAGTCAATGCTTTTCAGAACTTCATCTTCGCCTTTGAATGTTGCCGTTGTTTTATCAACTGCAGCTGCATCCAGGCCGCTCATGCTTACTGTGTACTCGCCATTGCTAATTCTTGCATCAGTCAATGTAATCACTGCGGATTTTTTGTCAGCCGCGAATGCAGTTGTTGTAGCAACTTCAGCTGAACCTTTTTTCAAGGACAATGCCGCTTTCTCTGTATCAACTGGTTTGTTGAAAGTTACTTCAACTTTTTGAACGCCTGTTGCTTTCGCGCCAGTTACAGATACTTTACCAGCCGGTACGTATTGTTGTTTCGCTTCATATGCACCTGTCAGCAGAAGATCACGCGTTGCGTTCGCTTGGCCGCCGAAAGTGCCATCTTCGTTGTTAGAAAGAAGTTTCAACTCAAGCGCCATAGCTACATAGCCTTGTGCCCAGCCGGAAACTGTTTTGTCTGTGCCTGTTTTGCCTTTAGCTGCTTCGTCTTGGCCAAGTACACGAACCAAGAATGTTGCCAGTTGTTCTTTCGTTACTTTACCAGCAGGGTTATATTGACCTTCAGCATAACCGTCAGTCACACCAGCTGTTTTCAAAGCTTCGATGTAAGGAAGTGCATAGCCGTTAGCTGCGTCGGTTACACTAACATCGGAGAAGCTGGATGTTTGCAGGTCTTTGTTTACGTCAAGACCCATGATCAGAGCCGCAACTTTTGCGAATTGTGCACGGTTCATTTCGTCTTTCAGACCAAATGTAGTTTCCGATACACCGTCAAAAATACCAGCGGAGATCATTGCATCGAATTTCGCTTTTGTAGCTGAATCTAGGTCTTTCAAATCTGTGAAATCTGCGGAAGATTTCGCAGCAAATGCTAGAGATGAAAACATAGAAAGAGCCATAGCTGATGTCAGTACTACGGAAAGAGTTTTCTTCATAAGGGTTTGTTTCCTCCTATTATTTGAAAGTTTTTGTTATAAAAACTTATAACCAGCGGGGCAGCAGATGAATCACTAATGCCGATTTCGTATATCGTTTCGTATATCATCTCGGCTACAAAATGAGTATACTATTATTCGTTGACGAAATCATTGATAAGTATTTTCCATGTCGGTTCATGGTTCGACCTAATCAAAAAATAAAAGAAGGCCGATTGGCCTTCTTTTATTTAAAGAGATTAGTTTTTAGCACTTGCTACAGTAACCGCGACAACGTCGGATTTACCGCTTGGAGAAGTGATAGTCAGATCGAATGCTGCATCTTGCAAGTTGCCATCTTTATCAGCGATTCTTTCTACTTTGATGTTACCTTGAGCATCGATCACTACGCTCTTAATGTTCGAGGAGAAGTTGCTTGCAGAGAAGGTAACGCCCAGTACACCGTTAGCCAATTGTGCATCTTCTTGCTCATACTCGACACCGTAGTTGTCAGTCACAATCAGATCTGGTGCCATGAATGCGTTAGCGCCAGTATCTTGGATTGTCATCGTGCTGTCAGCAGCCACTTTGTCAACGGACATTGCATCATTCTTCGTTGTTACCGCAACCGTTGCTGTTTTGATTTCACCTTTGACTGTTTTGTAAGAAATGTTCAGTGTCGCTGTACCTGTTTTGTTACCCAGCACGTAAGCTTTGCCACCCACAAGCGCTACTTTTGCAACTGCGTTGTTGGATGTTGTGATGCTTTGGATTGTGCCTGCTGGAAGCTTCACAGTGTCGCCAGAAGCGTTCTTCGCAGTCAATTTCACTTCACGTGCAAATACTTGCGATTTCGTTACATCTTTCAGGTCGCTAGCTAGAGCTGTTTGACCATCGCCATACGTTGTGTCGACAACTGTACCGCTATCTGTCAGGTTGAACAGGGTTGGAACAGCGTTCACAGCGTAAGTCAGGTCGTCCGTTGCTTTTGCTACAGTGATGGTTCTTGTCAACTTAGAGATTTCTGTGCCGTTTTTCGTGATAGTTGCTGTGTAATCAGCTTTTGCACCTTCACCAGCTTCTCCTGTTGTGTAGAACGTGAACTCATCGTTGAATGCTTCGAAGTCGCCAGCTGTTTCTTCTTTACCGAAGATCGCAGAAGTAATTACTTTGTTGCTTGGATCTTTCAGACCGATCGTCGCATCGTTTGTTGTTACTTCGCCATCGGCATCATACGTTTTTACATCCACTTTCACTTGGTACTTGTTGTTTACATCTTTTGTATAAGTCGGCGCGTTGTTGCCTTGGTTGTCGGTGAAGTTAGCATCGTCAAGCACTTTGCCGTATTGGTCAACAACCGCAAGCTCAATCGCCGAAGTACCGCCTTTAACGATCGCTTTCGCAGGGTCTGTTACCACTTTGAAGTGATCAGGTACACGAGCGTCAGCTACCGTGAATGTTTTTGTCGCTGTGCTGCTTGCATTTGCAGTTGCGATGATCGCTGTTACCGATACAGCACCCTTCGTGTTGTTGCTGATTTGGCCCAATTTGATGGAACCTCTGTGCTCGCCGGAATCCAGGATTGAAGCTGTCGATTGACCTTCAACACCGGATACGTTGACTTTGATACGATCAATGTTTTGGTCGCTTGTCAGATCATCCATGCTCAATTGGTTGCCAGCTGCATCATAAGCGACGATTGGCACATAAACATCTTTGTCGCCAGCCGCGATGACATCGTTCAACTCGCCGATTTCAACTTTGTTCGCAACTTTGGAAGATTGGATCGAGATTTTGCCTGTTGCTGTTGCCGCTTGGTTGAACACCGTGAAGTTGTAGTCGCCAGCTTTGTCTACATCGTTCAACAATGAGATTTTCACTTGCGGGATATCGTTTCCGTTATCTTCAACTTCGGTTTTCACATCGCCAGCAGCAATGTAGTCATTCCAGATCACGGTTGTGTCACCGAACAATTTCGTTGTGTTGGAATCGTCTTTGCTGTACACTTTCGCGTTCATCAAGGAATCATAAGAAATCGTACCGCCGTATTGGTCAAACAGGTTCAGGTCGAACTTCACGTTCTCGCCTTTGCCATTCAGTGCTGTACCTACGGAGTAACGAGCTGCACCAAGCTCAAGCTTCGTCAAGATCGGTTGTGTACCCAGCTTGAAGTTCTTTGTAGCTGTGATGTGGCTGTCGTTGTTTACGATAGTTACTGGAATTACAGATACGCCTTGCGTTGTGCTTTCGTTAGCTGTATCCAATGTGATAAGCAATGTACCGTCTGTATCTTTCGTGATTTTCGTAAAAGTTGCAGCGGATGTGTACACGTTGTAAGAACCAGCGTTTGTTGTTGCATTCTCACCGTATTGGTTGGAAGCTTTAACTTTCACGATCGTTTTGTCGGCATACGCAAGCGTGTCGCCAGCATTTACGAAGTCAATGCTTTTCAGCACTTCATCTTCACCTGTGAAAGTAGCGGATGTTTTCTCAACGGTTGCTGCATCCAAACCGGAAACTGTTACCGTGTACTCGCCTTTGCTAACTTTCACATCAGACAGAGTCAGTACCGCGGATTTCTTGTCATCAGCGAATTTAACTGTTGTTGCAACTGCAGCTGTACCTTTTTTCAATGTCAGTTGTGCTTTTTCAGTGTCAACCGGTTTGTTAAATGTTACCGTTACTTGTTGAGCGCCTGTTGCTTTCGCGCCAGTTACAGATACTTTACCAGCCGGTACGTATTGTTGTTTCGCTTCATAAGCACCTGTCAGCAGAAGGTCACGCGTTGCGTTCGCTTGGCCGCCGAAAGTGCCGTCTTCGTTATTGGAAAGAAGTTTCAACTCAAGCGCCATAGCTACATAGCCTTGTGCCCAGCCGGAAACGGTTGTGTCTGTGCCTGTTTTGCCTTTAGCTGCTTCGTCTTGGCCAAGTACACGAACCAAGAAGGTTGCCAGTTGTTCTTTCGTTACTTTACCAGCAGGGTTATATTGACCTTCCGCATAACCGTCAGTCACACCAGCTGTTTTCAAAGCTTCGATGTAAGGAAGTGCATAGCCGTTCGCTGCGTCGGTTACACTAACATCGGAGAAGCTGGATGTTTGCAGGTCTTTGTTTACGTCAAGACCCATGATCAGAGCTGCAACTTTTGCGAATTGCGCACGGTTCATTTCTTCTTTCAGGCCAAATGTTGTTTCCGATACGCCATCGAAGATACCCGCGGAGATCATTGCATCGAATTTTGCTTTTGTAGCGGCATCCAGGTCTTTCAAATCTGTGAAATCTGCAGAAGATTTCGCAGCAAAGGCTAAAGATGAAAACATAGAAAGAGCCATAGCAGATGTCAGCACTACGGAAAGAGTTTTCTTCATAAAGGTTTGTTTCCTCCTAATATTTTAAGTTTTTTGTTATAAAAACTTATAACCAACGGGACGACATTCGAACCATCTTGCTAGATGATCCGTGTAGCTACGCGTCTATCACCTCGTCTACATGAATAAGTATACGTGAGTGTATACATTATTTCATTGATAAGAAATTTCCAATTCGCAAGAATGAGAAAAAGACTGCATCCGATAGATTCGGATACAGTCTTCGTCGCAGTATTATTTAGGTAATTTGCCGCTTTGTTGCATAACGCGATACACAATAGCTGACGCCTGTGCTCTCGTCATATTACCTTTTGGATCAAAGCTAAACGTATCTTTCTTTTGACCTTCGACCGGGACATTTTTAATGCCGTCCATATACCCAGCTTTAACAACAGCTTCGATTGAAGGCATTGCGTATGTGCTCATAATCGAGTCATCCGAATCGGTAAACTGTTTCTTGAGGTTTGCCATGGATTTATTAATATCACTGCTTACTTTCATATTAGCAGCACGAGCAATCATGACAGCCGCATCTTCTCGACTAATAGAGTTATTAGGTAGGAATAATCCATTAGAGTTACCGCGGACGATACCTGTTCTGGCTCCAGCTTCAATATGCATAAAGTCGAACAGACTGCTGCTATTCGGCATCCCTAACCCTCTACGAACGTCTGCGAATGTTCCTTGGAAGTTCGGATTCGTCGGATCATTCGTATGGTACGAGGTATCATCGTTGATAAGAGGTATATCGAATCCTTTGACCAATAGAGTTACAAATTCACCACGAGTGATTGCATCGTTCGGAAGGAATTGACCCGTTGTTTTGTTATTCATAACACCTTTGGAGTACAACACATCCAAATAATCACGCGCCCAATCATGGGAAGTCACGTCGTTAAAGCTGTTATCCATGTACATAACTTGGAAATAACCGAATGTTTCCACGGGTACTTTGATCGTGTGAGATTTCGCATCGACAACACCACCAATATTTTTCCAGCCTACATACTGATTGCCGCTGCCGCTTGGATCAAGGAATGTTCCATACTGATAAACAGTAACGTATTTCCATGAATCATTTCTGATATCGGAATCATATTTCAAAGTTAACGTACCATGCTGTGTTGGGATCATAATGCTTTTGATATAGCGTGAGAAGAAATTCTTCTCCCCTGGACCAGGGTTTGACGGAATCGGAAGATTGCCGCTTCCCTGTAGTGCTGCCTTCAATGAATCATTCGTATCAGCGGCAGAAAGATCGACTTCCCCTGCATCAACCCAGAATAGTTTGCTTGCAGGTCTGAATCGCCCTGTAGGCTCTTGTAGGAATCTAGTCCCCACAAGCGCTGTCTCGGATGCTTTATCCACACGCCCATCATCTTGATTGGCAATACCGAATACTAACTTACGATCTGCTGTGATAAACTGCTCAGAAGCTGTTCTGTCATTACGCATTAATTTGGTGTCTTTCGGGAACGTCAGTTGAAGATCCCCGTTAAACACGCTCATTTTGGACGATAATGTCGTTCTATACTGCGCACCTTCAATAGGTGTGTTTTGATTCATTAAGATGAAGGTGCCTTTTACTTTATTAGGGCCGCGAGTAATCTCGAAGCTTATTGTGTTTTTACCAGCTTTTAAATTTGCCGCATCGTATCTGAACTTCCCTGGCTCTGTTTGGATTGCTTCTACTTTACCGAACATAACAGTATCAGCGCCATCTGCTTGAATGATAACCGTCTGGAAGTTCGTGTTTACGTTAGCCTGATCAATCTTGTCAGCATTTTTCACAAAATTATTCGGCTGCAGAAGCACATAACTAACAGGCTGCTTAGTAATGGTAATCATTTTACTAGTGGTACGACCGGAGTTATTCTTTGCAACAATTTCAAATACATAATCACCATACTGGTCCATGGTGTATGTCGTTGTACCGAAATCAAGCTTATAAGACTTGCCATCAACAGAAACTTCTTGCTTTCCTCCGTTAGCTACTAAAGTCGGAGGCGTCATGCTAGCGCCTGAAGGAGCTTTCCTAAGATACAGAATAGCTTCCGTATTCAACTCTGCATTTCGCAACGTTCCTGTTAGTTGAAGTACGCTAGAAGAAGTTAAATAAGATCCTGCCGTATCACCGTCAGTTGAAGGCGTCAAATTAATATGCGGGATCAGCTTCTCAATAATCGGTGCATAGTCACTCAGGACAAACACATCATAGTTGGACTGTGTAACTAAAATTTCTTCTGTACCTGGCTTCAAATAAAGTGAGAACTTAATTGTCTTTTTGCCATCCGCATCAAACAACGTCGTAAATGCAGTTCCGGATGCGGTGCCGCCGAATAGTGCGTTCAATGCAGTCTCAGTGATTGTAAAATTACCATTGGCATCAATTAAAGAGCCGGTTGGAGCCGTCGTCTTGCTTAACGGAATATCAACATCATTAATAGAGAGCTTCACAAGCGGATAATTGGCCGGAGGAAGGTTAACGATTTTACCTGTAATACATGGACCGCCAACCGCGCCGCAGGTTAATTCCCCTTTGCTTTTTACAACTTTACCGTTATATAAATTGTTAACAATGACATAAGGCGCACCGGAGATATTGAGCGAATAAACCTTTTTGCCAGCATTGTTCAGCGCTCCTGAACCATCTTTCGGAATAATTGTCATTGTGGTCAAGCCGTCTGTAAGATCATGCAAATCTACTGTTGCTTTGTAGATACCGCTAGATGGTGCAGTTTGCGCGACTGTATAATCGCCATTACCAGTGAACCCGGGAATATTAACATTGACAAAGCCGGTATTTGCATTCGTGTAGATGTTAAGTTTGGCTGGGAACTCATTGATCTGGCTTGATCCTTGTTCACTTAAAACCACTTCAAACTGCGGTCCGCCGCTCGGATTAAATTCTTGAGCAACGTTATTTAAATAAGGAAGATTTGGGTTCGTATAGTTAAAGATATATGACGTTGGCGTATTAGAATAACCGGATGTCGTCACAAGCTTAACTTCGATTTGTTGAGCTGTAGCGCTCAACGACAATGGCATATCGACAGAAACATGGTAAGTGTTATATTTCGACGTATTGGCGGTTTGAGTAATGACAGGTGTAATGGCTCCTCCGCCCGAAAGCGTACCAACCACATTGCTGATGCTTCCATCAGCGAATGTATAGCGGAAGCTTGCAGCACCGGCAACGCTAACTTCAGCATACACATAATCAAGCACACTCGCCGTTATGTTGCCTTTGCTATTTTTAATATCAGCCGTAAATGTAATATCTTTGCTGGTTGCGCTCTCTAGTGTAGGTTCGGTAATCAGCTTCTTATCGGCACTTGCGGCTTCACCCATGAAGCGTACAGCACCGTTATAAGCAAAACCTAATCCGTTATCATACTTAAATTGTCTGCTAGTCGTATAGTAGTTCGTTGGATTCTTCGAAATAAACTGAATTTGGTTATCCCCTGGCTTGAGGGCAATATCCGTTACTCGGCCTGTATTCGTAAGGAACGTAAAAATGCCATTATAAAAGTTTGAAGCTTCATATGTGGTGCCATTAACGATTGCGTTTACTTGGTAAGCGTTATTCGCATTTCCCGTAATATTCACATTCGTATAAGGCCCTGAAGTCGGAAACATGCCGCCGTCAGTCAGAACATCATCGTTAATCATCAAATTCGTGATGTTAGAAACCGGTGTGAAATATGCCCAGCCCGGCAAGGATGGGATACTAGAAGTACTTTCGAATTTAATTACGATTCGGTTTAAGCCTTCTGTCAGCTCTACATTTTGAAAAGTAATTTGATTGTTGTTGTCCGCATTTAGAACCGGACGATTCGTACGATTAGGCGTTGTAATGCCTGTCGTGACATTCGTAATTTCATAATAAATCTCTGAAACTTGTTCTTTCGGAATACCATTGATATCAACACTTAGCGTTATAGGGTTCGTCGTAAATCGCTGTACAGACGAATCTTTAAATTCCGTTGCCGGAGGATCCGACGGATTCGGGTCCGTATGTACGTACAGATTAGTAATATTCAAAACGGGCGCGGCCGAAGCCGTAAGTGGCGGTAACAAAGCCAACAGCATAGCAACCATAAGGCTAATGCTGATCCACTTGTTTCTTTGCTTGGTCTTCAAAGCTAGTTCCTCCTTATGTCATGTTATCAGCCATTCTTCCTTCTAATCGCAGCCTTTCGACATCTCCTCCCAAATCCTGCTAAACTTCTACATGGTTAGACGCGGCAAAAGGCCAAAAGTTCTCGTACCTTTCTTATCGGTCGAAAGTCGTCAAATGTTTAGGGAAAGAAAATAAATTCACAAAATGGCAAAAAATAAAAAATCCAACCCGAAGGTTGGATTTCGTCAATGAAATGACTATCTCATAAGTGCATATAAATATTATTTACCCATCCGGTCGCTCTGTACAGGCTTGCGGACAAGCCTCTGCAAGAAGTTCAAGACCGGCTTACGGCTCTTGCTGATGATCCCAATAGCCTCCGCTCCCACGAGCATGACGAGGAATAGGGCGACGATGATCATAATCAATCCCCAGGTCGAGTCTTGCGAGATGAAGACTGAGCAGACGACCGCGCTTCCGCCGAAGACAGCGGCAATTCCATAAATGATCAGCACGCTTGTACGATGGGAGAAGCCGAGCTGCAGCAAGCAGTGGTGCAGATGGCTTTTGTCCGGTGCCGAGATCGGCAATTTATTCACATAGCGCCGCATAATCGCGAAGAAGGTATCGGATAACGGCACGCCAAGAATCATGATCGGAATGAGCAGAGATACAACGGCCGCTTGTTTGAAGCCGAGGATCGAAAGTGTTGCCAATGCGAAGCCCAGGAACAATGCCCCCGAGTCGCCCATGAAAATTTTGGCCGGATGGAAGTTGTAGAACATGAAGCCAACGATGCTTCCTAGCAAAATCACAGCCAGTAGAACAACAGTTACATTACCCATCATAAGCGCTAGAACAAGAATCGTAGTGGTCGCAATACCGGATACGCCCGCGGACAGACCGTCAAGCCCGTCAATCAGGTTAATCGCATTGGATACGCCAACGATCCACAATATCGTAATCGGAATACTTAACCAGCCGATCGGCAGGTTCGTCTCTCCGAATGGTATGTTCACGAGATCGATCTTGAGTCCAAAGGAAACGACGATGCACGCCGCAATAAGCTGTCCGAGCAGCTTCCATTTGGGAGAAAGTTGAAACCGATCATCCAGGGCCCCCGTGATGACAATGACCAGCCCGCCGAGCAGCAAACCATAGGCTGCATTGGAGTTAATAGCATCAAGTGCTGGAGAGATGACGAAATACGCCCCGACGAATGCAAGGAAAATGGCTAAGCCTCCAAGACGCGGCATAATGCGGGTATGCACTTTTCGATGATTCGGGGCATCTACAGCTCCTACCCAGAAGGCAAATTTTTTGACCAGGGGTGTCAGCAGCACTGCGATAACGCAAGCGGCGATGAACCCAATCGCATATAATCCATACATGTCTTCTTCACAGCTCCTCTTGTCTTGGTGGCAGGTGATCCGCCGAAGAGAATTATACTCCCATTTGTTCACAAATACTACTGCTAAATTTGTCTGAAATGACCGTTTTCAGCCAGTTTTCATAAAAATTTTCACGGTTTTGTGACTTTCTCTTTGTCGCGCATCACTTTCATCGCGAATTTGGGGAGTAACAGCATTCTCTTGTATCTCCACGGCTCCTGTAACAGGCGGTAGAACCATTCAAGACGCAGTTTTTGGAATAAAACAGGTGCCCTCTTTAGTTTGCCCGAAAGTACATCAAAACTTCCCCCAACCCCCATCATAACGGGAACGCTTAGCTGATCCTTATACTTGCCGATCCAAGGCTCCTGATTCGCCGCCGCTCGCCCTACGAAGAGGAGATCCGGCGCCGCATCCACGATGGATTGAATGACCTCGGCGTCCTGTTCGTCGGTGAAATAACCGTCGCGCACACCTACGAGTTGAATTCCCGGATATGCCGTACGAATTCGATCGGCTGCCGCTTGAATCACTTCGTTGGACGCTCCTAACAGATAAACCTTCCAGCCCTTCGGTTCGCCGACTTTCATCAGCTCATGCAGCAAATCGTAGCCAGGCACCCGCTCGGCAACCGGTTCGCCGACATAACCCGCGGCCCAGACCACGCCTGTACCGTCAGGCACGATAAGCTCCGCGCGCTGCATCATGCTCATATAAGCGGGATCATCCAGCCCAGCCATAACCATAATGGGGTTGGCGGTGATGATTTGATGAGGCTGTCTCTGTTCAATAGCCTTCGTCAGATAGGCGACCGTATCGCGCATGCTCAGCTTGGAAACAGGCACGCCATAAATGCGCACTTTGGGCACAGCTTGGGCCGGTACAGCCTCAGAACGAGTCGTTGTTGTCGTTGAGCTCATAATATCTCTTCCTTTAAATGACGTTGGAAAACGAATTTTGGTTGCTTTTTATTTTCTGTAAAATGATACGATCCGATTCGCAGGCAGCTGAGCCTGCGCCTTAAGCTCCTCAATCGCGGCTCGCTTGGACGCCGCCCAAGCGCTGGAGCCGTTCAGGAGGCCCAGCGCCTCCTGGGCAAGGGCGTCGGCATCGAAGCTCACGGTCGATGCCGCGGCCTTCATGCCAAGCCTATGGAGGAACTGGTCGATCTTCGGATCGTACGAGATGCCCACCATAGGCACATACTGCGAGGCTGCATAAATCAAGGAATGCAGCCTCATCCCGATCAGCAGGTCGCACGCCGCGACCTGCGCGAGCATATCCTGCGGATGGACGATGCCCGGCACCATCTCCACCCGCCCTCCGTGATCGCCAAGCCGATCGATCACGTACTGCGAGGCCACCTCATCCGACGGGAGGTGGAAGGGCAAGAACCGCAGCCGCACACCGGTGTCGGCTGCGAGCAGCTTTGCCAAGGACCGCGAGAGAGCTTCCAGCTCCGAGCGGTCCTCGTTCCAGAAGCGGACGGACACGCCAACCGTCCGCACACCCTCCTCCGCCGACCCGTGAGCTCCAGCCCCGCCGCGCAGCGGCAGGCCCATGACCGGGTCGGGCACGACCGTGATGCGCTCCCGCGGGAGGCGCATCGAGGCCAGCAGCTCCGCGGACTCCGTGTCGCGGACGGATACATAGGCGCAACGCTTGAACACGCTGCGGATCCAGCCGTCGAACATCCGGCGGTTCACCGGGCCGATGCCCTGCGAATAGATGAAAGTGGGCTTGCCGAGCCACTGGGCGATCTTCAGTACAGCCAAGTAATAAGGGATGGTCTTCGAGCTGGTCGCATCCTGCAATAAGCTGCCGCCGCCGCTGATGAGACCGTCCGCTTCCCGCAGCGCGCGAAGAAGCGCGCCGGGCTTCATGCGATGGTAAGCCTTAACGCCGTACATCGCCGATGTTTTCTCCGGATCGGCCGACAGTACGATCGGCTCGATCTGTAAGCCCTGCTCCCGCCCCTGCTCCTGCAATGCGAACAGAATCGACTGAAGCACAGCCTCATCTCCGCTATTATCGAAGCCGTAGTAGCCGGATAGCGCTATTTTGACAACTCTGGCACCCAACGTTTCCAACTCCTTGTGATAATTTCCCATGCTGCAATCAGAATCAGGCCGATGATGGCTCCGAAGAAGATCCCATAGGAGATACGGATCAATGAGATATGAAGCGGTGTATGCAAGTGCGCGAACGTGTCAACGATGGACAGTTGTCCGATAACACCGATGAAAATCAAGTACACGGCATGCTTATAACGAACTGCCAGATAGGCGCCAAGGAAGAACAGCGGATGAGCGACCAGGAACTCTTTCGTCCGCGGACGCACGCCCAGCGTGTTCTCCAGGAACGAGCGGAACAGCTTCTCCACCGTGGAGGCCTGTCCTTCATTGCCTGTACGGGACAAGTAATAGAAGATCGCCGCCAGGCCGATGCCTGCAATGACTACCCACAGAACGCTAATGAACGAATTCAGGATACGGCGGATTTGCGTGATTTTATCTCTATACGTATTGTTTTCGCTAAAGAACAGCAGGTAGATGCCTGCAATCGCGATCGGCAGCAAATGCAGCACGCCTACGCCGCGGAACTGCTGCAGAACGAGCAAATACGTAACGTGGTTGAGAAGCGCTACTTCATAGACGACCCCGATCAGCGATATCGCCGAGGTTTTGATCAGGGTCCAGAGCGCGAAGGCAATACCCGACCTCCACTTCGCCGCGGCTCCGGAACGAACGGTACGGATCGCCATCATAATCGCGATGCTCGGTGCGGAGATTGCAGCACCTAAGGCGAGACCCTGCGCATACAGATTCGCCGACAACGTATGGATCGCTACTAGTCCCAGTAAGCCAAGCACGAAGAATATGAGTGTAGCTTCGGGAATGAAGAAGGAGATCATAAGCACGATCAAGCTAAGACCGCCAATCAGCATGAACGCGCTGGCCGCTTTCTGCCAACCCGTCGTTTCCACTTCGAACGGCTTTGCCGAGCCCAATGTGAATCCGGCCTTCTGAATGCGCGGTATCGCTCCGTCCTTGCCTTGCAAGCTCTCATAGTAAGCGGAGAGCGGATCTACCAGCTTGCCTTTATCCAAGCTCTTCACCGGCTTCGCGTTTAGGAACACCATCCGAATATTCCGGTCCTTCACCGCTAGCACGAAACGGTCCGCAACGCCCTGGATGCGGTCTTCCAGCTCCGCTTTCTTCAGCGGTTCGGTTAATTTCTCACCGTCTTTCTCCGTGAAGGAGTGCAGGCGGACGACATTGTAATTCGTTTGCTTCGCTAAGGTGCTGAACCCTTTCTGCGGTTCCTTCAGCAGTTCGATAGCGGCCAAGCCGATACCGTTCTTGTTGAGGAGATCCGCCATTTTGTTCAGATTAACTTCCGTGTCCTCTTCTGTATAGCCGGGAACCTCGTTGCCGTCCACGATGATACGTCTGACGCCGAGATCGTACATCGACTTCAAGAACTTATCCATCTCGTTCGTGACGAACGGACGGCGGTTCGACAGGCGGATAACGATTTGGAACCCTTGCTCCTTCAGCATTTGCAGCGCAATCGGATCCGGGTCCATCCCCTTAATCGAAGCTTCGTCCATACTCATTTGGATGATGAGTCCGTTGCGGTTCTTGAAGCTCCACGGCTTCAGGCCGACGTTCAGATCGGAGAACGATTTCCGGATGAGCGGCTCCAGCTTTTGCTGCGTCGCACTATCCTTAAACAATACGTACGTGTAATTCTCGTTCGGGTCGCCGAAGGTTTGCATGAGAGCTGCAGCGTCCCGGGAGTTGAACATTTCAATATGCCGGCTTTCTTTGAATTCAGCCAGCGTGCTCTCATAGACTGCCATCGAGCCGATGCCCGCAGCCTTCATATTTTTGAGCTGCTCCGTGACGAAGCTCTGGGGATTCGTCTGCACATCAGAAATATCTAACAAGTCGCGGTAATCGAAAACGAATTCCACGTTCTTGGTCGATGTCTCCGTTTGGTTGCGGGTAAACGCCAGCGGCAGAGAACCCAACATGCCGATAATGACGAGCCACCACAGCACGTTTTTGAGCGGGTTATTCCAAGTTTTATACCAATTCACCAATTGTCCACTCCTTAGAGCATTTACTTTCCTGTTGCACATTCAGGCCCTGGGCCCTACATCCTCCCTACACCCATACACACTCGAAAACCCCTCCAGCACCTTCTCTCGGGCAAGCAGGCCAAATGAATGCGGATTGTTTCCATCTATTCATTAGACGACCTATCCCTGACTTAGGTTCTGAAGAGGTTCCAGTGATCCTATTTCATTATCCGTCTACACGGCTAAGTACGTACTGAACGTTGCGTTCCATTTGGTTCGAGGCCTCTGCAGCGCTCGACCCTTTCACCGCGAAATAGAACTTGATCTTCGGCTCTGTTCCGGACGGGCGTAAGCAGAACCAAGAGCCGTCCTCCAGCTTGAACTTCAGCACATTCTCGAGCGGAAGGCCATTCACGCCCTTGGCGTAGTCTTCCATTTCGGTTACGCGCGTGCCGCCGATTTCGGCCGGAGGGTTGGTTCTCCAAGCTTCCATCATGCGTCCAATTTGTTCCACGCCATCTTTCCCTTTGAGCGTCCTTGATTCAAGCTTTTCCAAAAAGTAGCCAAAGGATTCGTACAGCCCTTGCAGCACTTCATATAAAGTCTTGCCTTGCTTCTTATAGTAAGCAGCCGCTTCAGCAATCAGCATGGCAGCGATAACCGCATCCTTGTCACGGGCATAGTCGCCTGCCAAATAACCGTAACTTTCCTCGTACCCGAACAGGAAAGTGTGCTCTCCCGTCTTGTCGAATTGGGACATTTTCTCTCCGATATATTTGAAGCCGGTCAAAGTATTTAATGTAGGGATACCATAATGCCCAGCGATGACCGCACCCATCTCGCTCGTGACGATCGTTTTGACAACTACGCCGTTCTCCGGCAATTTCCCGCGTTCTTTCAAAGAAGATAAAAGATAATTAACAATAATAGCCCCGGACTGGTTGCCGGTCAGAACGAAATACTCACCGTTCGAATCTTTGACCACCGCACCCATGCGGTCTGCATCCGGATCGGTTCCGATAATGATATCGGCATCCCACGCCTTCGCCTGGGCGATCGCCAGCGTGAAGGCTTCCCGCTCCTCCGGATTCGGCGACTTCACGGTCGAGAACTGCGCATCCGGCTGCTCCTGTTCGGCAACGACGCGAACTTGTTCGAAGCCTACGGCTTTCAGTACTTCCCTTACCGGGATGTTACCCGCTCCGTGCAGCGGTGTGAAGACGATACGGAAATCATCGTTAATTTCCTTAATTACGTCCGGATTCTGGCTGATCGCGGATACAGCTTGTATGTAGGCTTGATCAACATCTTCGCCCAGCCAAACAAGAAGACCTTGCGCTTCGGCTTCCTGCCGGCTCAGCTTCTTCACTTTATCGAAGGAATTGATGCTCTGCACTTGCGCAATGACTTGCTCCGCAAATTCAGGGACAAGCTGTCCGCCGTCTGATCCATATACTTTGTATCCATTATATTCCGGCGGGTTATGACTGGCTGTCACAACAACACCTGCTGTTGCTCCCAAATACCTCACGGCGAATGACAGCTGCGGCGTTGCATGCAGCGTCTGGAATAAATAAGCCTTGATACCGTTGCCTGCGAAGACCAGGGCGGCTTCTAAAGCGAACTCAGGCGACATATGACGTGAATCGTAAGCCAAGACAATGGATGGGCTTGGTACCCCTGTACCATTCACATATTGGGCCAATCCTTGGCTTGCGCGTCCAACGGTGTATACATTGATTCGGTTCGTTCCAGCGCCAATCACGCCGCGAAGTCCACCTGTTCCAAATTCGAGATCTTTATAAAAGCGATCCTCAATTTCTTTCTCATCTTCCCGAATGGCTTGCAGTTCCTTCTTTGTTTCGGCATCCACTGCTGGATCGTTTAGCCATAATTCATACTCAGTTTGTACACGCGTCATAGTTGTCAGGTTCATCTCCTTTTTATCTATGGGTTATTTATTAGCAAGGGCGAACATAAGCTCGCCTTCGACTACCACTTTCTCGCCTACCTTCGCTACAGCTTGTCCTTTGACAATCGTTCCTTTGACCCGGGTAATGGTCATTTCTAACGTTAGCGTATCGCCCGGCACGACCTGCTGGCGCCACCGAATGCCGTCTGCGCCGGCGAACAAGCCGATCTTGCCTTTATACTCCGGCATCGAGAGCACGGCCACAGCGCCGACTTGTGCCAAAGCTTCGATAATCAGAACCCCCGGCATAACCGGGTAGCCTGGGAAATGTCCCGCAAAAAACGGTTCGTTGATCGTTACATTTTTGATACCTACCGCTCTTACGCCTTCTTCTACTTCCAGAATGCGGTCGACGAGCAGGAAAGGAGGACGGTGTGGAATGATCTCTTGGATTTGGTTGATATCTAGCATAGTAATTCATGCTCCTTTCAAGTTGCTTGTATAAAATACAAGGTAATCACTTACAATACAAGTGTCCCTTCATTAACTGCAGAAGTGAAGGTTCATATAGGAGGAGCTTATATCCTTAGGACTGTGCACAGTCCGGTGTATAAGCTCTTTTTATATTTGGCTCTATTTGGACTTGGCCCCCCGGTTTAACAACAGGAATTGAAAAATATAGATGAAGGAAGTTAAGAAGGAAACGCCGATCACAAACCACAAGTAGGTAATCGCGAATTCTAAATGGAAAACGATGAAGAGAATAGCGAGATAATACAGTACGGTCGTTAATTTCCCCATCACATTGGCAGGAACGGTCAATTTGCCCCTGAAGTGAAAGAAGGCCGAGCCTATGATCATGCCTAGATCCCGAATAAATATGGCAACCGCCGCTTGCCACGGAATCATCTCCGTGATGAGCAGAGACAGAATGACCGCAATCATCATGCATTTATCCGCTAGAGGATCCAGCATAACCCCAGCAGGTGTAATCAAACCGCGTGTTCTGGCGATATATCCGTCCAAGATATCGGTAAGACCCGCTGCCAATAAGATCAGGAAAGCAATCTGAATATGGCCGCCAAAAAAGATGACGAGGTACACAGGGATCAGAACAAACCTGCTGATGGTGAGCATGTTCGGTATATTCAAAGTACCCCTCCTGCGCCTAATATCTGGTATCTGACAAAGAGCCTTCATTCATTATACATTTGCAGACACAAAAATAAAACTCCCAATGCGGGAGTTTGAATTAATTCGCAAATACCAAATCGTATAAGTGCCGCCAAGTGCTGATATGGAAGATCTCCGCGGCCGGCTGATGACCCAGCTTGGTATAGCCGATCCATAATCCGATATAGATGGCCAGCACGCAAAGAACGGGTATACGAATGATTTTGAAAATACGCCATATGATGTTCTGCCATTTCGGCCTTGTTGCCTTCTTCTTTGGAGCCGACTTGTTCGGAGCAGGCTTGTCTGACATGAAGCCCTATCCCTCCCTTTCTACAATCAGGCGCGCAAGTTGTTGGCGATGTTCATCATCTGATCGGACGATGTAATCGCGCGGGAATTCAATTGAAGCGCTCGCTGAACCATCACCAGATCCGTCATTTCATCGGCCAGCGTGACGTTCGACTGCTCCAAATATCCTTGCATCAGAGTAACCCGATTATTCGATGTATCCAGACCCGGATTCACGTTCTGCAAAATATTCGCCTTCTCTGCTTCTGTAATCCCCGCCGGAAGCGCATAAAGGTTATCTCCCGCATCTTGCAGAAGCTGAGGACGCACAACGCGCACCAGCTTGATCTGGCCCAAATTAAGCGGCTCCGCGCTCGGATCCTGCTCGCTATATCCCTTAATGGAGCCATCCTGCTCAACGACAGGTCGGAACCCGGCAGGAATACGGATCGGATTGCCGTCGGTACCGGTAACGAGATGTCCGCCTTTGGTCGTTAGCACCGTGTCGCCATTCGCATCAGGCGATAAATCGAAAGCACCGTTGCGTGTCCATGCCGGCTGGAGCACGGGATTGCCGTTCGCATCCAGCTTGCTGATCATCACTTCGAACAATCCGTCGCCCTGAATCGCGAAATCCGTTACGTTGCCCGTAGACTGCATTGGCCCTTGTGCGAGATTCGTCTGGATCTGGACGAGCTTGGAACCCCAACCTTGGTTGAAGCCGAGCGGAGAGAACCGGCCTTGCTGTCGGAAGCCCTCCGGCTGGGCTTTCACATTCGTAAGAACGTCCTCGAATGAAGCTTCTTTCTTCTTGAAGCCGTTCGTATTGACGTTCGCTATGTTATTGGATAGAATATCCAGCTTCTGCTGTAAGCTGTGCATGGATACCGATGAGTTGATCATGGAATTGTTCATGGTTTAGCCCCTTCGCCAGCCGGATTAGACGCGTCCTACATCGTTCGCGGCCTTATCCATACTTTTGTCGTAAGATTGAATGACTTTCTGGTTCGCTTCATAAGCGCGCAGCGCCGACATCATGTCGACCATCGATTGCGCAGAATCGACGTTGGAACGCTCGATGAAGCCTTGGCGAACTTCAACTTGATCGCCTGCAGCCACCTGCGTCACCGTAGCTTCATCACCCGGATTAATCCGCAGCAAGCCATTGCCTTCCCGCAGCAGCAAATTCGGATTCTCCGCGCGAGAGAGCATAAGCGCGATTGGCTGCCCGGCCGCATTCAGCAGCGGCAGGCCGTTGGCATCAAGGAACTCGCCCTTGTCCGTCACCTTGAAGGAATGAATCGGCTGGCCCGCTCCGTCAATAAGGAGCAGAGGTTGTCCATCGCGGCCCAGTACCTGGTTGCCGTTCGCATTCACTAACTGTCCGGTCGTATCCACGGTAAACTTACCGTTCAAGGAGTAACGCTGCTCTCCCTCGGCGTTCAACACCGTGAACAACGCTTGCGGCTGGAACGTGCGCTCGCCGTCCCCGTTCACGTACTTGCCGGATGCGTCAAACGTCATACCCGGCACTTGGATGTTGGAGACGAGGGCGAAATCGAAAGGATTTTGCGTTTCCTGCAGGTCGCCTTGCGCGTGAACGGAAATGCTCTCCTCCGAGAATACGCCTAAACTCATCCGCCCAAGGGGAGCCGTCGAGGCACCTTGTCCACCGCGTATCGTGGAAATCAGCATCTCCGGAAACGAGCGTGACAAGGCATTGCCCTGCTTAAAACCAGGGGAGTTAATGTTGGCAATATTATTCGTAATCGTATCGTGTCTGCGCTGCTCGGAGATCATGCCTGCCGCCGCGGTATACAGTCCTCTTAACATGTGTTCACCTCTTGGTTAATATCGGATCAGATTTTACGTTTGGACACCTTGTCCAAGTTATCGAGCATAATCCCTGTGCCCTTCACAACACAGGACATCGGGTCTTCCGCGATTAGCACCGGAACCTTCAGCTCGTCCGCCAACAATTGATCCAGACCGTGCAGCAAGGCGCCGCCGCCCGTCAGAATGACCCCGCGGTCGATAATATCCGCGGATAATTCCGGCGGTGTGCGCTCCAGAACGCTCTTCGCCGCTGTCACGATGGATGAAACCGGATCCCACAGCGCTTCTTGCACTTCACTGGAATGAATGGTGATCGTAAGAGGCAATCCGGAAACCATATCTCTGCCGCGAATATCCATCTCCTGATCTCTGCCGTGTGGATATACCGTACCGATCTTCAGCTTAATGTCCTCGCTTGTCCGTTCACCGATAAGCAGCTTGTACTTATTCTTGATATACTTCGTAATGGCGATGTCGAACTTGTCGCCTGCGATCTTAATGGAGGAGGAGGTGACGATGTCGCCCATGGACAGCACGGCCACATCCGTCGTCCCTCCGCCAATATCTACAACCATGTTGCCGCTAGGCTGGAAGATGTCCATTCCGGCGCCAATTGCCGCCGCCTTCGGCTCCTCTTCCATGAATACCTCCCGGGCGCCGCTGCGCTCAGCCGCTTCGCGGATCGCCTTCTGCTCGACAGAGGTGATGTTGGTAGGGGCGCAGATCAGGATGCGCGGATGCGAATACCAGTTCTTGCCCCCCACTTTGGCAATAAAATGCTTTAACATCATTTCCGTAATATCAAAGTCAGCGATAACGCCATCTTTCAATGGGCGAATCGCGATGATGTTGCCCGGAGTTCTACCGACCATGCGGAAAGCTTCTTCTCCTACAGCAAGCACGCGTTTCGTATCGCTTTCAATCGCTACTACAGATGGCTCATCGAGCACAACGCCGCGTCCTTTCACATGAATGAGCACATTTGCCGTGCCGAGATCTATTCCTATATCCTTGCTGAACATTTCAAGTTAATCCTCCCTAAATCTACCGTCCATCCCGCGAAGAACCGGCTCTCTTATAGATAGTTCTAATTATAAGCTAAATTCGCTGCAAATGCATTATTTCCTCTTTTTCCGTGAAATTTCGACATGTCCAGTTATAGGAAACCGCCGGGATGAAGGTATATTCAGGATTTAACAGTGACCAGGTTTTCGGAATGCTTCGGGTTACGCGTCTTCCGATACTTGATTTTCGTCGCTTCTCCTCCTCTAAGGTGCCTGATGGACTTGTGATACTCCAAAATGTGCTTCACCTGGTTGGCCAGGTCCGGGTTGATTTCCGGAAGTCTTTCCGTTAGATCCTTATGCACCGTGCTCTTGGAAACGCCGAATTCCTTCGCAATGGTGCGAACCGTATTCTTGGTCTCGACGATACAGGTCCCAATCTTAATGGTCCGCTCTTTGATGTAATCGTGCAATCCCCTCGCCTCCCTACTCGAGATAGTTTGGTAAAGTATATGAGGGGCATGACTAGATATTCTACGTAACCAAGCCTGACAAGCCCATTTCCCATATTTATTTTCGAAAAAATCAGGAAATAAGGGCTTTTGCGGTCTTATTTCGGAAGGACGAGCTATTTCGCACTTCGCCGCGGGGCCAAAGCCGAGGAGATGCAGCACGCCTAGGCAATACAAAAAAGCAGCGGGATATACCCGCTGCCCTCCATCTATGTAGGCTCTTACTGTTTCGCGTTCAAAATCGTTTCCGGATTGACCGCTGCATTGTCGGCCGCTTGACGAACTTCGAAGTGCAGGTGCACGCCGTCTTCCTTCTCGAATTCGTTGCGTCCCGCTTTCGCGATGACGTCGCCCTTCTTCACTTCAGCGCCTTTGGTTACTTTCACTTCAGCCAAGCTTTGGTACACGGAGATCAAACCGTTGCTGTGTGTAATTTCGACAAGGCTGCCGACAACCGGATTTTGCTCGACTGCCGTTACTTTCCCGCTCAGAGCGGCCAATACATCGAATGCGGAACCATCTTTGGCTTTCAAATCGATGGCTGTGTGCGGCGTCAATTGATCGCCATACTGAATCATAGCCGCCTGTTTCACTTCATTGGTTGCATTTGTGTCGTAGAAAGGTACGGAAACGTCAAGAGCTGCTCTGTCTTTTACCGGCCATTGCATGGTCTCTGCCTGAGCGTTAACGGCAACCGCTCCGTCTTTCGCATTGTCCGGCGCTTGCTCATCGTTGCTGCTAACCTTAATGCCCAGATCTTCTTGGCTGACTGATTTGGTGCCTGCGTCCTGGTACACCCACATTAAGGTTAAGATAATTGCCGCTGCTGCCACATACGTCGCTGGGAATACCCATTTTTTAGCAAGCAACTTCTTCCATGCGGATGGACTACCTTGTGCTCCTTGAACAGTTTTAGGAGCTTCTTCTTTTTGAAAACCTTTGTTTTGATCATTCATGGTTATCACCTCATCAACCATTCTTGACACATTTAAAGGTTTTATACTTGAAGAAAGATATTTTTATAGAAACGTGTGAAATTAGGATTTTTGCAGAAAAGGCGTCGCTCGTTCGATAGAAATTCCCGTGTAGTAGTAGGTGACGATTTGCTCCGCCGTCTTGCCCTCCTTGGCCATTCCATTAGCCCCCCATTGGCTGAGACCCACGCCGTGGCCGTAGCCGTACGTCGTAAAGGTAATCTTGGAGCCGGACCATGTCCAAGCAAATTGCGAGGAAGCCAAGCCTAGCTTCTCTCTCACCTCTCGGCCGGAGAAGGTCTTGCCGCCTATCGCCATCTTTTTGATGCGATGTCCCGCCGACCATTCCAGTACCTTCATGCTTTTCGCCCCAGTCCCTGTCGTGGCAATGCTCGTAACCCCTAGCTTTTGCAGCAGGCTTTTATAAGTGAAATCTACCGTTTCTTTGTAGCGCGACGAGAGCTTTACGTCCCAGGGGCTGGGCACACTGCGTAAATAAGGGCTCATGAACGGCCAATAGTCCTCTGAATTCTCGGTAAATCCATTGCTTGTCGAGAAAAAAGTAGCATTAATAGGCTTATGCTCATAGGTGAGAATCATATCTTTCGTCTCATTCACCGCTCTAGCGATTTTGGCCATATTCGTTTCATAGGTACCTGAGCCCCATCTTTCTCTCAGCTCTTGATCCGTGAGATAGGCTTGATGAGCGGTCGTATCGGTGACAAGCGCATCATCGACAGGCATATTGCTGTAATCCTTATCCAGCACCCGGCGAACCACATACGTTCTGGCGGCCATCGCCTGCGCTTTGAGCGCCTCCAGCTCGAATTCGACGGGCATTTCCGCAGCCAGGACGCCTTGCACATACTGCTCCAGCGGTACCTTCTCGACAACCGACTTCTTCGTCAAATAAACAGGAATCATCAACCCTTGCTGCGCAACCGTCTCTTGATCTGCCGCCACCCTGACAGGGGGCACGGCATCATCGTCCGGAATCTTCTTGACTAGCAATCCGGGAACAAGAATGGTGACACAAAGCATAGAAGATAAACAAACAGCCATCCAGAGGATGACCCCGCGGCCAGGAACACGTTTCTTCTTCAACATCGTCTCAGCAGCCTCCATAAGCGCGTTTGCTAGCAGGTATTTTGGTATGACTTAGCTTATGAGAGGTGTTGGTAGAATAGAACAAAGGGGGGAATCAACATAGGGATTAGATGATAGGCCTGGTTAAGTGGGGATTTCTTCATGGAGCAATGCAACATTTATATGAATTTGCTTGTCTATTGAGTATAGGATTCTACATACAATGGTCGAAACGGGAATAGAACAGCTGGCAAAAAGTTCAAACGATCCGGGCATATTTGGTCCGCGGTCCTCGAGCGTCTTCTCCGGGCATACCTTCCGGAGTCCTATCGTTTCCGGTACGGTTATGGATCGTGAAACGGAAATACAAGCTCTTATTTGGATCAAATCAGCGATTATCGGCATCAAAGCGGAAATACAGTGTCTTATTTGCCAAAGAAAGCTGACATCATAGCGCAAAACGGTGAAATAACGTATCCTATTTCCCCTTCCCTACCCAAACAGCTGTTTGGAAGTAAAATAGCGCATCACATTTCCGCTCCCATCCATACTGCGGCCGCTCGCACCACGTAGCAACGGTATTTGACATCGTTGCAGGCTAAATAGTTTCGTACCACCGCACTTTCGTGCAGGAGTTGTGGGATGATCTATCCCAACAAAAAAACCGCCGGATTCCTCCGACGGTTCTCTATTCATCCTATGCTAATGTCGGCTGGATATTGAAGAATCCCAGTTCCGCCGTTTCCTGTTCCACTTGCTGCGGAACCGACCGCCAAATATCGGCGCCCAAACCTCGCAATACCTCGGTAATATCGACATATCCGCGATCAATATGGTGAACCCCGGTAATCTCGGTTTCACCTTCCGCTGCCAGCGCCGCCAAAATAAGCGCAGCTCCCGCACGCAGGTCGGTCGCGCATACTTTCGCGCCCTGCAGCTTGGCGTTCCCGCTGACAATAGCAGTGCGGCCATCGACTTTAATATGCGCGTTCATGTTCGCGAATTCCTCCACGTGCATGAACCGGTTCTCGAACACGGTTTCCGTGACAAGACTTGTTCCGTCCGCCACCATCAGCAGCGCCATCATTTGCGACTGCATATCGGTCGGGAAGCCCGGGTACGGCAGCGTCTTCACGTCAACCGCACGCAGCGTTCCGCCTCCGCGCACACGAATGCCATTCTCATCTTCCTCGATGACGACGCCCATTTCTTGCATTTTGGAAATGACGGGACGAAGATGGTCACCAATAGCGCCTTCCATGTACAGCTCGCTGCCCGTAATAGCCGCAGCGATCATATATGTACCTGCTTCTACGCGATCCGGTATTACCGTATGTACGGCCCCACGAAGTTTCTCTACGCCTTCAATGCGAATAACGCCTGTGCCCGCGCCGCGAATCGTGGCGCCCATGGCATTCAAATAGTTCGCCAAATCGACAATTTCCGGCTCTTTGGCGGCATTCTCGATGATGGTCGTGCCTTCCGCGAGCGTGGCTGCCATCATAATATTCTCGGTTGCGCCTACGCTGGCGACATCCAGATAAATTTTGGCACCCTTCAGGCGCCCCTTCACTCTGGCCTCAATATACCCCTGTCCAAGCTCGATCTCGGCGCCCATGGCTTCAAAGCCTTTGAGATGCTGATCAATTGGCCTCGTACCGATCGCACAGCCGCCCGGCAGCGAAATTCTCGCTTGGCCCCGTCTGGCGAGAAGCGGACCCATCACAAGGAAAGAGGCTCTCATTTTACGGACTAAATCGTAGGATGCTTCACAGGTGTCAATGCTTTCTGCACAAACACGAATAACTTGACGGTCATAGGCCACTTGAATGCCTAAGCTTTGCAATACTTTATTAATGACTAGTACATCGTCAAGGGGAGGCGCATCGTGGATGACGCTTTCACCTTCCGACCCCAGAATGGAAGCTGCAATAATCGGCAGAACCGCATTTTTCGCTCCGTTGATTTTCACATTGCCAGCTAGCTTTCGGCCACCGCGGACGATAATTTTGCTCATCATGGTCCCTCCGCGCACTTATTTTAATTACAAGGTTTCACACATTTTCTAAGTTTATCATCTCAAGCTACATAGTTACAACTGTGTTCTTTTGGCATTCGCGCACATCTACATAGAGTTCGAACAGGATCTTCATTTTCGATCCGTTCTACTATCCATTGTTGACAACATTTTAATGCATTATTCGAGTTTTGGAATTAAAACATCCGGCCGAAGCCCATGGAGAGACCCAAATACTGAATGAAAAAGCTGGCTACCAATTGCCCGAGTCCGATCGCAAGCAGGATCTGCAGCATGATCGCTTGGGCACCTTTCGGCTGCTTAAGCAGCACATCGAAGCGGAACGCCTGCAGCGCCCACCAGGCCAAACCGATGCAGATAATATACACAACGATATCAACCATATTCATGACCGAAGCATACTTCGCCGCTTCATTCCATTTGTCCGTTTCTCCCATAGGTCACTCCTTCTCGGTTCTACCGATTCAAGACTTTCGCCAGCATCGAGACGAACTCGGCGCGCGAAGCCTGCCCGTCGGGCTGGAAAGTTCCGTCCGCGTAGCCGGTAATCCAACCGTCCGCGTACATTTGTTTCAAGATCCCAACCCCCCAATAGGACTCATCGACATCGCTAAAAGGAGAGTTGCCCCGCTTCTTCCCTGTCATATTCATGCTGCGGGCAAGCATTTGCGTCATTTCCATGCGGGTCAGGGTGCGGTCAGGTCCGAAGGTGCCGCCCGGGTACCCGGACACGATATCCGCTTGCAGCGCTTTGGCTACGTATTCGTAAGCCCAGTGCGAAGCGTCCATGTCGCTGAACTTCAGTTCTTTGCGCTTGGTCAGCTTCAAAGCTCGAGTAAGCACTGTCGCCGCTTCAGCGCGCGTAATCGGTTGATTCGGAGCAAAGCGATAATTGCCGTATCCGCCAATCACGCCTTGATCCGTTAGCTTGCTGATGGCCTCTTGCGCCCAATGCCCTTCAATATCGGCATAGCCGCTAATCAGCGTATAACTGCCGATCTTGAGACGGTACATCTGACTCATGAACCATTGGCTGGCTTGAAGCTTAATATAATAAGTGCCAGCATCCAGCGTCTTCTCAACGAATAGCTGTTCCGTTCCGTATTCATTGCGGTAATAGCCTAATTGCTTCATAGAGCTGTCGTACAGTGTGGCATACATGGTCCGGGATGCCGGAATGTTCGTAAGACGTACTTGCGCGAGTCCGTTCTTAGCCATCCGGAATTGGAACCAATCGAAGTCTTCATTGTTGTTAAACAAACCTTCATACACCGAATTCATTGCGGCGAAAGTCGCTTGATACGACTTGTCGTTAGGTTCGTTAGGATCGATCAGCTTCGGATCGTAATCAATCTCAAGCGTATATTCGCCTGTAATCGGCTCCGAATAGTCTTTCACATTGCTGACACGAATATAGTACTGGCCCGGGAAAACGTCCATTTGGGAGCTGACCTCGATACCGCCGTCGCCGCCTTGATCGAGCGTGATCGATTTCTCCCCTTCTTTCTGGAAAAGGAGCATCGGATCGATGCGCCCCGTATCCACGGACAGTTTCAGCCGCATCGTTCCTGAGTGCGTCAATGACAGGACGAACCAGTCGATGTCCCCTTTCGCATGAAAGGTTCCGCGAATCGTTTGACTCCGTTCAGGCAATGCAAATGCTTTGTACTGCTTGTCATTATCTTCGAACGGATCGGTATAAATGGCAAAATTCGTTCGCAAGCTATAACTGATCCCGGTCTGCCGGGCAGCGTCTACGCTCTGAAGCTGCACATACGTAAGACCTTTCGTTACTTTCACCCGGTAAGGTTGGCTCGCGTCCGATGAGCTGTTCGATACGAACGTCTCGCCGGAATCAAAACGTACCCGAATGCCCGAAGCGTCCGTGTTCTGCAGCCAGAACTCGATATAGCCGTCGTAGGCGGCATCGATGACATACCAATCCTCATCCCGCCCCGAGGAAAGCGCCGCTTTCACGGAAGTATGTACGGGAAGCTTAGCTGCTTGATTCTGATGATCATTAGGTTCGAAACGATCTTCATTATAAGGCTGTGTCAGCGCCAAATCCACTCTCAGAAGACCGTAACCGGTTCTGGAATCCCAACCGTCGGAAGTCAAATTCTCCGCCGTTTGTTCAAGCTGCGAACGCACTTGGTACGCACTCATGGCGGGGTACTTGCTCCACACCAATGCGGCTGCTCCGGCCACCTGCGGCGCAGACATCGAGCTGCCGTCCTGATACTGATAGCCGCCTCCGAGCGCCGTCGTATATACATCCCACGGGGCTACCAAATCCAGCTCCGGTCCGTAATTCGACCGGGAATCCGCTTGTTTGTCGGCCGTAACGCCGCCAACGGCCAGCACCGTAGGGTACGCAGCAGGGTATTTGACACTGGTGCCTTCATTCCCGACAGCCGCTACCAACAGCACATTGTGATCTTCCGCGTACTGAACAATTCCCTGCATATAATCGGAATATTTATTCAAACCCAAGGAAAGCACGACGATCTTCGCGCCGTGATCTACGGCGTACTTGATCCCTTCCCCGAGCTTCGCTTCGCCGCCAGTGCCATCGGCCTCCAGCGCCTTGATCGGCATGATCTTCGCGATAGGCGCGATGCCGGCAATCCCTTTATCGTTATTCATGGACGCTGCGATGATGCCTGCGACATTCGTTCCATGTCCATTATCGTCAATTGGCTTCTTCGAAGGCTGAAGCAAGTTCACGCCCTCCACCAAATTTCCTACTAAATCAGGATGTGTCAAATCAACGCCTGTATCCACCACAGCCACAACAATAGGTGCACGGGTATCTCCTGCAGCAGCCCATGCTTGATCGATATGGATCATATCCAAGTAGGTCTGTTTGACCCTCATGGGATCCGTCGATACCGGGAAAGCCGCTTCCGCTTTCGTGACCATCACGGCAAGTTCCATTAGGAGCGCCATCAGAACAATGAGCCATACGTGTCGAATGAATTTCATGAAAATCACAGTTCCTTTTTTCTCGTAATGGTCTTGGTCGTTTTACCTTCTCTATCTATACCACATTACCCGTGTTCTCGATACATATAACGGATTTTCTTCGCAAAAAGTTCAGAACTTTTGAAAATAAATTAGGGGCTTTTCCACTTCAGTCTATTTTACATGGAATTGTGGGTTTTGTGTTTAATTTGGACGCAATTACCAGAGGGTGAAAGAAGTATGCAAGCGAGGGGCTTTTCCCGGGAAATAACAGGTGAAAAACAAAAAAGCTCTCCCCAGCCGGAACCGGGGAAAGCTTAAAAATTACATCATCAGAAAATCTTTCGTAAGCATGAATATGGACTCGATTCCTTTGAGCACCAGATGCGGCACGAAGCCTAGCGCTATACCAATCAGAGCGCATAACCAGACGGTGATGCCAAGACCTGCCGGTACCTTCACCTCGGTAGACTCATAATCGCTGCGCATGAACATCTGGCGCACGATGCCGAAGTAGTAATAGAGGGAGACCACGCTGGTCGCGATCATCAGAGAGCCCAGCCAATACTGCTGCGTCTGCATCGTGCCGAGAATGATGTAGAGCTTTCCGAAGAATCCGCCGGAGACGGGAATCCCGGCTAAGGACAGCACGATCAGCACCATAGCGGCAGCTGTGAATGGCGCCCGGTAATACAAGCCGCTGAAGCCTTTGGCCTCGGTGTGGCCTTCCGCACGCTCGATAATCATCAGCACGGCGAACGCGCCGATGTTCATAAACAAGTACGCGATCAGATAGAAAATAAATTCAGAGAAGTTCGCGTAATGGGTACCTGAGAAGTATGTGCCGATCGGCACCAGCAAATATCCCGCATTCGCGATACCTGAGTACGCTAACAGCCTTTTCATGTTCGTTTGCTTCAACGCGATGAAATTACCCGTTACCATCGCGATCGCAGCCATGACGGAGATCGCAAGGAACACATCGGACTGGAATTTCGTATCTTCGAAGGAGCTAAAGCCGAACAATAAGTAGAATACCCGGAATAGGATGGCGAACCCCGCACCTTTGGAAACGACGGCCAAGAAAGCCGTCACTGGCGTCGGTGCGCCTTGGTACACATCCGGTGCCCAGCTGTGGAACGGAGCGGCGGCGATTTTGAAGCCGAAGCCCGCCAGCAGCAGGAAGAACGAGACGTACAGCAGCGGCTCATAAGCCGCAACGAGTGACGGGAGCGCAGCGCCAATCTGCGAGAGATTGCTCGATCCGACCATGCCGTACAAGAAGGACATGCCATATAGAATGATCGCGGAGGAAACGCCGCCCATGACCAAATATTTGAAGGCTCCTTCGTTGGACTTGCTTTCCTTCTTCTTCATCGCTACGAGCAGATATGAGGTAATGCTGAGCAGCTCTAATCCCACATATAGCGTGATGAGGTCGCCGGATGACGACATCACCATCGCGCCCAGCGCCGCAGGCAGATAGAAGTAGTAGTATTCGCCGACATGCGGGATTTCGTCTTCCTTCACGAAGCTTAAGCTCATCAGTACGACGAAGCCGGTGCCGGCCAGCGTGAACAATTTCAGCAGATTCGAGAAATCATCCACCCGATAGCTGTTGTTCAGCAGTTGAACCGCTTCGTCGGGATTCAATTGAAGCACGACGAATACGGCGGAAATCACAATGCCGACCAAGGTCAACCATCCAATAATGGAACGACTTAACCTGCTTGGCAGGATCAAATCCAAGAGAGATAGGATGATCGCGGTGGCCACCAGCGAAAGCTCAGGGAGCAGATGCACTAAATCGGCGACATGGAGTCGAAGCTGTTCCACCGGACTAACCTCCTATCTTCCCGGCTACGCTTTGGATCAATTGATCCAAGCTGCCTATCGTTTGCTGAAGCGGCTGGCTGAGTACGCTGGGGTACACCCCGAGCAGGAGAATGAACGCCACCAGCGTAATCATCGGCACCGCCTCGATGAAGCGCGCGTCGCGAATGCCCTGCAGCACGAGGTTCGGCTGTTTCGGACCGAACGTGATGTTTAGGACCCCGCGCAGCACATAGACCGCTGCAAGAATGATTCCCAGCGTGCCGACAATAGCGTACACGCGGTGCGTCTCGAAGAGTCCGAGGAACGCGAGGAACTCGCTGATGAAGCCGGACAAGCCCGGCAATCCGAGCGACGCCATGCCCGCAATCAGCAGAATTCCGCTGATGAAGGGAATCGTAGAGGCGAGACCGCCCAAGCGATCGAGCTCGGTGGTGCCCATCCGCTCGTAGATGCTGCCGACGAGCAGGAACATCAGGGCCGAGATCAAACCGTGGGAGATCAATTGGAACACGGCGCCCTGCAGGCCGGACACGTTGAAAGCGGCAAGACCGAGCAGGACGATGCCCATATGGCTGATACTCGAGTAGGCCAGCACGAGTTTGAAGTCTTTTTGCACCATCGCGAGAATGGCGCCGTACACGATGTTGATCACGCCGAGGAGAGCCAGCATCCAGGCCCACTGCTTCGCCTCCGCCGGGAAGAATAGGATGCCGAAGCGGATTAAGCCGTAGGCTCCCATTTTCAGTAGAATGCCGGAGTGAATCATGACGACGGCAGGCGGAGCCTCCGTATGTACCTTAAGCATCCACGTATGGAACGGGAAGATCGGCAGCTTGATGCCGAAGGCAACCAACAGCATGATGAACACAGTCCACTTCATCGCTGCGCTTAAGAAGAACGGCGATCCTTCCTGGTTCACATAGGCGGCGGGATCCTGCAGTAAATTGTGCGCGATCGTATGAATATCCCCGCTATAGTAAATGATAGCTTCTGTTTGCGAAGGATCTTGATTGAAGCCTGCCGTGCTGACAAGAATCAGGAACGCGATCAGCATAATCGCCGAACCGAGCCCATTGTAGAGCAAGAAGCGGTTAGCAGCCTGCTCTCGGTTCATATACCCCCAAATGCCGATCAGGAAGAACATCGGCACGAGCGTAATTTCGAAGAACAGGAAGAACAAGAACAGATCCTGCGCCATGAAGACGCCGAACATGCCGGTTTCGAGCAGCAGGAACAGGATGTAGTACGTCTTCCAACGCTTCTTGATATACACCGAAGCCAGTGCGGCCATGCACGAGACCAGCGCCGTCAGGAACACGAGCGGCAGCGAGATGCCGTCAACCGCCATATTGTATTTGAACTCGAAGAAATATGATGTAATTTGCTGAATGCCCTCGTGATTGAGCGGCACTTTGATCCAACTCAGCTGTTCTTTGTACTGAATAGGATCGCCTTGATAGTTATAGTCGACATAAAGCCACGCCGCTAACAGGAGTGGAATCACTGTCGTGACAATACCGATCGTTTTGATCAATCGGCCCTTGTCGCTGCGGATGAAGAGCAGAACGAGCACACCCAACAGAGGCGAGAACGCAATCAGACTTAGGATGGGCAGATTAGCCGGCATGGATGAACCTCCTTCCTGCAATGGCGAGCACCAGAATCAGCATCCCCACAATCATGATGACGCCATAGGTCTGCAGCTGACCGTTTTGGAGGCGGGAACCCAGACGTCCCAGACTCACCACAGTAAAGGCGACCAATCGTACGATACCGTCAATGATATAGATATCGATCAGCTCCAGCACCAAGCCCAATCCGCGAAGCGGTCTGACGAATACGCCGCCGTAGATTTCATCGATGAAATATTTACGGTTAAGCAGCGTATACAGCCACGGTGCTTTGCTTGACACCACATCTCGAGGAATCGAGCGTTTCAGATAAATGAGATAGCCAAGCCCGATACCAAGCAGTCCGGCCAGCGTCGATAAAATGATCACCATCCAGTTCGCCTTCTCGTCATGCTCTTGGCCCGTTAACCAATGGCCCAGCCATTCGTTGAACGGCGTGTTCACGAAGCCTGCGACAACGGCCAGCACAGCCAGAACAATGAGCGGCGTCGTCATGGATGCCGGCGATTCATGCGGTTCATGGCCATGGCCGTTATGCTTCGGCGAGCCCATGAAGACGAGGAAGAACAGGCGGGACATGTAGAACGCTGTAAAGAAAGCCGCGATGACGCCGATCCAGAAGAGCAGCTGGTTATGCTCATACGCTTCTGTTAGAATCATATCCTTCGACCAGAACCCCGCGAATGGGAAAATACCGGCTAACGCCAGCGTACCG
Source organism: Bacillus sp. 3255 (assembly GCF_031456485.1). Taxonomy (NCBI): domain Bacteria; kingdom Bacillati; phylum Bacillota; class Bacilli; order Caryophanales; family Bacillaceae; genus Bacillus; species Bacillus sp. 3255. The sequence goes on from NZ_JAVDUS010000019.1 coordinate 132,170, forward strand.
ATCGCAAACGTCCAGGTCGTGATTTTCATTTTGCGCGATAAGCCGCCCATCTCGTTAATATCCTGTGTATGGACAGCGTGTATGACGCTGCCTGCACCCAAGAAGAGCAGCGCTTTGAAGAATGCATGCGTGAACAAGTGGAACATCCCCGATGTGTAAGAGACGCCGATACCGAGCGCCATCATCATGTAACCGAGCTGACTAACGGTCGAATACGCGAGAATGCGTTTGATATCGTTCTGCGCAATACCGATCGTTGCCGCGAAGATGGCTGTGAACCCGCCGACATAAGCGACGACCAGCAAAGCGTCGGGCGATGCCTGGAAAATATCGAACGTCCGTGCGACCAAATAAACGCCTGCGGCAACCATCGTTGCGGCGTGAATCAATGCCGAGATCGGCGTCGGTCCTTCCATCGCGTCAGGCAACCAAGTGTGCAGCGGGAACTGACCCGATTTGCCGATTGCGCCGACGAAGATCAGAACGGCAATCCAGGTGACGATGGTCGGATCGATTTTGCCCGTCGTAAAAGCGTTATGTATCGATGTAAAATCAAGCGCATGCCCCGGCATGTACCAGTACAGCAGGAGAATGGCAAGGAACAGGCCGACGTCCCCGATCCGGGTGACGATGAACGCCTTCTTCGCCGCTGCCTTCGCCTCCGGTTTGAAGTACCAGAACCCGACGAGCAGGAAGGAGCACACTCCTACCAGTTCCCAGAAAATGTACAGCATCAGCATGTTTTCCGAGATAACCAGGCCCAGCATGGAGAAGGAGAACAGCGCGATATAGCCGAAAAATACGTGGATCCGCTCGTCGCCTTTCATATAACCTTTGGAATAAACATTCACCAGCAAGGACACCAGCGTCACGATGACCAGCATCAATGCGTTCAGGTTATTCACCTCAAACCCCATGTTCAGGGTGAAATCCCCTACTTGCAGCCAGTTCAGCTTATCCCAGGTGTAATCCTCGACGTTCCCTCCAAGCCGTTCCACGAAAATCAGCAGGGCGACGATGAAGGAAGCCAGCATCGCAGCAATGCTGATATAGATGCCCAAGTCTTTTAATTGACGTCCCATAGCCGTAAGCGCTAGAAAAGCAATCAGCGGAAACAACGGAATGAGCCAGGCGTACTGTGAATAGTCCGATACCATATCCTTGTTAGCCTCCTAGCGCTTCATAGAATCCAAATCCGTTACCTCTACAGTTCCTCGGTTACGGTAAATCGTAATCAATATCGCAATCCCGACCGCCGCCTCCGCAGCTGCAATCGTAATGTTGAACAGTGAAAAAATCTGGCCTGTCAGCGCCGGATGATCGCCAAGCTTCGCGAAGGCAATCAGGTTCAAGTTCACCGCATTGAGCATCAGCTCGATGGAAAGCAGCACGATGACCCCGTTTCTCTTCGTCAGGGCGCCGTATAATCCGATACAGAACAGGATCGCTGCCAGCGTAAGGTAGGGAGTAATAATGTTGCCCAAAGCTAATCCTCCTCTCTCTTCGCTACGACGATCGCGCCAATGAAGGCCACCGTCAGCAGCACGGACATAATTTCGAACGGAATCACATGCTCGTTATACAGCAGTTTTCCGATTTCTAACGTATTATCTTTGCCGGCATCAAGGGTGCCCGAAGCAACGAAGGTCGTCTTCTGAATGGCATAGAACAACACGCCGAACAAGCCCAGAGCGCCGACAATCGCCAACCCTTCATGCCAAGGACGTCTTGGCTCCTCTTCTTCCCCTTGTCTGTGCTTCGTCATCATAATCCCGAAAATCATCAGAATCGAAATGGCTCCCGCATAGATCAATACCTGCACGAAAGCGACGAACTCGGCTTCCAGAAGAATGTACAGTCCGGCCAAGCTGATGAACGTAAGCGCAACGGCAATGACCATATGCACGACTTTGGTGAAAGAAATCATGAAGATCGCCCCGCCGATGGAGAGGAGAGCGAAGATGAAGAAAGCCCAGCTTGAACCGCTTGACAAGAAATCGCCGATTCCGTTAAACATCCTTCTTGGCCCCTCCTTTCGGCATGGCCGAGTTATTCTCCTGGCGGATATTCTGATTATTCTCGTTCAGCCATTGCAAATTTTTGAACAGATCGTCCCGGCTGTAGGTGCTGAGCTCGAAATTGTTCGTCATGACGATCGCTTCCGTCGGACAAACCTCCGTACACAGATCGCATAGAATGCAGATCTCGAAGTTAATGTCGTACGTATCGATGACTTTTCCTTTTTTCTCAGGGTCGGGGTTGGCCTTGCCTGTCAGCGTAATGCACTCGGTCGGACAGATCCGCGCACATTGATTGCACACAATGCATTTCTCAGGATCAAAATGTTGAATACCGCGAAAGCGATCCGGCATCTTAATAGGGACGTCAGGGTATGCGTACGTGATTTTTTTCTGTGTCATGCTTTTCAACGTAACGCCCAAGCCTTTCATTATGCCCTTCATTCCAATTCACTCCTTAGCGTTTTGCCTGATGCAAAACGGTCATCGCCAAGCGCGGGGCCAGCGTTTTCCGTAGGATAGTTACTCGTCGAGCGCATGCTTCATTAGAAAATGGCCATGACAATGGCCGTCACCAGCATGTTGACCAGGGCTAATGGCAGCAGCACCTTCCAGCCGAAGCCCATCAGTTGGTCGATTCGCACCCGAGGGAGCGTCGCGCGCAGCCAGAACAGCACGAATACGACGAAGGAGAACTTGAGCAGGAACCAGATAATTCCCGGGATAAAATCAAGGAACGGGAACGGTGCATGCCACCCTCCCAGGAAAATCAATGCGGTCAGTGAAGCGATGATGAATACATACACGTACTCCGACAGCATGAAGAAAGCGAAACGGAAGCCGCTGTATTCGACGTGATACCCGGCGACCAGCTCGGACTCGGCTTCCGGCAGGTCGAACGGCGTCCGGTTCAATTCCGAAACGCCGGCAATGGCGAAAATAATAAAGCCCAGAATCTGAGGAATGAAATTCCAATGCCAGAAGCCCCCGGCTTGATGATCGACGATCGTATGCAGATTCAGACTGCCTGTCATCATGATAACGCCGATGACGGAGATGACGAGCGGCACTTCGTAGCTGATCATCTGGGCCGCTGAGCGCATGCCGCCGAGCAGTGCGTATTTATTATTCGACGCCCATCCGCCGAGAATAATTCCGATCGTGGAAATTCCCGTTAGGGCCACGTAGTAGAGGAGACCCGCATTCAGGTTAGCGTTAAACATCCGATCCGAGAAAGGGATCGCTGCGATAATCGTAAACGATGGGATGAACGTAATGATCGGGGCCAGAATGAACAGCTCCCGCTCGGCCTTCTTCGGAATCGTATCTTCCTTGATCAGGAGCTTGAAGACGTCCGCGACACTCTGCAGAAGTCCTAACGGCCCTGTCCGGTTAGGTCCGATCCGCAGCTGCATCCAGCCGATGACCTTCCGCTCGAAGTAGATGGCGTACGTCACGAAGCCCAGCACCAGAAGCAGCATAACAACGCCCCAGAACAGGAATACGAAGAAGTTCGTCCATGTCAGGCTCTCTTCCAGCAAATTCACCATTAGGCATCCACCTCCCCAACGACAATATCGATACCGCCCAGAATCGTAATCAGGTTGGTCATCGTTTCACCGACCAGCAGCTTGGGCAAAATTTGCAAATTCACGAAGGAGGGTCTGCGGAATTTCAGGCGGAATGGCTCCTGCTTGCCCCGCGAGATGATATAGCAGCCGATCTCCCCGCGCGGGGACTCGATCGCGGCGTAAACTTCACCTTCCGGCGGACGAATGACACGGGGCACTTTGCCCATCGTTTCCCCTTGCTCCGGAAATTGTGCCACAGCTTGCTCCAGAATGCGCAGCGACTGCTTCACTTCCTCCATTCGTACCAAATAGCGGTCATAGCAATCTCCGCCGCTTCTTACGGGTACGTCGAACTGAAAGCGGCTGTACAAGCTGTAAGGCTGCGTCTTGCGGATGTCCCAATCAATGCCGGTGCATCTCAAGTTAGCGCCGCTCAGCCCATACGCGATGGCCGTATCCGCATCGTATTTCCCTACGCCCTTAATCCGCGAAAGGAAGATTTCGTTACCGGAAACAAGGGTATGATACTCTTCCAATTTCCCGTACATATATGGGATGAATCTTCTTACTTTCTCGATCCAGCCGTCCGGTGCGTCCCATTTGACCCCGCCTACACGCATGTAGTTGTAGGTCAGCCGGGCTCCGCAGAGCTCATTGAACATGTCGATGATCATTTCCCGGTCGCGGAATGCATACAGGAATGGACTCATAGCGCCGATATCGAGCAGATACGTCCCCCACCAAACCATGTGAGAAGCGATCCGCTGCAGCTCCATTACGATCAAGCGGAGGAATTCCGCCCGTTCCGGAACTTCCAGCCCCATCAATTTCTCCACGGCATGCACAAGCACGTAATTGTTCGTCATGGCCGATACATAATCCATGCGATCCGTGTAAGGGATAATCTGGGTATAACTCAAGTTCTCAGCCAGCTTCTCGGTTCCTCTATGCAAATACCCCATAACGGGGATAGCTTCTTTGATAATTTCTCCATCGAGCTTCACGATGACGCGAAATACGCCGTGCGTACTCGGATGCTGAGGACCAACGTTTAGCAGGAGCTCTTCTGTCCGTAACAAATCCTACACCTCCGGGTCAAGCGGTTCGTAATCTTTGCGCAAAGGATGGCCGACCCAATCGTCAGGCATCATGATTCGTACGAGGTTGGGATGCCCCGGGAAATCGATCCCCAGCAGGTCATACACTTCCCGCTCATTCCAATTGGCGGTCGCCCATACCGGCGTCACCGACGGGATGATCGGCTGATCGCGGTCTGTCTTCACCTTCACACAATACTCTCGCTTATGTGTCAGGGAAAGAAGGTGATACGCCACCTCCAGGTGCGTCTCTTGGTCTACGCCGGAGAGATTGCGCAAGTAGTCGCAGCGCAGCTCTTCATGATCCCGCAGCGTTACCGCGGCTTGCGGCCAGCGGGAGCTGTGAATGACCACGTAAGGGCGATGCGCATCCCTTTCGTTGATGAAGCTCTCGATGACGGCGTCGTCGCCGACAGCCTCTTTCAAGATCGCCACCAGCCGGTCCAGCAAGGGCTGGTTCGGCGAAGGCTCCTTCGGCGCGGCAGGCTCCGCCGGGTCGGTCTTCGCCGCGCGCGCGCTGGCACGCGCGGCACGGGCTTCTGCGGCGGCCTGGGCTTTGGCCGCCTTCTCGTCATCGCCTGCGGCGCTAGCGCCCGCAGGGGGCGCCTCCGCCGGCGCAGAATCGCCGGCTTCCGCGGCCGCCTTCGCCGCCAGGCGGGCGGCTCTAGCCGCAGCGCGCTCGGCCGCTTTCTCCTCGGCCGTCTTCTCCCGCTCAGCGGCCGGTTCGGCAGGAGCCGCCCGTTCGGCGAGCTCCGCCGCAGGCGAGTCGCTAGGCTCGCTCGTCGTTTGCACCTTCGGGTCGGCGGCTTGATTCAGCGCGGCTTGGTCTACAGCGGCCTGAACATCCGGGCTAAGCGGCGTCTTGCTGACGCGGGCCTCCGGAGAAAGCTTACCGACATCGGCTGCAGCCTCCTCCAACGGCGTTTCGCTCCCTTTGTTCTTCCCCTCCGCAGATGGCTTCTGCTCGGCTTGCTCCTCCGGCTTCTTCTCCTCGCTCATCGATGGATCACCTGCTTCCCGGTTTTCGCCTCATAGCGAATCTTCTCTTGAAGCTTGTTGATCCCGTATATCAGTGCCGCAGGATTCGGCGGACAACCCGGTATGTACACATCAACCGGCACGATCTGATCGACACCCTTCACAACGGAATACGACTTCACATAAGGGCCTCCTGCCGTCGCGCACGATCCCATGGCGATCACCCATTTCGGTTCCGGCATCTGTTCGTACAGACGGCGCAGCAAAGGAGCCATTTTCTTCGTGACGGTACCTGCGACAATCATCACATCGGATTGCCTAGGCGACGTACGGAAGATGACTCCGAAACGGTCCAAATCATAATGAGACCCGCCTGTTCCCATCATTTCGATGGCACAGCAGGCCAAGCCGAACGTTAGCGGCCAAAGCGAATTACTGCGAGCCCATGCTTTCACTTGCTCCAGCGTTGTCATGAATACATTGCGGTTCAGTTCTTCACGTTCTTCCGGCGAAATCGATTCTAGACTGAAGTCCATTGCAGCACCTTCTTCTTCCAAGCGTATATTAATCCTATGGCTAGCAAGGCTACAAAAATGCACATTTCCACTAAAGCGAATAATCCAAGCTGATTGTAAGCAACAGCCCAAGGGTATAGGAACACGGTTTCTACATCAAAGATGACAAACATCAAAGCAAATAAATAATAACGAATGTTAAACCGGATCTGCCCTTCACCAACAGGCTCGTTCCCACTCTCATATGTCGTATACTTCTCCAAGACGGGTTTGCTCGGTCTTAACCATTTGCCGATCGTAAGCGCTGCCACCGGGAGGATAATACCTAACCCAAGAAAAATCGCTACGATTACATAGTTATTTGTGTACATCATCTGAATGTAACCGCCTCCATTCTTATTTGCTTGTCATTTAACACCTATCAGATTTGGCAATATTCACCTTCAATATTATACCAAAAGTACACAGGGGCGTCGATGACTAATTCCAAGCCCCCGTTTGTCACACCTAGTGTGTAGATTTTCCATAATTATCATAAAATAATCGACATATGCGAAAAAAAGCGAAGGAACTCGGGTTCCCTCGCTTTTTCGGTCCTGCATCTATTATTTGCCGGATACGCTGATCCGGTTCAAAGCTCTTTGCAAAGCGGCTTCCGCACGCTTGAAGTCAACGTTGCTTTGCTTCTCAGCAAGACGTTTCTCCGCACGTTCTTTGGCTGCTCTTGCGCGCTCTACGTCAATATCTGCTGGCAGCTCGGCGCTTTCCGCCAGTATAACCACTTTGTCCTTACGCACTTCCATGAAACCGCCGTTCACTGCGATGATCTCGTCTTTGGAGCCCTGCTTCTTCACAGTAATCGAGCTGATTTTCAATGGCGTGACGAGTGGAATGTGGTTCGGCAGAATTCCAAGCTCCCCTGCAACACCCTTCGCTACAAGCATGTTCGCTTGCTCAGCGTACACTTTGCGCTCAGGAGTAACAATTTCAAGTAGGAATGTACTCACTTGGATTCTCCTTCCTCAGCTTACGCGTAAGATAGCCTTACAGCGTTTTCGCTTTCGCGATTGCGTCCTCAATCGTACCTACGTTGTGGAACGCTACTTCAGGAAGGTCATCGTGCTTACCTTCAAGAACTTCTTTGAAGCTGCGCACAGTATCTTTCAATGGTACATACAAGCCTGGGAAACCGTTGAACGGCTCAGCAACGTGAAGCGGCTGAGACAAGAACAGACGGAGACGACGCGCGCGTGTAACAACCAGTTTGTCCTCATCGGACAACTCATCCATACCCAAGATCGCGATGATATCCAGAAGCTCTTTGTAACGTTGAAGAACTTGTTTAACGCCTTGTGCTACTTTATAGTGCTCTTCGCCCAGAATTTCAGGCGTCAAGATACGGGAAGAGGATGCAAGCGGATCTACCGCTGGGAAGATACCCGCAGCCGCGATGCTACGCTCCAAGTTCGTTGTAGCGTCCAAGTGAGCGAACGCTGTCGCTGGAGCCGGATCCGTATAGTCATCCGCAGGAACGTAAATCGCTTGAATCGATGTTACGGAACCTTTTTTCGTGGATGTAATACGCTCTTGCAATTGACCCATTTCTGTAGCCAGGGTTGGTTGGTAACCTACCGCGGATGGCATACGGCCAAGCAAAGCGGATACCTCGGAACCTGCTTGTGTGAAACGGAAAATGTTGTCGACGAACAGAAGAACGTCTCTGCCTTCAACGTCACGGAAGTATTCAGCCATTGTCAAACCAGTCAAGGCTACGCGAAGACGCGCACCAGGAGGCTCGTTCATTTGACCGAAGACCATCGCTGTTTTCGCGATAACGCCGGAATCTTTCATCTCGTGGTAAAGGTCGTTACCCTCACGAGTACGCTCACCTACACCTGCGAATACGGAGATACCGCCGTGCTCTTGCGCGATGTTGTGGATCAGCTCTTGCATCGTTACGGTTTTACCTACACCCGCACCTCCGAAGAGACCGATTTTACCACCTTTTGCGTAAGGAGCCATCAAGTCGATAACTTTAATCCCTGTTTCAAGAACTTCCGATTTGGTGGACAGGTTCTCGAAAGCAGGTGCTTCTTTGTGGATCGGACTGCTGAGTGTGCGGTCAACTGTATCGTTACCATCGATTGGGTCACCGACTACGTTGAACACGCGGCCCAAAGTTGCTGGACCTACAGCTACGGTAATTGGAGCACCTGTATCAACAGCTTCGGCGCCGCGCACAAGTCCGTCCGTGGAAGACATCGCTACGCAACGTACGAGGTTGTCACCAAGGTGAACAGCCGCTTCAACCGTTACGGTAACCGTTTGTCCGCCTTCCGTTTTTTCAATTTTGATTGCATTCAGAATTTCAGGGAGCTGTCCGCGATCGAACTCGATGTCGATGACAGGCCCTGTAATATTCACAACGCGCCCTTTGCTCATGGTTTCCCTCCTAAGAAAAGCTTCGCCTCTGACCGAGGCGTTTTATCAATTAAGCGTTCGCGTTCGCGCCGCTGACGATTTCCGCAATCTCTTGCGTAATGGCAGCTTGACGTGCACGGTTGTATGCCAATGTGTAACTGCTGATCATTTTCGTTGCATTTTTCGTTGCCGAGTTCATCGCTGTCATTCTCGCACCGAACTCACTTGCTTTACCTTCCAATACTGCGCTGTAAATAATGGTTTCCGCATATTTCGGCAGCAGCACTTCCAGAACGCCTTCCGCAGATGGCTCATATTCATAGCTAGCTGTAGAAGCCACTTTCACATCCTCCATCGGAAGCAGGCGAATCGTGGTTGGTATCTGACTGATTGCATTTTGGAATTTGTTATACACCAAGAACAATTGGTCGTATGTGCCATTCTCAAAGTTGGCAACAGCAGCAGCGGCAATCGATTTAATATCCGAGAACTTCGGAGAATCCGGAAGTCCTGTTACTTCCTGAACGATCGGAACATTGCGTTTCTTAAAGAAATTGCTACCTTTACGTCCGATAACAAAAACCGCGTATTCCGACGCAGATTTGTGTCTTTCGTTAATTTCCGACATTGCCTTCCGCAATACGTTCGCGTTGTAGCCTCCAGCCAAACCACGGTCCGAAGTGATAACCAAATAAGCGGTTTTCTTCACTTCGCGCGTTTGCAGCATCGGATGCTTCACACCTTTGGAGCCTGCTGCGATGCTTGCAACCACTTCTTTCAGCTTATCCGAGTAAGGACGGGCTGCTTCCGCTGCTTGCTGAGCTCTGCGCAGGTTCGCTGCTGCGACCATCTCCATCGCGCGCGTAATTTGCTTCGTGTTTTGAGTCGATTTAATCTGGCGCTTAATCTCGCGCATTCCTTTTGCCATACCTGTCACCTCTCTTTTGAGGCTTTGGAAAGCCTTCATTCGAAGGCCTGATCTCAGGCAGCCTGTTCGCTGCCCAATCTCAGGCTAACACGGGACCTGAAGTTCCGCCGGGGAAACTCAGATATTATTCAGAAACTGCGAAGCTCTTCTTGAAAGCAACGATCGCATCAACCAATGCTTTATCGTTATCCGCAGTAATATCTTTCGTATCATTAATGCTGTTCAAGATTTCCGGACGGTTGGATTCCAGGTAAGCCAAGAACTGCTGCTCGAAACGAGTTACGTCTTGTACCGGAATGTCATCCAAGTGACCTTTAACAACGGTGTACAGGGAGCAAACTTGCTTGGCAAGAGAAAGCGGCTGATGCACGCCTTGCTTCAAGATTTCAAGTGTACGAACCCCGCGGTCCAGACGAGCTTTCGTCGCTCTGTCAAGGTCGGAACCGAACGCTGCGAAGGCAGCAAGCTCACGGTATTGCGCCAAGTCTACACGCAGCGTACCGGCAACTTTTTTCATGGCTTTCGTTTGAGCGGAGCCCCCTACACGGGATACAGAGTTACCAACGTTAACCGCTGGACGCTGACCGGAGTAGAACAGGTCGGACTCAAGGAAGATTTGACCGTCCGTAATGGAAATTACGTTCGTAGGAATGTATGCGGAGATATCGCCCGCTTGAGTCTCGATGAATGGAAGAGCCGTAATCGAACCGCCGCCAAGCTCATCGTTCAATTTCGCAGCGCGCTCCAGCAAACGGGAGTGCAGGTAGAATACGTCCCCTGGATAAGCTTCGCGACCTGGTGGACGACGGAGCAAGAGGGACAACTCACGGTATGCAGCCGCTTGTTTGGACAAGTCATCGTATACGATCAATACGTGCTCGCCTTTGTACATGAAGTACTCGCCCATTGCACAGCCCGAGTACGGAGCCAACCAAAGCATAGGTGAAGGCTCGGAAGCGGATGCTGTTACAACGATTGTGTAATCCAAAGCGCCGGCAGCACGAAGTTTCTCAACAACGCCTACAACCGTGGATTGTTTTTGACCGATAGCGACGTAAATACATTTCACGCCGTTACCTTTTTGGTTCAGGATCGCATCGATAGCAATCGCTGTTTTACCTGTTTGACGGTCACCGATGATCAACTCACGCTGACCGCGACCGATTGGAACCATCGCGTCAATCGCTTTGATCCCTGTTTGCATTGGCTCATGAACGGATTTACGAGCCATAACGCCTGGAGCCATGTTCTCTACAGGGCGGAATTCCGTAGAAGCAATTGGACCTAAACCGTCGACCGGTTGACCCAGGGAGTTAACGACACGGCCGAGAAGGGCTTCCCCAACAGGAACCTCCATGATACGTCCAGTACGTTTTACTGCATCGCCTTCACGGATATCCTTGTAAGGTCCGAGAATAACGATACCGACGTTGCTTTCTTCAAGGTTAAACGCGTAGCCAAGAACGCCATTCGAAAACTCAAGCAGTTCGCCTGCCATGACGTTTTCCAAACCGTGAGCACGAGCGATACCGTCCCCGACTTGAATGACTGTACCTACGTCAACCACTTGCATATCGGATTTATAGTTTTCAATCTGTTGTTTAATCAATGAGCTGATTTCTTCAGGTTTGATACTCAACGAACGTCACCCCTATTCTTACAGTGCATGTTATTAAAAACCGGTCTCTTAAACCAGAGCTTTGGACAGGCGGTCCAGCTTGCCTGCCAAACTGCCATCATATAAACGGTCACCGATGCGTACTTGAATGCCGCCGAGCAGCTTAGGCTCGACAACAGCAGTTGCGCGAATCGTTTTTCCCGTCAGTTTGCTGAAATGCGATGCAATTTCCGCTTGTTGAGCTTCAGTCAGTGTGAAGGCGGAATAAATGGTTGCACTGGCTTGGCCGAGTGCTTCATTCGCAATTTTCACATAATCGCTCACCAGAGCGGAAAGAATCGCTTGTCTTCCTTTATCGATCAAAACCAGCAGCGTGTTCCACACCGGCTCGGAAACTTTGCCCTCGAAAATCTGCTTCAGCAGGTCCGTCTTGACGGTCGCCCCGATGTTCGGATGGTTCAGGAACTTCTGCAAGTCCGCATTGTCCCTAATCGCACTAGCTACAGATTTCAGCTCTTCTTCGACTTGGGCAATTATTCCCTTGCCTTGCGCTACTTCAAAGAGAGCTCTGGCATAACGCTTCGCTACGACGATGTCACTCATACGTTGCCTCCTACCTCTTTGAGGTAATGCTCAACCAGTTGCTCTTGTGACTTTTCGTCGATTTGCTTTTCAATAATTTTGGAGGCAATCAGAACGGACATCGCGCCGACTTGGCTGCGAAGTGCGGCAACCGCTTTGTTCTTCTCGCTCTCAATATCTTTCAAAGCTTCTTCTTTCAGACGAATCGCTTCTGCTTGTGCAGAACGAAGAATATCATCAGCTTGTTTGGAACCTGTCAATTTCGCTTGCTCGATGATATCGGTAGCTTCCTTGCGCGTTTGTTGCAGAACTTGCTTTTGTTCCTCTAACAGTTGTTCAGCTTGCTTGCGGCTTGTTTCAGCCGTTTGAATTTGTTCTTTAACCAGCTGTCTGCGTTTTTCCATCATGCCGAACAGAGGACCGAACGCAAACTTGGAAAGCAACAGATACAGAATCAAAAACGCGATAATTTGTATAAAAAATGTGGACCATTCAATATGCAAGTAACGTCACTCCCTTCTGATAAGGTGGGCAAAATGAAGGCGTGGTGGCGACTTTCGCCATCCCCGCCGAACGATTTCTTAAGCTTGCCCCATAAAGATGAACGCAAGAACCAATGCAACGACCGGCATTGCCTCTACCAGACCTACCCCGATAAACATTGTTGTTTGAAGCGTACCACGAAGTTCTGGTTGACGGGAAATACCTTCCAAAGCACGACCTACGATCAAACCGTTACCGATACCTGCACCAAGTGCTCCCAAACCGAATACGATACCTGCTGCTACTAATGCTATTGCTCCCATTGTGAAAATCCTCCTTAAACTCTTCTAAGTTTATTTTAGTTGTATAAGTTGACTCGAGACTTCCCGAGGTAAGTCTTGCTTCTAATGTTCTTCTTCATGGACTAACGTTTGTGAGATGTAAACCATTGTCAACATTGTGAATACGAAGGCTTGAATAGCGCCAACGAACACACTGAAGCCCTGCCATACGAAGAGAGGCGCAATTCCAAACCATCCTGCTCCAATAATGACAGATATCATAATTTCACCTGCATAAATGTTACCGTAAAGACGGAAAGCGAGCGTAAGCGGCTTTGATACGACTTCAATCAAGTGAAGGATCAACATTGCCCCTTTGTACTCAAAATAGTGCGCGAAGTAATGCTTCGTGTTACGCGTAATCCCTAAGTAATGGCTTAATACGATTACGATAACCGTAAGCGCTCCTGTAACAGCGATGTCGGCTGTTGGCGATTTCCACCAAGTAGTATGATCTTCCGTCACGATAGAGAAAGGAAGACCGAGCATGTTGCCGATAAAGATGTACATAATGAGCGATAGACCTAACGCGATGAATCCTTTGCCATGCTTGGACCCGATGGTGCTTCCGATGATTCCTTCTACGAATTCGATCGTCCACTCCATGAAGTTCTGCAATTTCGAAGGATTTGTAACAGACGCCTTGCTGGCCCCTGCGATTGCGAGGATAAGCACAATAATGGAGGTAATTCCGATCATCAATAGTGCAGATGCGTCGAAGTGAATACCTAACCACTCAAATCCTGGTGCGTGATGTTCCATGTTTTCCAATTTCACCCCTTTCATCGAATGGAATTACTTCTTAGACTTCCTAATAGAAAGAATACCCAGTACGAGTGTTGCCAATTGAGCAAAAAAGTATCCCACGATCGTCGTGGTTAACGCGACATGTTCCGGATACCTTACGGCAACTAAGCCCGCGAAGCCAGCAACTGCTGCCCTTGTCAGAAAACCCAGGGTCACCTTGCGCCCTTTCTGCTCTATCGCAGCTGCTCCCAACTTGTTAATTTTCCAGGCCAGAAACCTTGCATTGATCATACTCGCAGCGGAGCCGAGCATAATCCCGGCAAAATAGATCCGGTAATCAACAAGAAGCGCCCATGCAGCCAAACAAAAGGATAAAAAGAAAAGAAACACATTTTGAACCGTTTTCAGAGTGGCTGAAAATTCATCCATCATAGCCCTCCGTACTGCTTAATCATGAAGTAAATGCTTATGACTCCGGTTACAAGCCCTAGCAAGAATCCGCCTAGCAACCAGAACTGTCCACCTAGTGTCCGGCTTAGCCAATCGCCGAGCAAATATCCGGCTCCTAAACAGACCACGAGGTCTATGCCGATCGCACTAGTTAACGCAACTGCCCGCCACGGATTATCATTGGGATTTTGCCGTTTCATCGCATCCTCCTGAAGGCTTTCCGCCTGGGAAAACCCGTTTCATAGACATCATGCTACGAATCCTCATTTATTGTATCGAAGCCATGCAAGGTTTGTCAATTGACAGAACTTCACAAGTGTCGCCCCCCCAAACACCTGAGAGCCTTGCGGCTCTAGGGTTTGCGAGTTTCCAAACCAAACAGTCGAACTGTACGCTGTAGCGTTTGTCATGATTTTGTCACGGTTAGAATGCTTCAGGACGCTCCGAGACCTTGCCGAAGTGATGCAGAATCCCTTGAACGATCCGTTGCGACGCTTTGCCGTCCCCGTAAGGGTTGGCGGCTTGGCTCATTTTATTGTATAAAACAGGATCGGTAAGCAGCGCGCGAGCACGCTCATAGACCTTCTCCTCGTCCGTTCCAACCAGCTCGAGCGTGCCGGCTTGAATGCCTTCCGGACGCTCTGTCGTATCGCGAAGCACCAGCACGGGCACCCCAAAGGAAGGTGCTTCTTCTTGAATGCCTCCGGAATCCGTCAGGATCATATGGGTATGCGGATAAAAATTATGAGTTTCTACGACATCCAGAGGTTCGATTAGTTTTATCCGAGGATGATTGCCTAATATTTCATGAGCTGGCCCTTGCACAGCAGGACTTAGATGGACCGGATAAACGATGGCGATATCCTCAAACTCATCTGCAATACGCTTCACAGCGCGGAATATCTGGCGGTGCGGCTCGCCTTGCGACTCCCGGCGGTGCGCCGTCATGAGAATGAGCTTGCGTCCTGCAGCCCACTCCAGAATCGGGTGCTGATAGTCCTTCTCCACCGTATATTGGAACACATCCGTAACCGTATTACCCGTTACATAGATTTGGGACTCCGATTTATTCTCTTTGCGCAAATTATCAGCCGACAGCTGTGTAGGCGCGAAATGCAAGTCGGCCAAAACGCCTGTCAGCTGACGATTCATTTCTTCCGGATAGGGCGACATTTTGTTCCATGTGCGCAAGCCAGCTTCGACATGGCCGACTTGAATCTGCTGCATGAAAGCGGCGTAGCTGGCAAGGAACGTAGTCAATGTATCGCCATGCACGAGAATTAAGTCCGGCTTCGCTTCCTTGAAGACGGGCTCTAAGCCTTGAAGCACGCGGATCGTAATTTCGTTGAGCGTTTGGCGGTCTTTCATGACATTCAAGTCATAGTCCGGTTTAATATTGAAAATATCGAGCACCTGATCCAGCATTTGGCGATGCTGCGCCGTTACGCAAACAAGAGATTCAATATGCTCCGGATGCTTCTCCAGCTCCTTAATCAGCGGAGCCATCTTAATCGCTTCGGGTCTTGTCCCGAAAATCGTAATGACCTTCAAACGTTCCATTCGTTCTTCTCCCCCATCGTAAGCCTATTATTTCGTGCCGAACAAACGATCTCCTGCGTCTCCCAATCCAGGTACGATATAACCATGATCATTCAAATAGTCATCTACGGCAGCGACGTAAATATCAACGTCCGGATGCTCCTGCTGAACCGCTTTGACCCCTTCCGGCGCAGCAATTAAGCACATCAGCTTGATCTGCGTGCAGCCTCTGCGCTTCAATACTTCGATCGCCATATTGGCAGAGCCGCCTGTAGCCAGCATCGGGTCAATCACAATCAATTCCCGCTCCTGCACATCCGTCGGCAGCTTGACATAGTATTCGACAGGCTGAAGAGTGTCCGGATCACGGTAAAGACCGACATGTCCGACTTTCGCAGCCGGAATCAGCTTCAATACGCCATCGACCATCCCCAAGCCCGCGCGCAGAATCGGAATCAAGCCCAGCATTCTTCCGGAGATGATGCGGCAATCCGCCGTCGTTACCGGTGTCTTCACCTGCACATGCTCAAGCGGAATATTTCTCGTAATCTCGTAAGCCATTAACGTAGCCACTTCGTCTACAAGCTCCCGAAAATCTTTGGTCTTCGTGTTCTCATCCCGAATATACGTCAGCTTATGCTGAATCAGCGGATGATCACAAATAAATAACTTCCCCATAAATATCCTCCTAAAAATCTACACGTTATATGTATGTTACCCATTTAGCGTCAAGGTACGACAAACCTCGTTTATTATATCATATGTTATCCAACTTATCCTAAAAAAACCGCCTGAGAGCTGCTCTCAAGCGGTTTAGTTACACAGAAAGTGAGTTTTCTTCTTCCATGGAATCCGTCCGGTACCAGATGCTCTTAAAATCAAACCATCCGAGCGTATTAAAAGTTATGCCCTGCAGATGAGGGCTGTATACCAATTGTTGGGTGGTATGCAGCAAAAATAGAACCGCATAGTTCTCCGACACGAGCGACTGCATGGCGCGAATCCGCTGCATTCGCCTGAAGGCGTCAGGCTCCGCTTCAATCGAAGCGATCGTTTCGTCGAATATTCGGCGCTGATCGTCCGTTGCGAAAGTGCGCACGGCAAGATTGCCGACTTTGTACATCTCGATGAGGCAGCGGGCTTCATCGTCGTCCGCCACGACGCCGCCCATAATGGCATCGGCCTCCAGCAGGAGAGGAACCTTCGTCATTTGTTGAAACGTGTACTGCTTCAGCTCGACCGGGATTCCAATGGCCCGGCAAGCGGCCTGAATCCATTCGGCCTGGGCGCAATTCTTCTGGGTGAAGACCATCTTCAAGGGTTCGCCGGCATAGCCGCATTCCCGCAGAAGCTCTCTCGCCCGCTCAGGTTGATTATCGTCAGGCTGCGGCCCCGGTAGCTCGGGCGGCAGGAAATCGGCAGCAGGTCTGGCGTGGTAAAGACCAAGCTCCTTAATCAGCCCGCACCTGTTCAGAACGAGCTCTACCGCCTGGCGGAACTTTAGCTGCTGCTGCGGCCCCTGCTTCCGCAAATTAAACACGATCGTACTGGAGCCCAGCATCATAATCTCCTTCTTGTACCAATGGGCAGGAGCCGGCTGTTTGTAATGGTTGAGCTTCCCCATCTGGAAGTTCAGCTGCTGCCATCTCCGCTCGCTGACATCGTCCGGGACATATAACAGCTCGATCCGGTCGAGATGGGCGCCTTCCCGGTAATAA
Organism: Bacillus sp. 3255; assembly: GCF_031456485.1. NCBI lineage: Bacteria > Bacillati > Bacillota > Bacilli > Caryophanales > Bacillaceae > Bacillus > Bacillus sp. 3255. Next base: position 149,176 of record NZ_JAVDUS010000019.1, read on the forward strand.
TCCTCGAACGCTTCGAGCGTCACGCCCCCGGCATCGTGCCTCACGATGCGGAACGGTCCCGTACCGACAGGCAGCATGCTGGCATCCGCCACTTTGGTCGCGCTGTATACGTCGGCCGGCACAATCGCCGCCTGATACGAGCTCACATAGTGCGGCAGCAAATAATTCGGCGCATGCATCTCCAAACGAACCGTTAACCGGTCGAGAGCGCGAATCTCCTTCACCGACTGCAGGAGCCAGCGGTTCGGCGAGTCTTCCGTGCCAATGGTCCGCAGCCGATTGAACGTGAACACCACATCGTCAGCCGTCAGCTCGCGGCCATGGTGGAACCGTACCCTTTTGCGCAAATAAAAGGTCCATTCCGTGGCATCGTCGTTGCTGGCCCACTCATGGGCTAGACCCGGCACCACCTCGCGGCACACCGGATTGTAATAAAGCAGCGTGTCGAAGGCCTGCTTAATGAAGTGCAGATCGCGCGAGAAGAGCACGTCCACAGGATCCAGAGTCAGCACGCGGATCTGCATCGGCAGCCGAAGCGTCTCGGCATTGCCGGTCTCGCAGTTGCCTCTGTAGCCGAAATAGCTGCCCAGCCAAGCCAAGAACCGGTCCATGACGGCTCCGTCCAAGCCATCCATTTGAAACAAGCTCATGGCGCTGTTCAAGTTGCCCTGTTCGACAAGGAGCTTCGCTTCCGCCAGCAGCAGATCTTCCGCAGGGACCAAGAACCGGATGGCGGAACGGTGCCCGCGACCGCGGCCCGGGGTCCAGACGATCCAGCCCATCTCGCTCATTTTGCGGATCAATATTTTCACGTTACGTTCCGTACAATAAAGGTAGCCGGCAATTTCTTCAACCGAAACGGGCACGTCCATATACGTGTGGGGGATATGTAAGGCGCGCGTTACCGATGACTTCAACTGCGCATACTGTAAGGCAAGCTGCATGAAATTACCCTCCTCTTACACGAATTACCAAAGAGTATAGTGGCGCGCCAGACATTCGTCAACATCCTTTCGAGGGAGGAAAAGGTGAAAGTTTTCCAAAGCTATGTACACTTTTTAACTTACGGTCATTTGGTATGATGGGTGTACCCAGCCTTGCCAGAATCTATGAAACAGGTGATGCAGCATGACTTTCTTCCAATTCCATCCTAATGTACGGCTGCGCATTGCGCTAAGTTTCTTGACCAATATCCTCAGCAACATGATCCTTCCGTTCATGTCGATCTATATCGCACGTACGCTCGGCACGACGATAGCCGGTACGGCGACAACGATATCCATCATCATAGCCTTGCTCAGCGCCACCCTCGGGGGCCATTACGCCGACCGGGTCGGCCGCAAAAAAATGATGCTGATCGGAGAAGGCGTCGCACTGCTCGCTTATGCCATCATGACCTTCGCCAATTCGCCACTCTGGCATTCAGCAGCCCTGACGCTGATCATGACGATGATCTCCAGCGCTTCGTGGGGACTGAGCAAACCGGCCGTCGAGGCCATGCTGATCGATGTGTCCGGACCGGATACGCGCAAAGCGATCTATCGGATTAATTATTGGTCGAATAACCTGGCCATTTCCGTTGCGGGGATGATCGGGGGCTTTTTCTTCAGCGATTATCTCTTCGAGCTTCTGCTTGCAGCGAGCCTGATGTCGCTTCTAGCGTTCCTGATTACCGCCTTCTTCATGTCGGAGACGATGCCGGAAGCTGACCGTGACCGGACCCAGACCGATCAAGACCTGCCTGCCGCACGGAAGCAGCAGGTGTCCATGCTCGAACGGTACAAGGAGGTGCTGCGGGACCGCCGGTTCGTGATTTATTTGCTCGCCGGTGTCCTCATCGTGTCGGTAGAGATGAATTTAAGCGGATATATCGGCGTGCGGATCGCCCAGGATATCCAGCATACCCCGTGGCTTCCGGGTTTACCCGCAGCCGTGGACGGGCTGCCGCTCGTCGGAATCTTGCGTACAGAGAACACGATCGCCGTCGTGCTCCTCTCCCTTTTCGTCGGCCGACTGCTCAAGAACAGCTCCGATACCAGGGTCATGCTGCTTGCCATGTTCCTGAATGTGGCCGGTTACTCGTACCTCGTATTCGGCGGCCAGCCGGCCTTACTGCTGCTGCTTATGCTTGTGGCAACCATCGGGGAGATCACCTATGTTCCGCTCAAGCAGGCGATGCTCGTGCAGCTCGTCCCCGATCATGCCCGCAGCTCTTACATGGCGCTCAGCTCCATGACCAATCGCGTTGGGATCATGGTCAGCGGCCTGAACATGATCATCGGCGGCTTCCTGCCGACCGGTGCTATGGCGGTGTTCATCCTGCTGACCGGTATCATCGGAATAGGCATGATGGCGTCCATTCTGCCAAGCCTTAAGCAAGAAGAACATGTGCGGCATGCCGCGTTGTGAGCGAAAGGCCGGACTTCGGCGTCAGCCCGCGTTCCGCGTTCCCGCCGTAATTCTTCCATTACCGGGCCGCGTGCTATTTGGCGGCTTGCCGCTGTTTCCTGCACCATAGGGATAGTGTCCATATGAAAAAGCCCGGTCATCCATGACCAGGCTTTTTGTTCGTATTTAAGAGACCCACGAGCGAACGCCATCTTCCGATACGACACTCCGTTCGTTTGGAATTCCTCCGCTTCTAACGGACTGAGACGCCGCTATTCAACGATTTCCATGGGCAAAATTAACCCTATCGGACTCAGATGACGCTATTTTACCCAAAATGTTCCCGATCAGGCTTTAATTCCGCAAATAGAGGTTCTCTAGTCCGTTACAACAACAATATAGGCCGAAAACCTTAAATAACGGCTCTACTGTCCATTAGAGTCCGTTAGCAGGCGGACAAAAAAGAGCAGGGAATCCCCTGCTCTTTCCTTGATTAGTATGTCAAACCTGGGTATAGCGGATATTGCGCCGTCAAATCTTTCACCATGCCGCGAGCTTTCTCCAGCACAGCTTCGTCTTTCGGGCTTTTCAAAGTCAAAGCGATGACTTTCGCGATTGTTTTCATCGCTTCTTCGCCCATGCCGCGGGAAGTTACAGCCGGCGTACCCAGACGGATACCGCTTGTGATGAACGGGCTGGTCGGGTCGAAAGGAATCGCGTTCTTGTTCGCTGTAATACCGATCTCGTCAAGCACGTGCTCGGCATCTTTACCGGTGATGTTCAGGTTGCGCAAGTCAACCAGCATCAAGTGGTTGTCCGTACCGCCGGAAACCAAGTTAATGCCTTCCGCTGTCAGCGCTGTTGCCAACGTTTGAGCGTTGTTGATCACGTTCTGACCGTAAGTTTTGAACTCCGGCTGCAGCGCTTCACCGAAGGAAACGGCTTTCGCAGCGATTGTGTGCATCAAAGGTCCGCCTTGGGAACCAGGGAATACGGCTTTATCGATCGCCGCCGCCCACGCTTTGCGCGTAAGAATCATACCGCCGCGAGGACCGCGAAGCGTTTTGTGCGTCGTTGTCGTTACGAAATGTGCGTGAGGCACTGGATTCGGATGCAAGCCGGCAGCTACCAGACCTGCGATATGCGCCATATCGACGAAGAACAGAGCGCCTACATCGTTAGCTATAGAAGCCAGCGATTCGAAATCGATAGTGCGCGGATACGCGCTTGCGCCTGCAACGAGCATGCGAGGCTTATGCTTGAATGCCGCTTTACGTACATCGTCGTAATCGATGCGGAAATCTTTCTCGCTTACGCCGTAAGCAACGAAGTTGTACAGAATACCGGATGCATTAACAGGGCTGCCGTGCGTCAAGTGACCGCCGTGCGCCAGGTTCATCCCAAGCACCGTGTCGCCAGGGTTCAATGCCGCCAAGTAAACAGCCATGTTGGCTTGCGCACCGGAGTGCGGTTGAACGTTCGCATGCTCAGCGCCGAAGAGCTCCTTCGCGCGATCGCGGGCGATATCTTCCACGATGTCTACGTACTCGCAGCCGCCGTAGTATCTTTTGCCCGGGTAGCCTTCAGCGTATTTGTTCGTCAGCACCGTGCCCATCGCTTCAAGAACGGCTTGGCTCACGATGTTTTCCGAAGCGATCAATTCGATTTTGTCGCGTTGACGGCCTAGCTCGAGGTTCATCGCCTCTACGATTTTCGGATCTTGCTTGCTCAAAAAGTTTGTCATATGGAACTCCTCCTATAAGATAATCTTTTGTCTAAAATAAAACCCTAGCAATCCGCATCCGGCGCGGCTTGCCGATACAACTGCTCTGCAGCCTCAGATGTATAAACGGCTCTCGTCCCGCCGACCAGCTTCGGACGGGTGAACGCCATCGTCACATAAGCGTGGCCGATATTTCGTACGGGCGGTCTGGCCGGTACGGCAACCCTGCGCAAATGCATGCCGATCAACGTGCTGCCGATATCGATGCCGGCGTGCGCCTGAATCGTCTCGACAACGACCGGCTTGGCGAAGTGGCGGTACGCGTACGATGCCATCGAGCCGCCGGCCTTAGGCACCGGGATGACCGACACAGGCTCAAGCTGAGGGGAGATCGCCAAGAGCTCCTCCTCGATCACGAGCGCGCGGTTCAAATGCTCGCAGCACTGATAAGCCAAGTGCAGCCCGAACTCGCGGCTGATGCGCTGCGCCGTCTCGAAGATCGGCTTCGCTGCATCGAGTGTCCCCGACGTGCCGATCCGATGCCCGAGAATCTCGCTCGTGCTCGTTCCAATAACCAGAATGTGGCCCGGCCGAAGACCTCCCACCTTGACCAACTCGCGAAGATTCGTTTCCACGCCCTCTGCAACCGTGTGAAGAATGGAGTCTGTCATCGTCTCACCCGCTCCTGCTTAAGGATGAATCGCGAAGCGATCTTCGATGCTTTGCACTTTGTTAATGCGATTCCGGTGGCGTTCGCCTTGCGAAAACTCGGTTTCCAGCCAAATTTTCACGATTTCCTCCGCCACACCGGGCCCTACGACCCGCTCGCCGATCGCAAGCACGTTCGTATCGTTGTGCTCACGTGTCGCTTTCGCGGAGAAAAGGTCATGCACCAAGGCACAGCGGATACCAGGAACCTTATTGGCGGCAATGGACATACCGATGCCCGTTCCGCAGATCAAGATCCCTTTATCGGCTTCTCCCGATACGACTTGCTCGCAAACCTGCAGCGCATAATCCGGATAATCCACCGAATCCGCACAATTACATCCATAATCGATAACCTGATGACCTAATGATTCAATAAAAGGAATGATAACATCTTTCAAACGATAGCCAGCATGATCCGCACCTAAGGCAATTTTCATGTAAAAACGCTCCTTTGCTTGTTCGAATTCGACCATCCTATTATATCCCAAAGTCCACCAGAAAACGAAAAAAAGAGCGAACACGCTAGAAATAGCGCGTTGCTCTTTTGCCCAGGCGACCGGCCGTATAGCTCAATGCTCCATTGTGGTTAATCCCACTCGTCGCCAGTTACATTGAGTCTTGATTGATATATTCATCATATCGCATTCTGACCGAGGTGTAAAGATGTATCCTGCTGCCATTCTTAGGCTTTCGGACCTTCTCCGCCTTCGCGAAGCTTCTGCACCAATTTATCCAAACTCCGGCTGATTTCCTCCGCCGTCTTCCGATAAACCTCCAAGGAGCCGCCGAACGGATCGGAAATGTCATAGTCGGGAATTTCATCTTCAAGCGTATAAATGCGGTTTCTCTCTTCCACCGTTACAGTTTGGGATAGCGCCCGTTTGAGCTGAAGCTCTGTCACCAGCCGCTCCCTCTCTTCGATGGCCTGTAGGATCCGGTCGTCGTCCTCTACGTATTCCTTGAGGGTGAACGTCTTGTCTACGGCGTCCGGGAACCGCTGAATCACCGACCGTTTGTGCCCCGTGGTCATCGTCAGAATGAGATCGGCCCACTGCACCTCGGACTCCTGAATCGCTAACGAACGAATGTCTTCCTTGAAACCTGCCTCCTGCAGCAGCGATGCACTATTCCGGGAAATGGGAGCGCCCGTTACCGCAGATACACCGGCTGAACGAACTTCCGCCGCTAGTCCTTCTTCGTGCACTCGAATGCGCAGCAAACCTTCGGCTAACGGACTGCGGCACGTATTTCCCGTACAAACAAATAGAATTCGCAACATGAACCCCTCACTTTCCGTTAATTCGTCTCTACCTCTTCTATTGTATCATAGCAAAAACTTGATCCCAAACGCGAGCAAAATCAATCCGCCGAACGCCTCGCCGTACTCCCCGACCCAGCCGTTGACCCGTCGTCCAACCAGCAAACCCGCAATGGAGAGCAGCCCCCCGAACAAACCGAATGCAAACACGGTCAGCAGGATATCCGTCGCAAACATGCCCAATGAGACTCCTACGGAGAAAGAATCGATACTGACGCTAAGCGCAAAAATCGTGAGCCCCCAGAGCGTTCGATGATCGAAGGAAACCGCTTCTTCTCCGCGAACCGAACTATATACCATATGTGAGCCCAGAAGGATAAGCAGACAGCCCCCCGCCGCAGTGGCGACATTGCCAAGCAGCAGCGAGACATATTGTCCCATGAACATGCCCATCAGAGGCATGATGATATGGAAAATACCGATCACGATGCTGATTTTCAGAATATCGAGCAAGCGAATGCCCTTCATACCGATGCCGATCCCTAAGGAAAAAGCATCCAGCCCCAAAGCAACCGCCATAATGAGTATTGTGATCAGTTGCCCTAATTCAACGTCAGTCCCCAGCATCTTGCTTTCCCCCTTGTCCGCTTTCTTCTCCAAGATATGCGGACAAACAGGGAATCATGCTAGCTAAACGCGTACAAGCCGGTGACCGGCAGCCTTACGCAGCCGATTCATAATGGCATGGCCAATCCCCGTCTCCGGGCAGCCCTCTGCGGCAATATACCGGATGCCTTCCTGATCGAATTGCCTCAACGCAGCATACAGCTCCTGAGCAATCGTTTCCGGTTCGGCCAGCGAGCCGCAGGCAATGACGAGATCGGCCTGGAATCGCCCGGCTCTCTCTTCATACGTGAGAATACCGGTTGACTCCCCTCTCTCCTTGGCAGCGCGGACGTCTTCTTGGATCCAGGCGGCCACGGCTTCCGAATCCTCACCGTACACGATATGCATATATCCCTTCGGGGCGTAATGCGTATACTTCATGCCTGGCGCGCGCGGCGTTTCGGCGGCCCGCACCTCTTCCCGCTCCTGATCATGCACACGGACATGCGGAAGCGCAGAGCGGAGCTGCTCCGCCGTCACGCCGCCGGGGCGCAGTATATATAACTCGCCGTCTGCGAGCTGGATCACTGTCGATTCCACCCCGACCCCGGTGCCTCCGCCGTCCACGATGCCGCCGATGCGGCCGTCCAGATCGTCGCGAACATGAGAGGCCATCGTCGGACTCGGTCTGCCGGAGCTATTGGCGCTAGGTGCGGCGATAGGGAGGCCGGTTTCCCGAAGCAGCTCCAGAGCAACGGGATGGTCGGGGATTCGTATGCCTACCGTCGTTAATCCCGCCGTCACTAACGGCGAAATGCTGCCTGTAAGTACAGGCAGCACGATGGTTAGCGGACCAGGCCAGAACGTGTCCATTAGCATTCGGTGGTCAGGCGTGAGGGACGCCGGATCGATGAGTCCTGCGAGCTGCTCCGGATCTGCGATATGGACGATTAGCGGGTTGTCCGAAGGTCTTCCTTTAGCTGCGAATATGCGTTCCACCGCACGCGTGTTCGTCGCATCGGCGCCAAGCCCGTATACCGTCTCCGTCGGGAAAGCGACCGTCTCCCCGTCCCGCAGCATAGCCGCCGCTTCTATGAGGGCCGTGGATCTCTCTCCTGTGCCCGGTTCCACACTCCAGTATGTTGTCACGATATGATCATCCTTACTTCTAAGTTAATGATTAACTGAACCAGCTGACTACTTTCTTGACCATTTCCCAGACGAAAAATTTAACCTCCGGCTGAGCGTCCTTCGTTTCCTTCGCTTGCTTAGCGTCAGCGGAATCCGCCGCCGGTTTGGCTGTCCCATCCGCTTTCGCTTCCTTGGACGGCTTCGCTGAAGGCTCGGCCGTTTTGCCTGCTTTAGCTGCTGCAGGCGCTTCTGCTTGCTCGGTTTTCGTGACAACGGCTGCCGCTGCCACTGCTTCACCCGATACGGAATCTACGAAGCACAGCGGCGGGAACAACACGCACCACCAATTCTGTCCTTCCCCGCTGCCGATCGTCACGCGAAGCGCTTCGTAATCGCCTGCCGGATATACTTGATTGCCGTACATTTTCGTCGGAAACGGCACTTGGCCCAGCTCGACCGTGTGCGTATAACGGTAACCCCGCTCTTCGATCATTTGTCCGACCAGCGCATCGAACTCAGGCAAATGAGCGGTCACAACCGCTCTAGCTTCTTCCAGCGATTGCGGGCCCACAACCCACTCCTGCATGCGCGCGATAATGGCATCGCGAATCTCGCGTTTCAATGCTTGATCCTGTGCGGAATCCGAGTTTGCTAGAATGCGCAGGCGAATGGATTCTTCCGGAATGACAGGGGAAACTACCGCCGCATTCGTACGATTCGATTCCCAACAAGCGATCATCACAATAAGTGCAAAAGCAACTAATAATAAACTCTTATATGAATGGCGTTCCGTTCTTTTTACCATGAGGAATAGCCCCTTTCCCTTCGCTTCTACTAGCCAGTATAGGCAAAAAGAGGAGAGGCTAAACCTAGCAATCTATTAAAATTTATAGTTGATAGAGTAGATAGATTTGGGAGAAATGAAATGGAGCTTGGAGCTTGATACCCGCTAACGGACTGACGAGCCGTGCAAACCGGCATTAGCGGCTGCTCAGTCCGTTAGGGCAACAAGGGACCCTAACAAGGACTCGCACACGGGCTCCGAGCAGGCCCCCCTACTCCCGCGCCCGAATCGCCAACACATGGCGATCAATGCCCTGCAGATCCGGCACGAACCGGATCTCCTCCCACTCGGCGGCGGCCCGCAGCATCGCCGCCACAGCCTCCGCCTGCCGAATGCCGACCTCGAACCCGACCACGGTCGGGATCTGCGGCAGCTGCGGCAGCTGCATAATCATCCGGCGGTAGAGGTCCAGCCCGAGGGCTCCGCCGAATAAAGCTGTGTGCGGCTCGTACAGCCGCACCTCCGGCATCAGCGCCGGGAGCTCGCCATCAGGGATATACGGTGGGTTGGACACCAGTATATCCGGAGCGATCCGGCGCTCGATATAAGGCTCGAGGAGATCGCCCTCGAGCCACGTCACCCGCGCAGCCACTCCGTGGCGCTGCGCGTTCGCGCGGGCCATCTCCAGCGCTGCCGCGGAGATGTCGCTGGCGGCCACGCGCCAATTCGGGCGCGCGTGAGCGACGGTCACCGGGATGATACCGCTCCCGGTGCCGACATCCGCAAGCAGCGGAGCGCCTTGCGGGAATAAACGCGAGCCCTCGTGAAGCAGCGCCTCCACGAGGAGCTCCGTCTCCGGCCGCGGGATCAGTACGGCCGGGCTTACCGCGAACGGAAGGCCGTAGAAATCCTGCTCGCCGGTAATGTACTGCACCGGCTCGCCCGCGGCCTTCCGTTCCACCAGCTGGCGCCATGAATCCGCCAGCTCGGCAGGGAACTGTTCCTGGAAGCGGAACAGCAGTTCCGTCCGGCTGCAGCCCAGCAGATGCTGAAGCAGCAGCTCCACGCAGGAAGCGGCCTCCGCCACGCCCAGCTTCCCTAAAAAAGAAGAAGCCTCTGCATAGGCTTCTCTAATCGTCATCGAGGCAGTCGGCATCACATCGCCTGCTCCCCTTTATCCAAAGCATCCGATTGTGCGGCAATCGTGAGCGCTGACACAATTTCCCCCATGTCCCCGTTCAGCACGGTGTCCAGGCGGTGCAGCGTCAAGCCGATGCGGTGATCGGTAATCCGGCTCTGCGGGAAGTTGTACGTGCGAATCCGTTCCGAACGGTCGCCTGTTCCAACCTTGCTCTTACGCTCGCCCGCGTATTTCGCTTCCTCTTCCTCACGCATTTTGTCGGAAATCCGCGCACGCAGTACGCGAAGCGCTTGCTCCTTATTGGAGTTTTGCGATTTCCCGTCCTGACACGTCGCCACAATCCCCGTCGGCACGTGCGTCACTCGAACGGCGGATTTGGTCGTATTAACGGACTGACCGCCCGCTCCGCTGGAGCAGAACGTATCAACGCGAATATCCGCGTCGTTAATGACAATCTCCACTTCCTCCGCTTCCGGCATGACGACAACCGTCGACGTGGACGTATGAATACGTCCGCCGGACTCCGTTACAGGAATACGCTGTACACGGTGCGCCCCGCTCTCGAACTTGAGCTTGCTGTAGGCGCCTTTCCCCGTGATCATGAAAATAATCTCTTTGAATCCGCCCAAATCGTTCACGGAAGCATCAAGAATTTCCGTTTTCCACCCTTGAGCATCCGCATAACGCGTATACATCCGGTAGAGATCGCCCGCGAACAGCGCAGCCTCGTCCCCGCCTGCCGCACCGCGAATCTCCACGATGACGTTCTTGTCGTCATTCGGATCTTTCGGCATCATGAGCACCCGTAGCTGCTCTTCCAGCTTAGCGGATTGCTCACTCAGCTCCTCAATCTCCATTTTGACCATTTCGCGCATTTCATCATCCAGCTTCTCGTTCTGCATCGCTTTCGCGTCTGCGAGCTGTTGTGTTACGCTTTTGTACTCATTATAAGCATCGTAGGCTTCCTGAAGATCGGATTGTTCCTTCGAATATTCTCTAAGCTTCTTCGTGTCACTCGTTACATCCGGGTCACACAGCAGCTCGCTTAATTTCTCGTAGCGGTCCACAATGGACTGAAGTCGATCCAACATAGAGGATCACTCCTTTCTTGATTTGTAATTGCCTTATACGTTGAAACGGAAATGCATAACGTCGCCGTCGTTGACGACATATTCTTTGCCTTCCAGGCGAACTTGGCCCTTCTCCTTCGCGCCATTCATTGAACCGGCTGCAACCAGATCCGTGTAGGATACGACCTCGGCACGAATGAATCCGCGCTCGAAATCGGTATGAATAACGCCTGCCGCTTGCGGAGCTTTCGTTCCTTTGCGGATCGTCCAGGCTCTTACTTCCTGCACGCCGGCTGTGAAGTACGTGTACAAGCCAAGCTTGCGGTAAGCCGCTTTAATCAATCTATTCAAGCCGGACTCTTGAAGTCCCAACTCTTCCAGGAACATCGCTTTTTCCTCGTCTTCGAGCTCGGCGATTTCGGATTCAACCTTGGCGCTGATTGAAACAACCTCGTTGTTTTCTTTCGCCGCGTATTCTTGAACCAATTTCACGTACGGATTCTCGTCCGCGTTGGCGACTTCGCTCTCGCTCACATTCGCGGCATACAGCACCGGCTTCATCGTTAACAAGTGCAGGTCACGAATCAACAGCTTCTCGTCATCGCTCAATTCGATGCTGCGCGCAGGCAGATCGTTGTAGAGCACTTCTTTGAGGCGTTCCAGCGTTTCAACCTCGGCCGCAACTTTCTTGTCGCCGCTTTTCAGGTTTTTGCGGGAGCGCTCGATTTTCTTCTCGACGGACTCAATGTCGGCCAAAATCAATTCGAGATTAATCGTCTCGATATCGCCGATCGGATCGACTTTACCGGAAACGTGGGTAATATTATCATCCTCAAAACAACGGACAACATGCACAATAGCATCCACTTCGCGAATGTGCGCCAGAAATTTATTTCCAAGCCCTTCGCCCTTGCTCGCGCCCTTCACCAAACCCGCGATATCCACGAATTCGAAGGCTGTTGGAACAATGCTCTTAGGGACAATCATCTCTACCAGCTTGTGCAATCTCTCGTCCGGCACTTCAACTACCCCGACATTCGGATCTATCGTACAGAACGGATAGTTCGCAGACTCTGCGCCCGCCTGTGTAATTGCATTAAACAATGTCGATTTTCCTACGTTCGGTAGACCGACGATACCTGCTTTCAAAGCCATTGTAGTTACAACTCCTTAATTTATAGAAACTCATCCTTCTTATTATATAGTACTTGGAACGCAAAAAAAAGCCTGAAGGCTACTGATTCGCCGCAGACTTTTTTTCCAGTGCTTTTTTCGTCTCATTTTCCCGCTTCTGAACGAAGTAGGTTTCGATCTGATTTTTTAAAATAAAGCCGCGCAGCGCGTTTGTTTTCGCATCTGGGATACGGACGAAGCTCGCTCCGTAATACCAGCCCTCATTCGTCTTTTCCTGGCGGACGATCTCCATGGTACAGGGGACCAGGAAACCCAGAATCAGCTCCACTTCGAGTCGAGATTGCTTTTGGATCACTTTCTCCAGCATCGTATTCTCAGGAATGGTAAACCCTAATCCATTGACAGAAATATTGCGGATCGCGAATCGGATTGGGTCGTCGAACCGATGTTTATCTCTTCTGTTTTTGTCCTGAAGGGCGAAGAGCAAACCCTCATTCTTCACATCCACGCGGGGAAATTCCCTTTTCTCCGTAAATTTCTTGCGGTTTTCCGGTGGGTTCAACACGATGACGGAGCCCTGCTCCTTGGCGACAACCGCGGTTTCCATTACGAACAATCCGGATTTGGTGTAGACGGTCATTTTGCATTTGTCCCCAAGCGCAAACTTGTCGTATTCCGTCAGCTCCACCTCAATAATGTCGCCGAGCGCGTATGTCAGCACGCCCGTGGCCACATAGTCCTCCTTGCTCAGCATCGCCTTGCTTTCAAGCATGACATCGGCATCATACCCCTCCTTGCCGCCATAATATTTGCCTTCTTTTGCTCTGGTACTCACCCTCTGGAACCCTCCGTTCCGCCATGAAATTAAAATAGACCGCCCCTCTGCCGGGGACAGCCTATTACCGCAAACCTAAAAAAGCTTGATTGCCGGTAACCTGGCTGTCATAGTTCCTTCGGAACGGTAGACCCACGGCTTTGCGTCCTTGCCTTTCGGCAAGTTTGCCATTATCGAATCATACTTTAGTCGCTAAATTGGTCAAAAAGACCTATGTATATTTCTTATTATACTGACGTTTGCCTAGATGATCAACAAAATCCCTTGCATACAAGCGGTATATAGTGTAAGAATGTTAAAGAATCACATATCCACAATTTTTCGAGTTATACACATTGTTATCCACAGGTTGTTAACAACGAATATTTGTTCGTTTTTTTATGCACATGTGGATAAATCTTTTTTTTTGGCGAGGTGTCCCTTTGTGGATGAAAATAAAAGTGTTAACGAGCCGGGTGCTCATCTGGAACATGAACCTATAACAGGTTCTACAGGTGAAAGTGAAAGCGAGCATGAGCATATCCGGTGGATGAGGGCGGCTATTGAAGAGGCGCGCAAAGCCGAGGCGATTCGGGAGGTCCCGATCGGCGCCGTCGTCGTCCATCAAGGCCAAATTATCGGCCGCGGATACAATCTCCGTGAAACGACGCTCGATCCCCTTGCTCACGCGGAGATGATTGCAATTAAGCAGGCAAGCGAGCATTTGCAGGCATGGCGCTTGCTCGACTGCAAGCTCTACGTCACGCTGGAGCCCTGCCCGATGTGTGCAGGCGCGATCGTGCAGGCGCGGGTCCCGCAGGTCATCTACGGCACGACCGACCCGAAGGCCGGCTGCGCGGGCACGCTGATGAACCTCCTGCAGGAGGACCGGTTTAACCACAGGGTCGATGTGGTCAGCGGTGTGCTGCAGTCCGAGTGCGCGACGATGCTGACGCAATTTTTCCGCAAGCTGCGGGGCAAGGAATAGCCACGTTGCGCAGGGCAAAGCATCCGTGTTAAAATAAACGTTGCTATGCGCCCGTAGCTCAGCAGGATAGAGCAACAGTTTCCTAAACTGTAGGTCGTACGTTCGAATCGTATCGGGCGCGTCACGTTTTTTAAAACCGCGGTAGATCAACGTTTGCTAGACGTTGAATATCACGGACAGGCCTTCGCAAGGCACACAGTATATACGCGAAAATGGACGAGACTGTATGTCTTAATTCACCGCGATCATATCGGATTTATGCGACCTCTTACGGTAGACGTAGGAGGTTTTTTTTGTGCGTGAGGATCCGCGAAAAGGGAAATCGGTGGTTAAAGGTAATATCGGTAAGGCAGCGAAGACGATCGCGAAGGGTTACGGGTTAGAGGAAGCGTTCGATTTATTCTATAGCGCGAAAAAGTCGGAGGGTATGCGTGAGAGGACGCTGGGAAGCTACGTATCGCACTGGCGGTATTTCCGCGAATGGTTTGATTCCGCTTATCCACATGTTAATGAGATTAGCGGGATAACTCCGGCAATGATCCGCGAATACGTTATTCACATGAGTACAAAAACGAAGTATGCCGGCGTTACTAACAGAGAAAAAGAGGCCGGGTTATCCCCGTATACGATTGCGTTTAGATTGCGTGACTTACGTACTATGTTTAACTTTCTCGCGGGAGAGGAGTTAATAAAGGCCAATCCTGTGGAGAATATTAAACAGCCGCGGTTCGATAATGAGGATAAAGCGACGTTTAGCGACGATCATATTAGGCGCCTACTTGAAGCCCCGAACACCGAAACATACGCTGGATTGCGCGATAGAACGCTTATATTACTGCTAGCTGACGGAGGATTCCGGATACATGAGGCGCTAAGATTAACGAAGGAGTTTATCGATATTAAAACGCGGTGTGTGCATCTGCCTGCGTGGATGAATAAGAATAGAAAGCCGCGGACTGTACCGTTATCGGCCGAGGTTATTCGCGAAGTGGCTGCGTTAATGAACGAAAATCTGAAATATTTCGGTAAAGGTGTGGAGCACGTTTTCCTTGCCAATTACGGAGAACCCCTAAAAGCGGATCACTTTCGGAAAAGGTTACGGGAGCACGCGGTTAAGGCCGGTATTTACGGTGAGCTCCAGGTGTCTCCGCATCAATTCCGCTCGTATTTCTTAACGCAGTTCCTGTTAAACGGCGGCGACGTCTTTTCTGCGCAAAGAATCGTAGCGCACTCGTCGATTCAGACTACGCGGCGGTACGTTAAACTGAATGACGAGAACATACGCGAGCAACACGCGCAGTTTAGCCCGATCGCAAAGCTCGGAATGACGCGCGTTGGAAAGCGAAAATAGTACGTAAATGATTGCGCTAATCCTGCGTATAGGGTTAGCGTTTTTATCGTCAAAGCCCGTTGTATCGCGTAAAGAATGCGTTAAATTGCGTATTTTTGCGTCAAGTATTTTTACTTGACACACAGTTTGTTCGCGGCTATATTACGTAATTAAAAACGAAAGTGGAGATGTTAACCAATGAGCTCAAAATTTTTTACTCCTGCAGATGTCGCCAACGATTACGGGTTAAAGGGTGACACTGTCCGTATGCGAATTAGAACACTTGATAAAAAGGGAGTCGTTTTTGAAACCGATGATCGAGGCCATTGGCTAATTTCCGAGGAACAAATACCGCTAATTATCGAGATGGGCAGAACAAAAGCCGGATATCAGGACCCAATAGACAAAGTTTTAGAAAAAATACGAAAAGAAAATGAGGATTATCGTATAAAAATAAAAATAAACGAGGACTTGGAGAATGCGATACTTGCGAAAAAAGGAGACTTCGCCCTTACTCCCTGAGTTAAAATCTGTTTTCTGATTGTTCTGGCGCCTGGCACGAGCGTTTTATGCCATAGCCTTGGGGGGATACGGATTTTAACGATTCATTGCATACGTATGCACTCGCACCACCAACAGTCTATGAAACTGTGTGCCGTCACTAGCCGCCCGCAACCCGCACCGCTACGCCATTCTTGACGATCGCATAAGATTAACCGTTTATGCATTCGTATGCATCCGCGTAAATAGCCCGTCGTTAACTGGGCCAGGAGACCGTTATGCAACTTTTATACACGTACCCCCCCTTGAGTTACAGCGCACGCGTCCGCCAGGAGGCTCTCCCCGGTAAATCACGCTAAATCACATTGATTCACAGCGTATGAGACGCGTTGTTGTGCGATATTGCGCAGTCACACCGTACACAAAAAACGCGCCAGTACAACGTTTTTTAGGCGTCATACCGGCGCTTTATTAACCGCACACTTATCCGTTCATCATTGCGTCAAGATCCGCGATATCCTTACGGATCTCATCGTCAGTCTTACGCTTGGGCCCGTCTCCTTCCCGGCTATCCTTAATCTCGGTAACGCTCGTAAGGAGTCCGTGTCTGCGGTAGAACAGATCAAGCGCTTTAACGCTTCCATTATCAATCAATCTCATTACCGCGGCGTTTGCTTTCGGGCGCATTGCGCTAAACTGTGTGTCAGATACGTAGTTAAGATAAGCGACGAAGTCTTCGCGGTCCCTCCATTCGTAGAGGGTCCGCCTACTTACGCCTACCTCTTCCCCGATCTGCTGCATCGTCTTCTTTTCTACACCTTCTACAATGCCGGACCACTCATTTTCCGCCATCAATTCGGCCGCCTTACGTTGCTGCGGCGTCAATTGTGCTTCTAAAACTTTCCTGTTACGTTGTGTCATTCGTTATCTCCCCCGTTAAATTTCGTGTTTTATCGTCTCATAATGCGCCCAGGCTGCGTCTATTTCCGCTTCGAGCGCGTCTGTATCGGCTTTAAGACGTTCTATTTCCGCTTCAACTGGCGCGATCTGGTCCGAATAACTGCCGTTAATTGCCGAATTATACGCATCGTCGATCGGAGCACACTTACGCAGCATCTTTATCGCGAAATGTAGCCTGCGCAGCACTTCCCCCGCGTGAATCTCGTCCTCATTACCACTCTCTAATGCGCTGTTAACATCGTCCATTTGCCGGAGTATCATATTTACCATGCTCGCGTACAATCTCGCTTCGAATCCGACCGACATGTACATTAATCCCGCAGTTTTACGGTATTCAGCGAGCTTTGACGTATCGATCGGAATTAAGCGGCC
Source organism: Bacillus sp. 3255 (assembly GCF_031456485.1). Classification (NCBI taxonomy): domain Bacteria; kingdom Bacillati; phylum Bacillota; class Bacilli; order Caryophanales; family Bacillaceae; genus Bacillus; species Bacillus sp. 3255. The sequence goes on from NZ_JAVDUS010000019.1 coordinate 166,087, forward strand.
TTCCGCGATGATGCCGGCGTACTTAATCGCGATTGGCTCAAACGGCTTTAAACGCTCAGCTAATATGACCGATAACTTCACCGGTAGGAAATCCTCCGGCGGTTCCGGTAATTGGCCGCGTTCCATGCGTACGTGCCGGATTCGTTCGTTTATCTCAGCGATTCGCTTAATTAAATCATCCAATGTTTCCGCCACTTTAACGACCTCCCTACGTCTGATTTATAACGTGACCATCCGGTCCAGGATCGCGTACAATTGACCGCCATTCATGGACGAAACTATCACGCGGTCGCCAACTTTAAGCCCGTTCATCCGAGTAATCGTCTCGTAGGTGCCGTCTTGCCTGCGAATGACCTCCTCGCGATCGGTAACGCAGTCAGCAACGATAACGTCATCCGCATGGAGATCGAATTTCATACCGTTTACCCTTATCGTAAGAGGCGCCTGTGACGTCACCGTGGCTATTTCAAGCTTATCAAAGTCATTCCGACCTATTTGGCTTATGATTTGCGCAAGCCGGCTAGGCCCAGTACCTTCTAGTCTTATGCTTGTCATCGTACGCCCGCCTCCATTGCCGCGTTAAGTTCCCGTGCTAATTCCGCTGCGATCGCCTGGATATCGGATTCTTGGCGGACTTCTAAGTGCTCAACGTGAACCAGCGGTCCGCCGGAGTAGCCACCACCGCGGTTAGCGCGAAACTCGTCCGCTTCTGCCTTCGTCTGCACGCGTTCGTCTTTATGGAGCGCGTAGACGGCTCCGTTGTAAGGAACGCGATCCAATCCGCCGGCTTTTCCGGACGGTGCTGGCGGTCCGATAAACGGCTGTGTGGGCTCGGGAGGGTTAATCTTATTCATCAACGAGTCTATCGGGTGTTTAATATCGATACCAACCTTGCCTGCAAGCATTCCGAATACGGTCGTCTTATCCCAGTTCTTCAAGAGACCGTCAAACATACCCTTAGCAATGCCACCGCCCAACGTGGTTCCGATGTCGATGAGCTGCGGTAGGGAATTTTGCAAAGACATTACCATCATGTCGGTGATCTTTGTCATATACTCCGTAACAACGGCTTTTCCCGTGGAGTTATACCATTGTTCAAATACTTCGCGTAACGAATCGAATGCGAATTGAACTTTGGCTGGAATCGACATATCGCGGAACTCTTGGTTATTGATAAATCTATCTTTAACCCACTTTGTGGCGGCAGCCGTCATTTTTTCCATTGCGGCCGAAATTTGCGGAGTCTTATTCGCAACGTAGTCACCCATCGCGTTAAACGTTGACTTAATCGCGGGCAGAAGCGGTTGAACGACTTTAATCTGCAGCGTCTCGAGTGCGCCCTTAAACTGCTCGATTGCCCCCTTACCGTTGTTCATACGTTCGGTCGCGACTTCTAGCGCTGTTACATTGCCCATATCTCTATAAAAGTCCTGAACACCTTTGGAGCCGGCTTTGTATAGAGTTGTTGCCGCTTTAATCCCGTCTGTGCCAAATAACTCTAACATTACTGCAGTCCGGTTCTGCTCCGTCATGCTGCTGAGTGTATCCTGCAATATACCGGCAACTCCTGCAAGATCCTTCAATTTACCGTTACTGAAGAATTTGTTCGTGTTCCCTACTGCGAACCCTAAACGTTCAAAAAGCTTAGCGGCCTTATCCGTTTGTGGCTGCAGGTACATGAGCATTGTTTTAAACGAAGTTCCAGCGTCCGCTCCACTTAAAAGCCCATTAGATGACATTAAACCGATCGCCGCGTTCAGGTCCTTAAAGGATATACCAACCATATCCGCCACTCCGCCGGCAGACGCGAGGCCCATACCTATCTCGTGAACGCTCGTGGCCGCCGCATTCGCTGTCCCGGCGAGTATGTTCGAAGCCTCCGCCGCCGTCATCCCATCTTTCCTAAAAGCATTAAGCGCCGTTGACATCGTAACAGCCGCTTCCGCTAGATCGAGTCCACCCGCAGTTGCGAGGTTTAACGCAGCCTCTAACCCACCCGCGCTGACTGCTGCCGGATTAAGACCGGCTTTAAGGAGTTCCTCGATACCTTGCGCGGCTTGGAGCGCGGAATACTTCGTTTTAGAACCCATATTCAACGCAAGTTCTTCCATCTGCGCCATTTGAGTCGTTGTTGCCCCAGTCAGCGCCTTAATCGTTGACATTTGGGCCTCGAAATCGAGCGCCTTACTAAACGACTTAGTCGCGACCGCTGCTGCACCTAATCCTCCCGCTAAGGCCGTAACCGCCGCACCTACCCCCGTAAGTTTCGTCGCCATAGTAGTCGCGCTCGCCATAGCACGACGCATTGGTGCGGTCATATTATCGATAAGTCTTAGCCTTGCTACGAGATCAAACGCCATTTATATCAGTCCTTTCGCCATCGGACGCCGTAGCGCCTGGCCTGCGAGATCATATTTACGTAGCGATTCGTTCAACAAACGATGCTGCCTTTGCTTGAGACGGTCGTTTTGCGCGTGCTCACGGCACACCCGGTCGTATTCTTCAAATTCGCGTATCAGCGTTTGGCATCTCCAGCCATAAGCGGCGAGCTCCGGTACTTTTGACTCGCGAAATGCGGTCGCGATCTGATTGAATTGCGCAACCTCAAGCGTAAAGCGCTCATTTAATCGGTAATCCCCTGGCTGCTTGAACGCGATTAGCTGCTCGATCAGACCGAGTACATGCGCGCAGTGTTCGAATTTACTGTCCATGATTCCGTAATCAACTTTCATTCGTATCTCTCTCCTCCCGTAAATGAAAAGACCGGCGCGATTAGACGGCCGGCTTCATGAGTGTTTCATTTATTAGGGTTTTATCTCTTCCAAATACCGAACAACTTTTGACTCTACTTCATCATATTGGTTTCGTTGTTCACTAACAATTTTAGGATCGAATTGTGGACTGGCTAATGCGCCAGCAACACCGTTAAGTTCTACGTATAAATTACCTATTTCTTCAAATAGGCTCCGCTCTGTTTGAGTTAATACTGCTTTATCCCAAACACCAAGGTAATCTTTCACTTTTGACTTGAAATCATCATCTTCATTGATAGAAAGGAATAAATCTAAATTTTTCTTAATTGCTGTACGCTGGTCTTTTTGTGCTTTAGAACGAATAAGAACAAATGTGGCGACAGAGCTTTGATAAAAACTTAGTTTGTTATTTACAGCCTGCTGTCCTACATTTTTTTCATCTTCTTTTTGATTAGTGCTTACACTACAACCAGTCATAAAGAGAATGAAACTTAAGATAACTAGTAAGTACCGCAAAATATTCAACCCCTGATGTCGTTTCAATTGATCCAAATATACAACTGAAATTCGACATCTTAATACGGTATCCTGCTTTTTAGGCGCCAGCCTCCTTTGCTGCTTTCATTGTGAACCAATCATCCGGTGTGTTAATATATCGCGCTGCTTCCAAACCAAGATCCACTTTAACGGTATCAACTACAATTGATTTAAAAACGGTACTTTCGCTTAACATTTCGATCGATTCCATGATACCCCGCGCCTCTTTCTGTTCATCGGTTACGAAGCGCTCTTTAAGCCCCGCGTAGGTATCGCTGAGCTCCATCTGCATACGGGCTCCATCACTACCTCCGCTCTTTGCGACGATCGGGATACAAAGCGTGCCGAACTCGTCTCGCAACATATCCGCAAGGTATGCGTCGGTAACGCTGGCCGCAAAGTCAGTGAGCTGCTGCTTCGCGCGTGATGGGTTCGGATTGAGAGCAATAAGCGTTTTGAGCTCGCCTAATTGCTTTTGGAAACGCTCAATATCGGAAGCTGCCGGTTTCTTGATCGGCGCGTTTAGGATGCGTTCGGCTTGCTTCTTAGCGGAATCGAGCTCATGGCGGACTGCTCTTCGCATTTCACGCGACAACATCATCAGATCTTCCGTTTTTTCTTTCTTGATGCTATTAATCAAAATTGACTTACCATTCCTGAGAGTACTTTGTGTCGAGTTCAATATTCCGAATTTCCCTTCTTAAATCTTCTTGGAATTTACGGTAAGTCCCCGCGGAATTTTGAATGATATCATGGACATTATCGATATGTTGTTTCATTGTGTTATCCCCCTAATTTCTTTTTTTAGTTTAATGGTGTTTTAACTCGCTCGATGTTACGAGGAAGCTCGCGATAGCGACGCTTTAGGACGCCAAATAAGCCTAGGAAATAGAAACACTCGACTGCTTGCGAACACCGTCTAATTTCCCGCGTAGAATCTCTAGAACTACGCTGAATTTCACTCTAAACCGTCGCTTTCTTGCCGCTTTTATATCGCGCGTCCCGTTTGCGTCGGACCATCGTTTGGGCTCTATCGCGACAATCAACGCAGTATCGTTGCCGGTTCGAGGTTCTTACGTAATCCTTACGGCACATATCGCAGTGATCGCGATTCTTTACTGTGCCACCGAAATACTTCGCCTCAAGTCCGCTGTCGGCCGGTAGTACGCTTGTCTCAAAATACTTACAACGGGCGCCCTCTGCGTTATCGCGGAAAAATCGGCAGGTTAACTGGTCATCCGTTTCGATAAGACAACTGCATGAGCCGGTAAAGTTTGCGCATTGATTACGTGCCAAGCGCTGAGTTTCCGTTAGTATACTAATTTGATCGCAACCCCTTCGCATATTTCGCGGTAAAGAGAATGAATGCGCGCTAGTTTGTCTTCCGTGAGCTCCATTTCATCGAGTACTTTACGTTCAATGCCATGCGTGAGACTACGATAACCTTTTTCTATCTTGGAGACTGTCGAAACAGAACAATCGAGCAAATCCGCATACTCTTGTTGTGTGAGACCGTAAACTACGCGAATCATCCGGAACGATTCAGGACTTAACTTCATCTCAATGCCTCCTCCTTTGTGATGGTTTTTGTACATGCGGGCAACAAAAAAAGGCGCTCCGCATTACACGGAACCACCTCGTCTGTAAAGAGAAAACAAAAAGACACAGCGCGCCCGTGTCCTTACGTCTCCCTATATCTATACTATAAAATTATTCCGAGAAACTGCGCGGAAGCACTATGCCACTCGTTTCCGAAGCGATACCGGCCCGCCCAATCAACCGTATGCTCAACATCCCGCATATTAAAGCAAACGAGCTCTCCCGGCTCCTTTCGCACTTTATCCGCCCCCGTCCGGATATCATTGTGTTTTTTCTTCGGACGATTGCGGTAATCCCTGTTGTCAGTTGCAAGTCCTGCCGCAGCTCGGATTGATACTTCCGTATGGTTCCGCAGCTTATCAACGTAAGCTGATCGGTAGGCCTCGTAATCCTTGACGGGTAATAACGTTCCGTTATTTTTAAGCCGCAGCCGTGCCGCCTTTTGTTCGTTTGTACAAACTACACTGCAGTACATCGAAGACCGCCCGTTAATGACGCGGTATGTATTATGGCACTTCCACGCACCACATACACGATAACCTTCCCATGGAATCGGTTTAGTGCCGACATATTCACGTTCGATCGCCTCCCACTCGCCGCGAGTACGATGCCGGACCTCCGCCTTGGTCCGCTGACGCTCGATATTTTCGCAGACATAATCGATCTTGTCCGACATGAATCCGACTATTTCCCAAAACTCGCTCCGTTTAACCCGCCTACACTTATCTCCGGATCTGTTGCGTAAGTCAGTAGTAACAAGATCACGCATATCAATAGAAGCCATATATCCATCGAGAATTTCCCGGTAGACGTCTAACATACGCGGAATATTCGTATAGTTTGCAGTTATACAACGATGGAATTCCGTCACTTTATGCTTGAATTCGCGTAGGGTCAATGGCCGGACCATCACGTTGCATTCTGCTGCAGCGGCCGAAAATGGGCGCGGCAACGCTAGGGTTTGATTCATAAAGATCCTCCCTCTTTTCTTTTAAGTTCTTACGCGAAGAATATCTATGTAATAACGTATTACTTACGTTTGATATCACGTGATTGGATATTCGCGTTGATATCATCGTTGAAGTCTATGACTTCTCGTTAAGTATTCCGTTTATATTAACGTTAAAAAACGAGTATAAATTATTGCTATTACTTTATCGCGATTATGTTTTTAATAAATAGCTGATTCGCGAGTAAAAGTGATCTTCTTTTACGATGCGACAATATTTATTCTTGTTTATTCGTTATTGTTATATTGTTATTATTACTTTCCTATAGAACGGATTCTGCGGAATCCTATATCGTGGATTTGGTCGTATCCTACGAACAGGATTCGGTTAAAATTCGATCTCAAGTTTCGGTTGCTGCGGTTCCTTCGCGGCTTCATTACCGTAATAAAGCGGCAGGTACATATCCTTGATATTTCCGTTCCACGGTATTTTCTCGATAATAAGCAACTGCTCGTCAACGAGTTTACGTTTAAGCGATAAGTGACGGTCCTGGTGAATACCTGTATCGCGTTTTATTTGTTCGTTAGTGGGAAACGCCCACATATAATAGTCGTTCGCTGACTGTCCGTTCGTGTACGCATGAAGATACGCGAGTAAGACAAGCGCATCCCTTGCGTCACGGCCACCGTACTTGCGGACCAGTACCGGCAATACTACACGGTAAAGATCGTGTAGCGCTGGTGTGTAGCCACCTTCCTTCTTCGCGAGGATATGCGCTTTCTGAGCGGCTGCGATTCCGGTCAAATCCCGTAGCTTTGCTGTATTTTTCATTCTTCGACCAACCTCCGTTTTATTTTGCTTACTACGTTCACATTAAACGGCTTACACTACGTTAATGTACGGCCGATCCTGTTTCGCACATCTTCGCGTTCAATTACTACGACGCCACCGAAATATTTTCCGTACACTTATCTGCGAAATATTTTCTCGGTGCCTTATACCGTTATATACGACACGACTTTTGACTTCGCACACTTTCGCGTGAGTTATTTATCCGACGATTATACTGTAATGTACGAAGTAACTTCGCTGTTTCGCACATCCATTACGAGCCCGCACAGAGAATTTCCGTCCAGTTTCAAAAAAATTATATCTGAGCAAACGAAAAAACCGCCCCATCTTAAGGCGGTTAATTCTGAACTATCGTATCCTGTTAGCTTAACATTAGATAAACCGATAAAATAAAAATTCATAAAAGTTATTAAAAATCGGACCAATTACTCCATCATACTGAGTCCACATTATAACTGGACACTCATTATTAGACATACGAGAGGTATCTAGGCAATAAATCGCACCAGAACCACTGTTTTCAATGACAACATATTCTTGTGGTAGCTCAAAATTTCTCCAATCCTCTGTCTCTATTACACATGTAGGAATGACAGAAAGGCCAGAACCTAATACTTCGACACCATTGAATCCACCATGACCAAACTCCTTAAGAAACCACTTATAACTGATAGATAGTGAAACGTTCAATCTTTCTTCAATGCCTCTGACGCAATTTTCATCCGCTTTTCCTACAAAAAAAGCTCCATCTTGGTTTTCATTTATTATTTCAATAATTTTAGCTTGGTCCAATCTTATTCATTCCTCCATCTCAAGCATTAATGATTCTGTCCTGCAAACATTCAATATTCAATAGAACTTTATTATAGTAGCTAGCAGCTTCATTAACGGCAGCCGATCGTGTGCCGACTTCCGTCATGTAGTAATTGAACCCGTATCCGTTAGCTGAATTCACCATTCTGCCTTTTCTAATATCTCTTTGTATTCACAATACTCATCTATAATCTCTTTTCTTTCGAGAAAATACTTAATCCAGGCTATCCATATTGTGTCGTTTTCTTTTTCAGCTCTTAGCAATACCTCTATGATAAATGGTTTTAACTTCACACTATCCAGCTTCATCATAATTTCAACTGCTTCTTTTGCTCCGGGGGAATTAATGTCCATCAACAGTAAAAGCATTTGAGGAACAGCTCTATATTGATATTCAGTATTACTTTGTTCAACTACTCTAATTACACTGTGCCACTGGTCCTTTTGAGTCCCGCTGATAAGGATATTAATGATTTCATCTTGGTACTTTGCTAATTCTTGAATAGCTTTGTCTTGTTCCTCCTGAGGACGGAACCAGCTTAATGAAGAAAGAAGGCTATTAATATTATCATCCAATATAATCACCCGGGTTTTCATAATTTTACCAAGCCATATTCGCGAAGTGATTACGTTATCCTGCCCGTGGGACTTGGATCCCGAGAGCTATTCAGTTCATCCCCCCTACTTGTTCAACCATGGTTAGGCTGGTTGGGACGTTAATCCCGTATCACATACGATGTGGTATTCGTAGTAATCGAAATAAGAAATTAAGGGCTTATTATGATAAGAAACGAGCTGAAGGAAAGCTGTTCAAAGTAGCAATAATTGCATGTGTGAATAAACTCATCCACTGGATTTTTGCCATTTTAACTACTAAGGAAGCTTTCCGGTTAGAGTGAGTAACAAAAAATAGAAATATATGGAACCTATTTCCGTGCTTAATAGGACGGTTCTTTCCCATGCATCTTTTTAAGTATACCACCTCATGAACCTTCTATTAATAATTAAATATTGACAAGCTATTAGCTGGAATAGCTTAATTAGAATATCCAATTTTTGAAATAGATTGGAATCAAACATATGTTCCATCCGTAAATACATATAAGAAACGCGCAGACACGGATCCCATCCCGTAAGGTCTACGCGTGATATAAAATTCCGGCGTGACGATGAGCGTTTGGCGCCGCTCCACCGGTAGGCCCGTTATGACGTTGGCGCGAAATAACTGGGCGGGCATTTCAAATGGCTATTGCGGAAACTAGCGGAACGTGAGGAAAGAGTTGCTTCAAAACCCTTACTTTTATCGCCGCTATCTCTCCGCGAATTTCCGTATTCGTAAAGATAACCTCCGGTTTGAACATTGAGTTAACGACTTTATCTACGTGGGTCATGTTGATTAAGTTCGTGTTGTCTGCGCGCCAGAAGCCGAACTCACTAAGCATCTGCTCAATGACGTTTAACGCACCGTTTAAATTAAATACATAGTCACCGTGTATCGCGCGCACCCTTAATCTACGGTCATTCTTCGAAATATCGATCGAATCGATTATGACGATTTCACTCAGGGGAATCATAATATGCGCTTTTACCACTTTGCCATCAACCAATGAGCTACAAGACAATCTAAGTTCCATATTGTTTAACTTCACCTCCTTTCCCGGAATTTTCGGAAAAAGAAAGACGATCGCTCAGTAACTAGCGTCGTCCATATTCGTGAAAAGGTGGTTCTGCCGGCAGGTTAACGTCCGGCTCATTGATAAGCATAAATCCACTGCCATCATCGCGCATAAACTCGGTGAACAGCTTGTACACCGTTAATGTTTGAAGGTGGCCGGCAACGGCGGCAACCGTGTCGGGACCGCAATTATGGCTGACGTGGCCGAGGAATATCGGCTCGCCGTCCTGGGCGTAGAGTTCCGGATAATCTGACGATACGACTGCGAGCAGATACAGGCTGCCAGCTGCGGGTAAATACGCGAACCGGCCATCATCGGCGAGGTAAGCGGAGCGGAACGGCTCCTGCGAGCGCATGAAATTCATACGGAGTTTAATCGGTCTCATGGCGGGCCCCCCCTACGATATCAATTGGCGAATAACTTCCGCGATCGTGAACGCCAAAAGCTTCGCGATAGTCTTACCGGAGATGCGGCGACGGCGGCGTGGTGGCAGCGGGTAAAACGTTGCTCCGTATGTCATACTGCGACACCTCCTTCCGCGACTGGTACGATGAAGCCGAGTGCGGCAGCAATGGCATGCGGTACTTCTACTGCGCCGAGGATTGCGTCGCGTCCAACGCCTGTTAACGCGCAAAAGCAACCATGTTGTACCGAAATATTCTGACGATCGGCTACGTTTAACATGGTTGCGTGAATAGTTCCGGATGAAGAGTGCATAATGAAGCGGATATGTACTTTATTCATAAAATGTGAAACCTCCTCAGGTTTATTATCGTGTATCGTTTAACGTATATCGTTAAATTTAGTTTATACGCTCTAACGTTAAACGTCAAGAAGTAATTTCCAGTTGATTAATATTACGATATAATCGGGAGGTAAGGAGTTGATGACGTTGGCAATTCGGATTAAGTTAAACGAGGTTCTTGAATCCGCGGATGTTACAAAGAATGCACTTGCCCGTGAAGCAAAAGTACGCCCCAACCTTATTTACGATCTATGTGAAGGTAAGACAAAGCGTATTGAGCTTGAAACCATGAGCACGATTATAGAGACTCTCGAAGAAATGACCGGTAATACTTACTCCATCTCCGATATTCTTGAATACGTTTCAAATAAAAAATAACCGCACTCGATTAGGAGCGCGGTTTTATACTTTTGCTTGTTTGCTAAAACACTAGTGGTTTTTTGCAATTTCCACATTTAATAATAAATGTTTTATTCGAATTGTTGTTGTTTGCAGTAAGTCTATTACTTGAATTACACGTTTTACAAACAACAATATTGGAATTTACTTCTGTTCTAGTTCTATTCTGATTATACATAGATTCATCGCTTTTGGGACTGTCATCTAACTTCCTTCCTATCCATAGAGCAATTGGCCAAAACACCAAAAATATAGGGTGGGCAACCATTGCCAGAATGCCCCCTACGATAATAACTATGCCAATAACAACAAATTTCGCCAACTTTTCATTTCCCCTATTACAATTCAAGATTATTCATACCTTTTCCCTTTATCGGATAAAGATGATGTTTTCTTAATAGCAACATGTGAATATGAACATCACTAATTATATTGCCATTATTTCTGAGTTTTAACTTCGCTTACTTCTCTCACATGGCCATTCAACATGATCAAATGCAAAGTCCATCGTTACACCGAGAATTTTTTCGAACTTCTCGCTTCTCCAAGCTGGATTGTAAGGCTCCCTCGATTCCAGCCTTCTTATTACGGCTACGGACACACCACACCACTCCGCGTACTCTTCCTGCGTCATATTCCCTTTCGCCCGCCGCCGCAGTTTGCAGAGATCCCAGCGAGTTACTAAGCGCAATTGCCGCGTTTCCTCGTCCGTATACCTTACGCAAGTGTAATAGTTAATTCCTTTCATTGCGTACTGCCTCCGTTCTTTTTCGGAATGAATATCGCTGGCTTCGACTTAACCGTTATTGGCTGATTTTCTACGCACTGACTCGATTTAACTTCAGATTCTTCGTGGATTGACCTACCGCTAATAATCATCTCGATCGAATCACGGCCGCGCTCATCCAATTTAAGATTTAATACTTCGCGCAGCCCCTCACGGCACATCGCGGACATGGTTTTGTTTGACGTAATATTTTGAACTGCGGCGATAATGTCAGAGTCCGCATCCTCGCGAAGTCTGAACGCAATAAACCTACGCTCCATATCGATTACCTCCATTCGTTTAACTCCTAATGATAAACTATATGTGTTTATCGACCGTGTATGACAACTACAATAAAAAACGCCCCATCCGATGTTTAATCGGACAAGGCGCGTAGTGTTTAACGTATTCTGTTTAACGGGCGGATTTCCCCCTAACGCTCGGGCCAGGCGCTGCGGCGACGCTATATCGCCTTGCGCGCTATTGAAGCGTATGCGGGTGGGCTCGTATTTTATTCTTAGATTGGGGATGGAATTAAAGGAAAAACCACTTGCAATGATGAAAATAATATGGGATAAATTAGGAAATTGAAGGAGCGTCGAGTCAATGTTAGATCCAGAAACATTACGATTGTTAATAAACAAAGCGCCAGATTTAAATGAAGTCTATAAAGATCTAGCACAACCTTCATTTAAAAAAGCAGGGATTGCACTAGAAACAGTAATGGACTTCTGTAATACCACAATGCTTCCCCTAAGATTATTAAATGCAAAAGCAAACCATTATTTTAATAAAAGTATTGAAGGGTATGGAAAGGAGTTAGAAAATACTGATGAATCAAGAATCACACCTGTTCCCTTAGAGATCGGGGTTCCTATACTTGAAAAGTTAACTTACACAACAAATGAATCTCTGCGCAGTTTGTTTATAAAATTACTCGCTAAAGCATCCTGCGCTGACACTATACAATTAGCTCATCCCAGTTTTATTAAAGTAATTGATAGCATTTCATCAGATGAGGCCAATATTTTAAACTTTATCGCGAAGAATCCAGTTTATGGACGATTGCATGTAATTAAGCACAGACTCATCTCAAAGGATGAAACCTTTCGCTACATCTCCTACCATACCACGAAAATCGAATTTATTGAGGAAGTTGGCCTCCTCTTCCCAGAAAACTGTGCAATTTATCTAGATAACCTAGTAGCTCTAGGACTTGTAGAATTCAATTACTTAATAGATGCAGTACCTCAAGAGGAATATGATAATATCGATGCATTATTTCGTGATAAACACGCGGATCAGATAAAACGTGATTTTAATAGCGAGATTCATGACAGAATCGATTATGAAAAAGGGACATGTGAAATCACACAACTAGGATCAATGTTTATAGAGGCTTGTATTCTCGATAACACATCACAAGCTCACAACTAACTTTCTAATATACACATGCCGTGAGATAGGAATTTGTACGTGGGTATAAAGACGCCAGGTTTAGCTAGAAACTCCGTTGCCTGGCGTTTCTTTATATTCAATTAAGTTGTCTATTTCGCATAAATCCGTTACAATTTACGTATAATACGAATATACGTTCGACAACGGAGGTCGATCACATTGGCCGCGCCAACTACAAACGAAGAATTAACGCTTATTCGCGAGTCCGTCCTGCTGCCGTTCTTGGTACCGATCGTCACACGCAATATTGGCGAATTAGAGGCAGGTCACGGTAAGGATGCGTTGCTAAATCGCCTGTATCTGACGGCCGCTCTGCGCCTACTCGACGATATTGAAGCGGATATTCGGCGGATTAAGAAAACGCTAAAAGATCAAAATATTCGCGTGTGGGAAGACGATAAAAGAGCTCGCGAAGAAGGCGCACGTTATTACCGGTTCCTCTGCCGCGGCTACGAAGATGGTTTCGGAATCATGCGTGAGATTGCGAAGGCGGAAATAGGTACGCGATTAAAGTTATACACGCGAAAAATCGAAGAAGCGTTTAGCCAGCGGAAATGAATCCGGAGGTTAACGCTTCTTTTTAGTTGACACGTGTACTAATACGTGTAATCATTAGTTAGAAGCACTTTCTTTGAATAAAGGAGGAGTGAAATACTTTGATGAAAAAAGAAAGATACACATTTCCTGCTATATTTCACCATGCTGGCGACGGAATTTCTGTAAACTTTCCGGATCTTCCTGGAGCTCTAACCTGCGGAAAGACCGAGGACGAGGCGCTTCGCATGGCTCGCGAGTGCTTAGAACTCCACATTTTCGGTTTAGAGGACGATAACGAAGTGATTCCCGACCCATCTACGCTTTTCAAATTACGTGAGAAACTCGCTTGGAACGAGTCAATGTCACTAGTCGAAGTTTGGATGCCGCCTTTCCGTGATAAAATGGCGAATAGAGCCGTTAAAAAGACGCTAACTATTCCGAAGTGGCTCGACGATCTCGCGGCCGAACAAAAGGTTAACTATTCGCATATTCTCCAGGACGCGCTAAAATCGTATCTCGGCGTATCTGAGCGCCCATAGCCTCGGATTCGCGATGACTCGTGTTGGCATAGAACAGCGCTTGTAGTACCGCGTAACTTACGCTAAAATTAATAGCGTAGATAAATTTAAACCGTGAGGCATCGCATAAACTGTGTGCTATCGCTGAATAAACGAATACAGGCACCGTAAGGCTTCGTGCCATATGCGTGTCCTTGCGAAGATAAACCGCAGTTTCCTAAACTGTAGGTCGTACGTTCGAATCGTATCGGGCGCGTCAAGAAGGCTGTCCCCAAAGCAGATCATCTGCTTTGGAGGGCAGCCTTCTTTGTTTTATCAGCTAATTCTCTCGGACAACCTTTGCACTTCAGGGCTTCCTCGATCTTCTCCCGTTACTGGCTGCTTTCTGCGCTATCCACATGTGGATGAAATCGGCCTGTCCCGACAGTTAAAGAAGCCGAATCAACATGAGCACAAATTGGCACTTTTCGATATGAACAGCGGTATAGAGGGAGGATCGCTGCAGACAAGTGGACAAATCCTTGCAAGAACAATAAAGAGGGTTGATAAGTTCGCCAACCGCTTAATCCAGACAATTTGTGCGGTGCATGAAGTCATAAACAGTCAAAAAAGCAGTCGAAAGCTCGGCTCCCGATAGGGGTGGAGGCGGCTCAAGCCCGCGCTGGACCTGCTATTGGCTCGCTTACACGCAATTGCAGAAATCGACAGCAAAAAGAGGGAGGTTTCGCTCACCTCCCCTTGTCCCGGTACTGCCCGGGGGTCATATTCTCATATTTCCGGAAGAGCCGGATGAAATAGGACGGCTGGTAGCCAATCATCTCGGCAATCTCGTTGACTTTCAGATCGGACTCGACCAGCAGCTTCTTCGCCTTATCCATGCGCAGCGAAATTAAGTAATCGATAAAATTGACGCCATTGATCGTTTTGAACGCCTTGCTTAGCGCATAGGTGGTCGTATTGAAGGCTTCCGCACATTCCTCGAGCGAAATATCGCTGTTCATGAACCGTTCATGCAGCCGGTCCGTCACGCGTTCGACCAGACGCCTCATATGAATATCCTGATATTCGTTCAGTCCTGCAAGATAAGGGGTTATCACCTTCTGCTGGAAGAAACGGACGATCTGCTCCGGCTCTCGAAGCTGGTTAAGCTGCTCATACAAGTTATATCCCTCGAAGAAGTGATGCGGGTTATAACCCGATTCCAGCATCGTATGCAGCATACTGCCCAGTACCTGCATGACACCGTCCTGCAGCAGCTTCTCCTTGCTGGACTGGCGGACGAGCTCTTGAACGAAGCACTCGATAAGCTGCAGTGACTGCTCGTTCTGCCCCATCCGAATCGCCTGCATGAGCTCCTTCTCCAAGGCGAACGGGTAATGTACGTCATCATTGGCGCTCGGTAGCATTTCTTCCAAATCCAATACCTGGTGATCGGCCTTCAGATCCCGGTAGCGAATGGCACTGCGCAGGAAAACGAGCAGCTGCGGAAGATCCTGCACTTGCGACGTCAGATTCCCCATGCACACCGTGGTCTGTATTTTCAGCAGAGAGCTGATGGTATGCCCCATATCGTCGGCTAACAAATACAGCTCATCCTTAACCTGCTGCTTCGTGCGATCCATCGGATAGGACACTAGGACGCCGACGGTCATATCCTGGAAGTTCATAATTTCCGCGTTGTAGCTTCGCATCTTCACCATTTCTTGAGCGATGTTCGCAGCAGCGAACGTCGCCAGCTGCTCCTCATTCTCGAGGAACCGCCCGTCTCCCTTGGCAAATCCGCTAATCTGTACGAGCAGCAGCGCGAACCACTGGGAGTCCGTCGGCCAATCGAAGCTTTCCAGCCGGCCTCTCAGCTCCGTCTCGCTAAGCGAATAGAAATGACCTTGTACGAGCTGCAGAAGGAAAGCCGACCGAAGCGCGGGGTAAGCCTGATCCAGCTTCGATTCCAGCGCTCTGCTCTCTTGGCTGAGGTGCTTCCATTCCCGCTCGATGAACGCCAGCTCATCCCCTTGGCTTTCCTGTGTAGGCTTGTAATCCTTGATGACGTTGACCAAGCGCATGATCGGCTTATAGATGCGCTTGGAAGCTACCCAGGAGAGCAGCACGGCGACCAGCAGCCCTATGCCCCCGATGCTCAGCATGCTTCTCGACATAAACTCGACGGGAGCCGTCAGCTCCGACAACGAAGTGGCGGTCACGAACTTCCACAAGGTGCCGGAACGGAAGAACTGGCCGTAGGAGACAGAGTAGGACGCCCCATTGTGTTCCAGAATGTGCGAGCCGATGTCTTCGGTTCGTCCGACGACGCTTTCCCGTACGGCGCTTTCCAATTCGGCATGCGCCTCGCCGGCGTTCTTTTGCGAGACGATAATATGTCCGTCCTTACTCATGAGGAACGACGCACCGTTGTTATCAATGGTCATTTCCTCAACCATTTGGACCAATTTTTCACGATCCAAGTAGAGAATCAGCGCTCCATACGGCTCTCCCACACTAGGCAGCTTCTCAATCAACGCAATGTAGGAAGCGCCCGGCTTTCCATTGACCTTCGGCAATGATTCCCACCAGAATACGCCCCGCTTCTGCTCCATCAACGTGTGAAAGATATCCCGGTCCTGCTCGCTCGTAAGCGGCACGATGCCGTCAATATCCGAGATCATGACAGGATCCTGCCTGTCCAAGTACAGCTGCGCCTGTTCGATTAAGGGATACGCTCCCTTCATAAGACCTAAGAAGCGGTATAAGTTCTGTGTGGTGTTGTACTCATCTTTCAAATTGATCTCTGCAAGCCGCGAACCCATTCTGCTATCCAGCGACCACTGCGTAGCGGCCAGCTCAAGCTGAGCCAGATTGTCATTCATGCGATCCATCGTTTTCTTCAGCAAGACGTCATGATTGTGCATGATCTCTTTCTCAATGTGAGTTCGTCCCGTAATGTACGAAGTGTACCCGATGATGACTGTAGGCAAGCTGGTAATGCACAGCACCAAGATTAAGCTTCTACGATAAAAATTGCCTCTGCCGGAACGATGCGTCCACCAATACCAACGCTGTCTCCATCGCATCCACATGCGAATCCCTCTCTCGTCAAATACCGAAACCCCCGCGACGGCGCAAATTTTTCGCGCATCGGGGGGGTGGGTACTATTTATTTATTTGCCGCCGTTACGCTTCTGGTAAGCGGCATTCAATTCTTCCGTGATTTTGATCAAGTCCGGATCCGCTTTCAGTTTGGCTACATAGCTGTCCCAAGCGCTGAGCGGTTCTTTGCCCATAATCACTTTCGTTTTCATATCCTGGATTTTCTTTCTTAGCTCCGTACCGACTTTCTGGTTCGTATCGGAGTTTAGGCCAAGCGCAGGATCGCCGGTGCTGATTTTGACTTTTTCGTCGATGATTTTCTTGTTACGCTCCAATACGTCGTTCGGCATGCCTGTGCGGTATGCACGCAGGTATTGATCGTATTTCAAGAAAATTTGGCCAAGCGCCTGTTGAGCTACGATATCTTTCTTCGCTTGCTCTGTCGGCGTCTTAATGCCGTCTTTCTCGGTATAGTGAACGTCCTTCAAGCCAAAGCTCGCCAAATCATAGCCTTCTTGCGTCGCGCCGTAATCCATGAATTTCAGCAGCTGCTTTACTTTGGCCTCAGGCACGGATTTCGGGATGGCGTACATACCGAAGAATCCGCTGTCTTTGTTGGAGTAGCCGTTAAGCGATACGAGCGGGATGAAATCCGCCTTCGGATTCGTTTTGCGCAGCTCCTCCGTCGGCTCCCACGCCGCTTCCGCCGTATCCTGGAAGCCGCCGCCGCGGTTTGCTTTCAACAGATCTTTGGCCTGTGTATTTTTTAGCACCGCGATGTCCTCAGGAATCAACTTCTCCTGATACGCACGATTCATCCACGTCAGCGCTTCCTTCACCTCAGGCAGCACGTTGACGTTGACCAGCTTGCCGTCTACGAGCTTCCAATCGCCGTTGACTTTGGTGAAGCTGTTCTGCAGCTGACCCATATAGGACATGCCGTTCTGGTCAACGAAGCCGATATATCCGATGGTGTCATTCTTGCCGTTGCCATCCGGATCTTTCTCAACGAACGCTTTCAATACCGTATATAATTCATCCGTCGTTTTCGGAATGTCCAAGTGCAGCGTATCCAGCCAATCCTTGCGCAAGTAAGGGAATCCGCCGCCGTCTGTCGGACGGGCACGCGGAATGCCGTAGGTTTTGCCATCCGCCTGCTTCGTGTTCTCCCATGATTCCTTCGGATACTGCATCAAGTTCGGGTAATCCTTCAGCATCGGCGTCAATTCCCAGAATGCGCCTTGCGCCACCATACCGCGGACTTGCGCGCTGAACGGATCGTCGAGCAGTATCAGGTCGGGAATGTCGCCGGATGCCAGCGTGACGTTAATTTTGTCCGCATAGTTATTCGGTGAAACCCATGTAATTTTGAGCTTCGTGTTCGTTTTCTTCTCGATTTCTTTGACAATGACGTTGTCGGGTCCCGGAGGCTCCGGCGTGTAATACATCGTCATGATGCTGATCTCCGTCGGTTTGGCGGATGCCGTCTCTCCCGCACCGCTTGCCGGAGCGTTGTCCTTGCTGCCGCAGGCCGCGAGGATGGAGGATACCAGAAGGGTTGATGCGACTACGCTAATTGCTTTCTTTTTCATAACCATGATTGTACAACCTCCCCAAATGTTTAAACCATTGCTATTCTTTAACCGAACCAACCATCGCACCTTTGGCAAAATGCTTTTGCAGGAACGGATATACCAACAAAATCGGTACGGTTGCAATGACAACCGCAGCCATCTTCAGGGTTTCCGGAGGAATCCGCTGCTCGGACATCATTTCCGCCGCGGCGCCGCCGCCTGCAGCCGTTGAAGCGTCAATCAGCATGTTTTGCAGCAATACTTGCAGCGGCTGCTTGGTGAAATCATTGATATAAAGAAGCGCCGTGAAGAACGTGTTCCAGTAAGCCACGGCATAGAATAACCCGAAGGCGGCGAGCGAAGGCAGTGATAGCGGCAAAATAATGCGGTACCACACGCTGATATCGTTGCAGCCATCGATTCTGGCTGATTCCTCCAAGCTGGCCGGAATACTGTCGAAGAATCCTTTCATCAACAGCACGTACCAACCGCTGGTTAGAACGGGCAGAATGAGCGACCAGGTGCTGTTAATCAAGTGCAGGTCTCTCACCAACAAGTAAGGGGGAATAATCCCCGGGTTGAACAGGGTCGTCAACAAAATAAGCAGCATGATGAATTTGCGGCCCTGCAGTCTTTTGCGGGAAATGGCATAAGAGAGACAGGATGTAACCAACAAACTGAGCGCCGTCCCGACGACCGCCAGAAATATGCTGTTTCCTATCGCATGAAGGAACGCATCGGTAGACATCAGGTACTTGTAGGAGGCCAAGCTCCACTTGGTCGGAAGCAATTGGAACTCACTGGACAGATAGCTCGACGGATCGCTGAACGAGACGACAAACACGTAGTAAAGCGGGAAGAATGTAATAATCCCCAGTACGGCAAGCAAGATTGCATTCACCGCGTTGAACACGCGATCACCTTTGGAAGCGATAGCGGTAGCTGTAAATTCAGATGACATCGAGAGTTCCTCCTTCCCTTTCTAGTAGACGCCGTCTTCGCCGAATTTCTTGGCCAGCTTGTTCGCCCCGATGACCAGCAGCAATCCAACGACGGACTTAAACAATCCGACAGCGGTGCTGTAGCTGAATTGGCCCTGCTTCACGCCAAGCCTGTACACATAGGTATCGAACACGTCGGCTACCTCGGAGACGGCACCGTTCATCATCAGGAACACTTGTTCGAATCCGACATCCATGATGTGACCGATACGCAGAATCAACAGAATGATAATGACCGAGCGGATACCCGGCAGGGTAATATGCCACATTTGGCGGAAGCGGCCGGCGCCGTCCATTTTGCCCGCTTCATATAATTGAGGATCAATACTAGCCATGGAAGCCAGGAAGATGATCGTCCCCCAACCGGCATCCTTCCAAATCGACTGGGCCGTCAGCATGCCCCAGAAGTAGTTCTTGTTCGTCAGGAAATCGACCTTATCGAAGCCTAAAGCGACCAGCATTTGGTTGATAGCTCCGTCTCCTGTCGAGAACAGGAGGAAGGTAATCCCCACGATAATCACCCAAGACAGAAAGTGAGGCAGATAGACGATCGATTGAATGACTTTCTTATATACCATATTTCGTACTTCGTTCAGCATTAAAGACAGTAGAATCGGTAATGGAAAAAAGAGGACTAACGATAAAACGTTGATCGCTAAAGTATTTCGAAACAGAGTGAAGAAATCCGGGTTAGAGAAAAACCGCTGAAAATGCTCCAATCCCACCCACGGGCTTCCCGACATGCCTTGATAAGGCGAATAGTTCTGGAAGGAAATGACGATCCCCCACATCGGTACATATTTGAAAATAAGGAAGTAGAGCAGCCCCGGAAGTGCCAACAGGTATAGAAATTTGTCCCGGGCGATGCCTGACCAGACTTGTTTCATTCGACTTGCGCCCACTTGTATGCCTCCATTCTCCTTATAATGATGCCGGCCTGCGGGTGCTGGCCTGTGACATGATCCAATGTACACGGCGTATCCGTTTCCATCAATGATCCATTTTTGTACGGCGGAAATCGCCCGGAAACGGCGAAAAATCAAGCAATTACCTGACGGTTTCCAAGCGTTGCCTTATTTTGCAATGATCCCGTCATAGCCTTGATCCGGCCAAATGATCTATAATAAACGGTAGATTAGATAGGTAGGAAAGGAGCTCCCCGTGGCGATTAACAAAATACCAAGCTCTTATCGCATTCCTTTATTCTGCGCAGTCACCCTGCTGTTCTGGATGTCCATGTATACGAGCGTTCCCATTATGGCCCCCTACGTGGAATTCCTCGGCGGAAGCCATCAGTTGGCCGGTTGGATCGTTGGCATGTATGGAATTTCCCAAATGCTGCTGCGCATTCCCGTCGGGATCATGTCGGACCGCTTTCATAAACGAAAGCTCTTTATTACGTTCGGCCTGTTCTTCACGGCGATTGGCGGACTCGGACTCTGGATCACCAAGGATTTCACCTGGATCCTCGTTCTCCGGGCGCTGGCCGGCGCGGCTGCGGCAACGTGGGTCGATTTCACCGTCTTATTCACGAGCTATTACAAACACGAGGAGTCAACGAAAGCGATCGGCACCATCTCCTTCTTCAACTCGCTGGGCCAGGTGCTCGGCATCCTCTCCGCCGGCTGGGCGGCTGACGCAATGGGCTGGGAGGCCGCCTTCGTACTTGGAGCGCTGCTCGGGCTGCTTGGATTTGCCGGTTCCTTCTTCCTGATTGAGAAAATCGAGCCCGATGCGCCAAAAATTACGCTGCGCGGCATCAGTGACGTAGCAACGGACCGTACGCTGCTGTTCGTGTCTTTATTGGCGATTTTGTCGCAGGTGCTGATTTTCGCCACCGTGTTCGGATTTACGCCCGTCTATGCAACGGAACTTGGGGCCGATAAATTTTCTTTATCCCTGCTCTCGCTTTTCGCGAACGTGCCGGTCGCCATTGCGTCCTTGTTCGGAGGACGGAAATGGGCGGCCAAATACGGGGAGAAGCGTATGGTTGTGAGCGGCTTCCTGCTCATGGGGATTTTTACATTTACAATACCTTTCACGCATCATTTATGGTTGCTTATGATTACGCAGGCTATTGCCGGCTTCGGTCGCGGCCTTTCGTTCACGCTGCTCATGGGGATGAGCATCAAGCATATGCCGGCGGAGAAGCGGGCGACTGCGATGGGATTCTTCCAAGCGATCTATGGTCTGGGCATGTTCGTCGGCCCTGTGCTGATGGGGGTTATCGGAGATTGGTTCTCTCTCCACGAGGGGTTCATTATCCTTGGCGTATTGGGCGTATTTAGTGCGCTGCTGTCTCAATGGTTCGTGCGCAGTAAACCGGCCATACCAGCCGCCAAAACAGCGGCGCTCTAAAGCGATAAGAGCGGATCTTCGCGATCCGCTCTTTTTATTTGGGCTTATGTGCAGGGGTTGGCGTCGTTACCTTCGTCTATTCATGCGGAGAGGAGGAGAAGCACATTCAGGAACGAGAGTTAGTCGAACGCATATTGAATGGGGATCAAGCGGCATTTCGTGAGCTGGTTGCCACTTATCGTCAATATTTGTTCCAAACAATCTATGCCATCGTACGCCATACGAAGGATGCCGAAGATTTATCGCAGGACGTCTGGTCCCGAATTTACTTCTCCCTCCCTCAGTACCAGATGAAAGGGCTCAAAACATGGATGACCCGCATTGCGGTCAACCGTGCGATCGATTTCAAGCGCTCGGCGAGCAGGCGCAGGGAAGAAGTCACTGCCGAGATGGAAGATTCGATACAAGCCGACCCAACGGCCGGTCCCTATCCTTCGTCTTCCCATAGTGTGGAGCAAGAGGTCATGACGAGAGAGACGACGGAGCTCGTGCGCCGCAAGCTCCATCAAATTCCCGCGAATTACCATGAAGTTTTAACGGCCTATTACATTCATCATCAATCGTACCAAGACATTGCCGCTGCCAATGGCGTCACGGTCAAGACGGTCGAATCCAAGCTATATAGAGCCAAGCAGTGGCTCCGCAACAATTGGAAGGAGGAGGATTTCCTGTGAAACATTACGATGGGCAAGCGTGGCAAAGCTACCTCGACGGGCTGCTGTCTCCCCAAGAAAGCGATGAAATGGAACTTCATCTATACAGGTGTGACGAATGCCTGGAGCGCTACATGCTCTGCATGGACCTGAAGTCAGACGCCCTGCCGGTCATGGAAACGGACGACAAACTTTTCACAGATGCTATACTTGCTCGAACAATGGGCACCAAACGATCCTGGTACCGCTCTACCATCGTCCATTATGGCATTGCTGCGGCAGCCACCCTGATTCTGGTCGCTACCGGCTTCTTTCACGGCTTGTCCCAGGAGCTGGGGCCGCAAGGCGCTTTCGGGCAACCCCCTTCTTCCGCTTCTTCCGCCCAGACACCGTCGCCGCACGATCAACCTTTTTCCGATCAATTGCTGAATAAAACGCTAAGTTGGCTGGATACATTGCAAAAATAATTAAACCATAAGGAGGTTTCCACCCTTCATGCCTACCAAAAGCAGCCTGGTCGCTCTGATGTTGTCCTTCATACCCGGAGCGGGTCATCTCTATATGAATCGAATATTTCGTGCGATGCTCTACGGGGCTGGTTTCTTCGGCCCGCTGTTTCTTATTTTCGTTAGCGTCGCCTTCTCTCACGTCGATGATGATCTTCTCATTTTCATGCTGATCATTGCCGCCTTCTTCGGAATCGTCAACATGATTGACATGATCATCTTCCTGCTGCGGCCGCAGCCTTATCACGGGCCGCAAGGCGCTGCCTACGAGGCGGACTCTTACGGACAGCCTTCCTGGGAGCCGAACCCGTACGCCGTACACGCCGCCGCGCAGCAGGAACGAACGAAAATCATGCTGCTCTCCTTCGTTCCGGGTCTCGGCCATTTCCAACTCGGGCTGATGCAGCGCGGTCTGACCGCCATGGTCGCGTTCTTCGGAGTCCCGGTGCTCGTCTTCTTCATCACCATGACGACCAATAACGACAGCTTCATGGCCTTCCTGCTGGCGATGCCGGTGTTGTGGTTCTACAGCATGTTCGATGCGCTGAAGCAGCAGGAGCGCAAGCAAGCCGGCTATGAAGTGATCGATCGGAGCATCTTCGACGACTTTCACCTCAGCGATGAATATGGGCGCAAAAACCGGACATTAGCAACGATTATCGCTATTTTCCCCGGAGCCGCTCATCTGTATCTGTCGATGAACAAACGGGGCATTCAGCTCATGGCGATCTTCCTGTTCTCGATCTATGTGCTCGATGTGCTGCGGCTGTCCCTGTTCCTCTTCCTGGTCCCGATTCTCTGGTTCTTTAGCTTCTTCGACGGTCTACAGAGCATTACCAAATATGAGAACGGCACGCTGGTCGATAAGCCGATCGTCGAGAACTGGACCTCCTATCACCGTTCCATCGGTATGGTGCTGATCCTGCTCGGCGGCTATTATATCTTCAAAGAAGTGATCGTTCAGTTTCTCTACCAGCTGTTCCCGCATACGAACTTTATGTATTGGGTGAATAACTTCGGCCAAACGTTAATCGTCGCGATCATCCTGATTGGCGGAGGCATTAAGCTGTTCTTGTATCGGAAGACGCAGCATGTGCCTGATGAGCGTTTCGTTCCCCGTGACGATTATGAGAGCTATGTGAACCGGCCCGCTCAAACTTACCTGGAAATCGACGAAAAAAAGAACCCCTAAGGGTTCTTTTTTTGTCAGTGATTGCTGATTTCTTTTAAACTTGTTACTCGCGAACCTTTAGGTAAATCTGCTTCTAAAACACGGTACGTGTCTTTGGCACATCCCCTCCAGCCTGATTAACAGGTATGAAAGTCCTCTATGCAACGGGTTGTTTCGCGGAGTGCTCCAACGGAACCACACCTCTCTGCTCACTGACAAGATATAGTATGTCCGGTTTGTCGAACTTTAAACATAATTGACGAAAAGATTTTAATGACCGTGGCCCGAACCTTCACTTTGCTGATTATCCCTCGAATGGTTGCGGTTTTTCACCTTTTTCGATCCGGATAACGGATCCTGTCTATGCTTGCCTTGGCTGCCGCCGGCGTTAGGTTGGTTCTGAGACGTGTCGGTCACTCCGTAAGCTTCTGGTTTCATTGTCATCGTCCCCCTCTAATTTCCATCATGATTTAATGCATCTTGATGCCGGTGATCATTCACTTGCTGCTGCATCTGTTGCGCTTGATGACTGTTAACTGGGGCTGCTTCCAAGTCCTTCGCTACATTTTGGAGATTTTTATCCCGCGATTTCTGCTTCGTCATGTGCATGAACTCCCCTTCGCATAATTAAACGTGTGTGACTCTGTGTAAGGCCTGCGCACATTCATGAATATGGCGAACATAATCATCCACCAAGTTCTGTACGACATCCCCGGTTTCGTCGATGTGCGTAGTCCCCCGCTGAACGTCCGTCAGGTCGACCTTAACCTCTCTGGCGTCCACGTAATTGACTTTGAAATCGAAGTTGTAGCCGGTGTGTCCAGCTGCCTCAATATGAACCCGAACCGTCTGAGGATCGGCTTCATCGGCCCATACACGCGCTTGATCGGTTGGCTGCAGCGTCGTCGGGAGCACTCGCATCCACTCTTGTACCAATTCTGCTTGATCAATCGTCAGCTTCTCATTGCTCATAAGTAACACCTCCACAAGTATAAAATGCGGAAGGAATCATCCTTTTATCCATGTAAAAAAACAACAACTGCCACGACGAATTGCTATCGTGGCAGCTGCTCGGATGCTGTTTACACCATCACCGATTGTAATAGCGCAGTAACTGCTTCCTTGCGTGTTCTGGAGCGAACTGGCTCCCTTGGGGTTCCCGAATCATACCGGCCTGCAGCAGCCCCTCTAGAGGCTTCCAGCGCGGCACAACAGCAGTAAAGGATGCCTCGGCAAAGTCTCTACAGGGTGCCTTGTACAAATAAAAAACGCACCAGACCGTGTAATCAACAGTCCGATGCGTTTCAGTTGTGGATACCCTATTAAGGGTATTGCCGGTTTACGGAGAGGGTGGGATTCGAACCCACGGAGGCTTGCACCTCGGCGGTTTTCAAGACCGCTGCCTTAAACCACTCGACCACCTCTCCACGATAAGGTGTCTCCGGTAGCGGAGACAACCTCGTGCAGTGACAAAAAGCATTGTAGCATATTTATCAGGGAACAATCAAGTGCTATTTTTTCACAATCACTTTCACATTGTTCATGTATGGAACGAGCACTTCCGGAATAACAACCGAGCCGTCCGCCTGCTGATAATTCTCGAGAATTGCCGCTACGGTACGTCCTAGCGCCAAGCCTGAACCGTTCAGCGTATGTACGAATTCCGGCTTCGACTTCGCATCCCGGCGGAAGCGAATGTTCGCTCTGCGGGCTTGGAAATCCTCGAAGTTGCTGCAGGAGGAAATTTCGCGGTAAGCGCCGCTGTTCGGCAGCCATACTTCCAAGTCGTATGTCTTCGCCGACGAGAAGCCGATATCTCCCGTGCAGAGGGCCAACACACGGTATGGCAGCTTCAACAGCTGCAGTACGCGTTCAGCATTGGCTGTGAGCTTCTCCAGCTCGTCATACGAGTCTTCCGGTTTGACAATCTTCACGAGCTCGATTTTGTTGAACTGGTGCTGTCTGATCAAGCCGCGCGTATCTCTTCCCGCAGATCCCGCTTCCGAACGGAAACAAGCGCTGAACGCTACGAAATTAACCGGAAGCTGTTCCCCCGTCAAAATATCATCCCTGTGATAATTCGTCACCGGTACTTCCGCCGTAGGAATCAGGAAATATTCCGAATTCTCTACTTTAAACACATCTTCCTCGAACTTCGGAAGCTGACCCGTGCCCGTTAAGCTGTCACGGTTCACGATGTACGGAGGCAGCATTTCTTCATATCCATGCTCATCGCTGTGCAGGTCCATCATGAAGTTGATCAATGCGCGCTCCAGTCTTGCACCGAGCCCTTTATAGAAAACGAATCGCGAGCCCGTGACCTTCGCAGCGGCTTCAAAATCCAGAATGCCCAGCTCCTGCGCAACTTCCCAATGCGGCTTCACTTCGAAGCCGAACTGCGGAATCTCGCCTACCCGACGCAATTCTACGTTCTCTTCTTCGGAGCCGCCTACAGGAACGCTGGAATGGGGCATATTCGGAATGGAGAGCAGTACCTGCTGCAACGACTCGTCCAAGACGCGAATCTCGTCATCCAGCTCTTTGATGCGGTCTCCGACAACCTTCATCTCCTGGATGAGTTCGTCGGCATTCTCGCCCGATCTCTTGCGGCCCGCGACCTCCTGCGAGACCGTATTGCGGCGGTTCTTGAGCTGTTCGGTTTCCTGGAGCAGCTCTCTGCGTTTCAAATCCAATTCTGTGAAACCGTTCAGCTCTTCAATCTGCTTGCCGCGGTTTCGCATAGCAGCTTGCACGGCTGCCAAATCGTTTCGAAGTAACTTTACATCAAACAAGGAGATTCCTCCGTTAGCGCAAAATGGTTGAATATGGAAGCAAGCACCCTTCCCGGAGCAACCGGAGTTATCAAGGTGCTTGAACCATTATTTATGCTTGGCTTTGGTTAACCATATCTAAGAAATAACTGTGCAGACGGAAGTCGTCTGTCAGCTCCGGGTGAAACGATGCTGCAAGAAGATGGCCTTGCTGCGCCGCGACGATCTGGCCATTGTACGTAGCCAGCACGTCAACTCCCGGTCCCACTTTCTCAATCAGTGGGGCACGAATGAACACCGCACGAACGTTCTCGTCAATGCCTTTGATCGGCAGATCCGTCTCAAAGCTTTCACGCTGACGGCCGAACGCGTTGCGAGCCACTGTCATGTCCATCAGCTCCAAATGAGCCTCCGGCTGGCCGGAAATCTCTTTGGCGATGACAATTAACCCTGCGCAAGTGCCGAAGATCGGCTTGCCTGCCGCAGAGAAATCCCGAAGCGCCTCGATGAATCCATACGTGCGCATCAATTTGCCGATTGTCGTACTTTCACCGCCCGGCAAAATAATGCCGTCGAGATCAGCCAGCTGCTCCGTACGTTTCACCACAACGCCTTCGGCGCCAGCCTGCTCGATGCCGCGAATATGTTCTGCTACCGCGCCTTGCAGCGCGAGAACCCCAATTTTCTTCATTACCAGCCGCGCTCCTGCATACGCTCGGAAGCTTGCAGCTTGGAAATCTCGATTCCCTTCATAGGGCTGCCAAGACCTTTGGAGATTTCAGCAATCAGTTTGAAATCCGTATAGTGCGTTACAGCTTCTACGATTGCTTTTGCGAACTTCTCAGGGTTGTCGGATTTGAAAATACCGGATCCAACGAACACGCCGTCAGAACCCAAGTGCATCATCAAAGCAGCATCCGCTGGAGTTGCAACACCGCCCGCAGCGAAGTTAACAACCGGCAGCTTGCCTGTTTCATGAACTTGCAGCATTAATTCATATGGAGCACCAAGCGTTTTGGCTTCAAACATCAGCTCGTCCTTGGACATGCCTTGAACTTTGCGGATTTGGCCTTGAATCATACGCATATGACGCACAGCTTCCACGATGTTGCCTGTTCCAGGCTCGCCTTTGGTACGAAGCATCGAAGCACCTTCACCGATCCGGCGAAGAGCCTCGCCAAGATCACGGCATCCGCAGACGAAAGGAACCGTGAAGTCACGCTTGTTGATGTGATACACTTCATCCGCAGGTGTCAAAACTTCGCTCTCATCGATATAGTCAACGCCCAGAGATTCCAGGACTTTCGCTTCTACAAAGTGTCCGATCCTTGCTTTCGCCATAACCGGGATAGTGACGACTTTCATGACTTCTTCCACGATAGTCGGATCAGCCATACGGGATACCCCGCCAGCCGCACGAATGTCAGCAGGTACGCGCTCAAGCGCCATAACAGCGGAGGCACCAGCTGCTTCTGCGATCTTTGCTTGCTCAGCGTTCATAACGTCCATGATGACGCCGCCTTTTTGCATTTCGGCCATACCTGTTTTAACGCGGGATGTTCCTGTTTCCATTCTTTATTTCCTCCTATACCTTAGTGCAAATTTTACAGTTTGCTACACGTTTCGATAGTAAACTTCTAAACAATCATTTTACATGAAGGAGGGTCATTATACAACCCATTATCTGGACTAGGAACCGCCCTTGATCCCTTTAAACATATCGCTGAAGAAGTTCTTAATGGAGCGGAACAACAAGCGGATCCAGCTGCCTTTCTCGACATCATTATTGGCTACAAGATCTACCGTTTTGACTTGGCCGTTGTAATCTACAGTCGCCTTCCCGAGCACATCGCCTTTCGCAATCGGAGCTACCAATTTGCTTTCTTCCAGAGCTTCAGCCGTAATTTTGAAATCCGTGTCTTTGGCGCCTTTTTTCGTAACGAAGGTAAGTCCATCTTTGGTTACGACCGGCACTTGCGTTTCCACGCCTTTCTTAATGTTTACGATTTTCAAAGAATCTATTTCTTGATTCGCCTTCAGGTAAGGTTTGATTTCGAAATTGTTGAAACCATAATCGAGGAGCTTCCTTGTTTCATTGAAACGCTCCGGCTCCGTTTTGGTCCCCATGACCACCGTGATAAGCCGCATTCCGTTGCGCTCCGCTGTCCCGGTGAAGCAGTAGCCGGCATCATCGGTGGAACCTGTTTTCAAGCCGTCCAGTCCTTGATAGGCGTATTTTTTGAAATTGGTGTTCGTTGAGTTTCCTTCCAACATCCAGTTCCAGTTGATCATTGCCGTTTTATCGGTAGGTCTTAATTTCAACGTAGGAATTTTCGTGAACTCTAGAATCTCCTTGTGATCCTTGAGAATGTTATAAGCCAGAATCGCGGAATCCCGCGCCGTCATCTTCGTTTCACCTTCAATGGATTGCGGCGGATTCTTCAGATCCGCGCGAGACAATCCCGTAGCGCTGATGAAATGGGCCTTATCGGACATCCCCAGCTGTTTCGCCTTTTCGTTCATCATTTTCGCGAAGTTTTCTTCCGACCCGCCTCCAAGCAGCTCGGCGAAAGCGACAGAAGCATCATTCGCGGAATAGATGGACATCGCATTGAACATATCTTTGAAGGATAAGGTCTCATTCTCTGCAATCAGCTGCCCGGAGCCGATAACATCAGCAGCATTCTTAGAAGCCGTAACTTGTGATTCCCACGTGAATTTGCCTTCCTTAATGCTCTCCATAGCCAGATACTCGGTCATCATCTTAGCCATACTTGCCGGAGGCAGCGCTTCATCCGCATTCATCTCGTACAGTACGGCTCCTGTGCTGGCTTCCATAATAATGGCCGACTTGGCATTCACCTTCAGTTCGCTTCCAGTGGCTGCCGCGGTTGTTGCTGCAGGTGTCTTTGCATCTTCGGCATACGCCGGTTGTATATGTAAAAGTACGGATTGAGCGATCAAACTAACACCTAACACCAAAGCAACCTTTCTCTTCGTAAAACTTGGAAATCTCACAACTTCACTCTCCCTAGC
Source organism: Bacillus sp. 3255 (assembly GCF_031456485.1). Taxonomy (NCBI): domain Bacteria; kingdom Bacillati; phylum Bacillota; class Bacilli; order Caryophanales; family Bacillaceae; genus Bacillus; species Bacillus sp. 3255. Next base: position 195,844 of record NZ_JAVDUS010000019.1, read on the forward strand.
AATTTTTATATCAGGTTATATTGTAACACACCCTATTAGACAAAAAAAAGAAGACGCAGGTTCAAAACCCGCGCCTCCATAATGTGACAATTACAAGGAATAGTTCGGTGCTTCTTTCGTAATTTGAACATCATGCGGGTGGCTTTCTTTCAAACCGGCGCCTGTAATCCGCACAAACTGCGTATCGTGAATCAGTTCTTGAATGTTACGGGCACCGCAATAGCCCATACCGGAGCGCAGGCCGCCAACGAGTTGGTACACGATATCGGCCAAAGGCCCTTTGTAGGCTACACGGCCCTCGATACCTTCAGGAACAAGCTTGCTCTCGTTCTCTTGGAAGTAACGGTCCTTACTGCCTTCTTTCATAGCGCCTAGCGAACCCATGCCGCGATATACTTTGAATTTACGTCCTTGGAAAATCTCCGATTCACCCGGACTTTCATCCGTTCCGGCAAACAAGCTGCCGATCATCACCGCACTAGCCCCGGCAGCTATTGCCTTGACCACGTCGCCTGAGTACTTGATGCCTCCGTCTGCGATAATCGGAACTCCGAATTCCGCAGCTGCTTGTGCGCAGTCGTAGATAGCGGTAATTTGAGGAACACCGATACCTGCGATGACGCGTGTCGTACAGATCGATCCAGGACCGATACCGACCTTCACCATGGAAGCTCCAGCTGCGATCAGATCGCGCGTGCCGTCGCCCGTCGCTACGTTACCCGCGATAATCGGCAGATCCGGATATGCCGCTCTAATCTTCTTCACCGTTTCCGCGATATTAATATGATGGCCATGCGCGGAGTCCACGACAATGACGTCAATTCCCGCTTTAACTAGCGCAGCTGCTCTCTCCATAACATCCTTGGATACACCGACGGCTGCGCCCACAAGCAAGCGGCCTTGCGCGTCTTTCGCCGAGTTAGGGAACTGAATCGCCTTCTCGATATCCTTGATCGTAATTAAACCTTTCAATTCGAAACTGTCATCCACAAGCGGAAGCTTCTCAATTTTATGCTTCTGCAGAATGCCTTCGGCTTGCTGAAGCGTAGTTCCGACGGGAGCTGTGACTAGGCCATCTCTTGTCATCACTTCGTTAATTTTGATGGAGTAGTCATGGACAAAGCGCAAATCGCGATTCGTCAAAATGCCGACCAGCTTATTGGCTTCATTCACGATCGGTACACCGGAAATCCGGTATTTCGCCATCAATTCCTCCGCATCATAGACATGATGGTCCGGCGTCAAAGAGAACGGATTCGTGATGACACCACTCTCAGAGCGCTTGACTCGGTCGACATGCTCCGCTTGAAGGTCGATGGACATATTCTTATGGATAATCCCGATACCGCCTTCTCTGGCCATAGCAATCGCAAGTCCGGATTCCGTTACCGTATCCATCGCCGAGCTGATGAACGGGATATTTAATTTCACATGCGGCGCAAGCACAGTCGAAACGTCGATCTCCTTACCGAACACTTCGGACTTTCTAGGCACGAGCAAAACATCATCAAACGTTAAACCTTCCTTACCAAACTTGTCTTCCCTCACAACACCTATTCCTCCTTAGATCTTTCTTTAAAAGATTTCAATACTAGCACCCTGCTAAGCTTATATGATTGCAATCTTAACAAAAGCCCTTTTTTCGTGTCAAGGAAAAGGACAAGTCTAGCGGTCGGCCGTCATCCGAATAAGAACATTCGGTTAACGATAGGAATAAATGCTATTGGAATTCCACAGTAGGAACTGTTCCACACCCTGTTCCTTGGCCGCTTTGATCTGTTCCATCACATCGATGTAACCATAGGTCTTATGGGGCTTTACCCACGTTGCTGTAAAATCCTGATACCAAGGCCTGACTTCCGCTATAGAAGCTCCCGATTGCGATAGTACGGCATTTTTGACGTTCGCATCGCTGATGGCCTTATGAATAATAGCATAGGGCTGTAAATCCGGATACTTCACCCCATACATCCCATTGGAGTAATGCGAAGGATAGAGCATCGGGGAAATGTAATTCACCTGCTTGCTGATCTTCGACCATTCCTGCCCTATACCCATGTCATTATCGGATGAGGTCGTTAATCCAAACACATCAGCCGACAGATAAGCTTGGCCGCCTACGCGTTCTTTCGCTTTCGTGAGGAAAGCTTCAATGACCTGGGCCTTCGTCCATTTCTTCGGATTATGAAAGCTGACTTCCGCATCCACCTTCTTGCCGTTTTCCGGAAATCTGACGTAATCGAACTGCACTTCGTCGAAACCCAGTTGAGCTGCTTCCATAGCGAGCTGCAAGTTATAATCCCAAACATCCTCTTTATAAGGATCGACCCATGCTACGCCCTTATTATCATGCCAGACTTGACCTTGATGGGTTTTCATCGCATACTCGCTTTTCTTCTTGCTCAAGTACGGATCCTTGAAAACAACGATGCGCGCAATCGTATAAATGTTCTTCGCCTTCAACCTTTGCAAAATCGAGCTCATATCCCGAATGATGATGTTGCTGTTCGCACCGATTTCATTCACCAGGGGCACCTTGGAGGCATATGTAACTTGTCCTGAATCATTCTTGAGATCGATGACCATGGCGTTCAAATCGGTTGAATCAACTAGCTTGATCAACTGCTCAAACTTTGTGCCTACGGCTGACCAAGCCGAAACGTAGATACCTTTCACTACCTGCTTGGAAGGCTTAGGTTTAGATTGAACTGCCTTAAGCGGCGAATGGCCGGCAGGTTGAACTTGCTTTACTTCTGCGATAGGAGCAGGAATCGTTCCACTCAAATTACTTAACGGCTGCAGGGAATCGGCTTCTGCTTTGGCCGCATCCATTTTAAGCGAGCAGGCGGTCGCGGTTTGAAGCATTGAATAACCAAATAGGACAATAGCTAACTTTTTCGAAAATATTGAAAAACCCATACAAGAATCCCTCCTTATAGGGCTAGTATGGGTTTATGTTCGGTATTGTACTGATGTCAAAAAAAGAGTATGTAAGGAACTATTCCCAATTACTTCGAATCCTTTACAAAGCTAGGAAATCGCTTATGCAATTGCAGCGACTTCGGCGAAAAACAAAAAAACCTTCCTGAGATTTCTCTCAGAAAGGCTTTCTCTCGTGCTTGGCAACGTTCTACTCTCCCAGAACCCTGCGGTTCAAGTACCA